>NC_010571.1:1025000-1366666 GCF_000019965.1 Opitutus terrae PB90-1
CGGTGGCGGCGCCGTGCCGCTCGGCGTCATAGCGCGGGCCGACCAGCTCGACGATCTCGCGCACGTGGCCCGTGCTGCCGAGGTCGGCGGAAATGGTCACCAGGATGTCGGCGCGGTCGCCGGCGGTGGCGAGTACCTGCTCGTAGATCGTCATCGCGCCGGGCAGGTCGTTCGCATCGAGCCGTTCGCGCGCTGCGATTAACTGGGCCTTCGCGCTCGCGCCGGGCGTTTCCGCACCGTTGCCGGCGGAGGGCGTGGGCGCGGGGGTGGGCGCAGCGGCGGAGGGAGGCGACGGCTTTTTTCCAGCGAGACGATCGAAAAATCCCATGCGACCAGCAAACGCGCCGCCGAACGGCTGGCGAACAGAATTGCAGTTCGCGGCCCGGGTGAACCGGCCGTCCTGGGAAGTGGCGCTGCCCGCGAACCTGCGCCATCCCGGCGGGGGACGCCGGGGTCGACCCGACAGGCGCAGGCCAACTATCCTTCGCGCAGCAGCAGCCGGCGGACGCCTTCGATCGGCGTCGCCGTGACGGGTTCGAGCGGCAGCGGTGAGCGCGGCGCGAGCACCTCGCGCACGACCGGATGCGTAAGGATCGGACCGCTCAGTCCGGCGCGAAGCGAGTCGGTGGGCACACCCGAAAACAGATGCGTCACCACGCGGGCGGCGAGATCGATGAGTTCGCTGGCGGATTCGACGATGAGGGCGTGAGCGCTGTGATCGCCTTCGCTGGCGAGCCGCAGGACGGCCGGCGCGAGCGCGGCGATTTTGCGGTTCGGCGTCGGATCGCTGTAAAAGTAGCGGGTGACGGCGCTGGCGTCGGCGGATTCGCCGAGTCCGGTCGAGTCGCGCACGGTCGGCCCGATGCGCGAGGTGGGCAGCCAGCCTTGCAGCTCGAGTAGCGCGCGTGAAATCGCCCGCCGGCCAAGATCATAGGCGCTGCCCGGATCGCCGAAGCGCCAGCCGAGACCGCCGGCATAATGGACGCCGCCTTTCCGGTCGCGGGCAGCGACGAACGAGCCGGTGCCCGAGTGCAGCACGAGCCCGGGTTGCCCGTCCGTCGCCAACTCCAGCACCGGCAGCGAATCAGGTCCGGCCGTTACGGCGCCGAAATCGGTGAGACTGCTGGCAAACTCGTTCCAGAAATGCGCGGTGCCCGCCATGAACAACTGCGTTTGGGTAATGTGAGCGGCGGGGTTCTCGCTGCGCGCAGCGTTGAGCAACCCGCAGAGCGCGTCGGTGACGATCAGCCGCGCCTGGTCCTGGCCGACGACGCTGGGATTGCAGCCGGGCGCCAGCCGGTGCGCGGCGATGCGACCGCTGGCGTCGACGAGGATGCACTCGGTCTTGGTGCCGCCGCCGTCGATGCCGATTTTGTAGGAAGGAGAGCCCACGGAGAAAAATTACGCGAGTTGGCGGCTCAGCCGGGACTTGTAGCGCTCGGCGAGCGCGCGGTTGTGTTCAATCGCGCCGGGAACGTTCTGGCTGCGCAGGATCGGCAGCGGATGACCGTTGGTCTTGAGCCACTCGATCACGGCGAGCATCAGCCAGTTCAGCAGCGAGCAGCCGATCAGCGTCGAGGTGGGACCCGCTTTGATGCCATCCTGCACCTCGACGATCGCGTCGCCCGGCACACCCGTGTTGTCGAGCACGTAGTCCGCGACCTCGTGCAGTTTCCGTCCATCCGGGTGCACCGTGGCGTAGGTGGTCGACATCGAGAGCGCGGTAAGACCGACGACGGTCAGGCCCTTCTTCTTCGCGTAGAGGGCGATCTCAATCGGGGAGGAGTTTTTGCCGGAGTTGGAAATGACGATGATCGTTTCACCAGACAGGAGCTGGTATTGGCGATCGTGGCGCTCGATGAGCCGGGTGCCGTAGCCGACGAGATTCTCCACGAAACCGGCGGTGGGATCCATGATGCCGTTGACGCAGACCAGCCCGCCGGCGCGGCCGATGATTTCGCGGGCGATCAGCTCGCTGTGGCCGCTGCCGAACGTGTGCAGCACGCCACCCTGCGCCACGGAGCGGCCGATGAGCGGCGCGAGCTTCGCGATCGTCGGCGCGTTGCTCGTCCAAGCGCGGGCGAGCATTTCGTTGGCGCGGGTGAAATAGTTTTCGGAGAGCGACATGAGGGAGGTTTCCGCTGCGCGAGAATCTAACAACAACCAGGTTTGGGGGAGCCAGAATCTTCCCAGCGACCATAGATGCCGCAGGGCAGGATCTTGCCATCCCGCTGAATTGGCAGCCCCACTTCGCCGGCGGAAATGGCGCCCGGCCGACCGTCGAACAGCTCCGCGAGCAGGTTGGCCACGACGGTGGGGGATAGGCGTGCGGTGTAGGCGTTAATCAGAAAAAACAGCGGCTGCTCGCTGAGGAGCGCGCGACACTCGAGCAGCAGCTCCCAAAGGTGATCTTCAAGCCGCCAGAGTTCGCCCGAACTGCCGCGGCCGTAGGTGGGCGGGTCCATGATGACCGCATCGTAACGGCGGCCGCGCTTCAGTTCACGGCGGGCGAATTTCAGGCAATCGTCGGTAATGTAGCGGATCGGCGCCGCCGCCAATCCGCTGAGCGCGGCGTTCTCGCGACACCACTTGACCATCCCCTCGGCGGCGTCGACGTGGCAGACGCTGGCGCCGGCCTTCGCGGCGGCCACGGAGGCGGCACCGGTGTAGCCGAACAGGTTCAGCACGGAAACTTCACGACCCGCCTTGCGCGCGGCGCGGACCTTTTCGCTAAACCAATCCCAATTGACGGCTTGCTCGGGAAACAAGCCGGTGTGCTTGAACGAGGTGGGGCGGATCTTGAAGGTGAGTCCGAGCGGCGCGTAGCCGATTTTCCAGTGATCCGGCAGCTCGCGGCGAAACTCCCAGCGGCCGCCGCCGGTGTCGCTGCGGTGGTAAAAGCCGTCCCAGTTCTCCCAGCGCGCGCCGGGCGCCACGCCGTGCCGCGGCCAGACGATTTGCGGGTCGGGCCGCACGAGGCTGAACGAGCCCCAGCGCTCCTGTTTCATCCCGTCGCCGCAGTCGAGCAGCTGATATTCCGCCCAACGATCAGCGACGATCAAGGCGGGGCGTTGGACGGGCGTGGACATCGATGTCGCGAGGCAATCCCGCGTCCGCGGCGTTGTCGAGCAGCGGGTGCAGGGAACCGGCGTAACCGTCTGCGGACAATGCTCAACCATTGAGTTATCGCCGCCCATGAAACCTTCCCTTCGTTTGCGCCGGATTCTGTCCGTTGCGGCCGCTTTCGGCCTGTTGCCCGCCGTCCTTTCCGCGGACGTCGTTGAAACCAAAAATGGTGCCCGCATCGTCGGCACCGTCGTGAAGATCGACGACGGAGCCGTGCTGGTGAAAACCGACTACGCGGGCGATCTCGCGATCAAGCAGAGTGAGGTGACGGGGATTACCACGGACCAGCCGGTGTCGGTGCGTCTCGCGAGCGGCACGGTGCTGAGCGGGACCGTCACGAGCGAGGGCAGCGCGCTGCGAATCACCGGCGCCGATGGCCAGCTGACCACGAGTGTCGACAAGGTCGCCGCCACGTGGCAGGCCGGGGACGAGGATCCGCAAACGGCCGCGCTTCGCCGGCACTGGACCTATGAGGCGGCAGTGGACATCACCGGCAAGACCGGCAACAAGGAGCAGATCGGCACGGCGGTGAGCGCGCGCGCGGTGCTGAAGACGCCGCAGGACACGCTGCAGTTCTACACCGCGTATGACCGGCAGGTAGCCGACGGCCAGAAAGCGGCCGATCAGTTCAAGGCGGGCGTCGATTACCAGAACAATTTCGCCGGGCGCAAATCGTGGTATGTGCGCGACGAAGGCGGATTCGATCGCGTGAAGGACATCGATCTCTACAACATCGCCGCGTTCGGCCTGGGCTACGATTTCATCAAGGAGCCGAAGCACACGCTGACAGGTCGCGCGGGTATTTCCTACCGGTATGAAGGCTATGGCGACCCGGTGGCAGAGGACGTCAGCAGCGCCGGTCTCGATCTCGGCGTCAATCACGAGTGGGAGTTCACGAATTCCAAGCTGGTGAACCGGGTGGCCTTCGTGCCGACGTTCGAGGATTTCGGCAACTACCGGCTGACGCACGAGTCCTTCTACGAAATCCCGCTGGCCGCGCCGGAGTGGAAGCTGCGGATCGGCGTCAGCAACGATTACAACAGCCAGCCGGGCCCCGGCGTGGAGCGGCTCGACACCGCATATTTCACCCGGCTGGTGCTGAACTGGCAGTGAGGCGGTCTCACGCCGCCCGCTGCAGCGGCGGGCGGCTGGTAGCACTTTGAGGGAGAAGCCGGCAAAGGTACGGCACCTCCCTGGCGGCAGCGAAATGCCACCCGACCCGCGAGCTGTTCGGGTAGGCTCACCTCCGGCGCGACCAGCAACGATGCGTTTTCCGCTTTGAACACGGGGCTGCGGTGGCGCATTCGTGACGCGTGCCCTCCCCTGCCGATTTTGCCCGACTGGCGCGCGAGTTTGCCGGCGAACTGCACACCGGCCGGACGATGCGGCTGCTCTACGCGACGGACGCATCGGAGTATCAGGAACTGCCGGCGGCAGTGGCGTTGCCGCGGACCGACGCGGATGTGCGCGCGCTCGTCCGTTTTGCGAACGAGCATCGGCTCGGGCTGATCCCGCGCGCAGCGGGCACGTCACTCGCGGGCCAGGTGGTGGGCAGCGGCATCGTTGTCGACCTCGGCCGGCACTTTAGCCGGATCGTCGCGATCGACGCCGCGGGGCGGCGTGCGCGGGTGCAGCCGGGCGTCGTGCGCAACGAATTGAATCTCGCGCTCCATCCGCACGGGCTGCTGTTCGGTCCCGAGACCTCGACGGCGAGCCGCGCGATGATCGGCGGCATGGTCGGCAACAACTCCTGCGGCTCCAACTCGCTCGTCTACGGTTCGGTCCGCGATCACCTCGTGAGCGCGCGGGGATTTCTGAGCGATGGCAGCGAGGTGACGTTCGGTCCGCTCACCCCGGTCGAGTTTGCGGCGAAATGCGCCGCGCCCGACTCGCTCGAAACGCGGATCTACCGTCGCGTGGGGGAACTCCTCGGTAGGGCGAAAAACCGCCGGCTGATTCGGGAGCATTTTCCAAAGGCGGAAGTGGTGCGGCGCAATACCGGTTACGCGCTGGATGCGCTGGCGGACTGCGCGGTGTTCGATCCGGCGTCGCCGCGGCCGTTCAACCTGTGCCGGCTGCTCGCGGGGTCCGAGGGCACGCTGTTTCTCGGCGTGGAGTTCGAGCTGGATTGCGATCCGCTGCCGCCGCCCGGTGCGCTGATGTGCGCGCACTTTGCGAGCGTGCAGGAAGCGTTGCGGGCGATGTTGCATGCGTTGCGGCACCGGCCGAGCGCGGCGGAGCTCATCGACCGTCACGTGCTCGAGTGCACGAAGGAAAATCTCGAGCAGGCACGCAACCGCTTCTTCGTGCAGGGTGACCCCGGCGCGATCCTCGTCGTGGAAATCCGGCGCGACACGCGCGCGGACATCGAAGCGGAGCTGGCGGGGTTGGAAAGTGAGCTGTGCGCGGCGGGGCTCGGCTACGCGTTTCCCGTGCTATGGGGTGACGACGTGCAGCGAGTCTGGGAGCTGCGGCGCGCCGGACAGGGCATCATGAGCAACGTCGCCGGCGACGCCAAGCCGCGCGAGAACGTCGAGGACACGGCCGTGGCGCCGGCCGATCTGCCGGACTATCTGCGTGAGTTCGACGAGTTGCTGCGCGGGAAGTATGGACTCGACTGTGTTTACTACGGGCACGCTGGCGCAGGCGAGGTACACACGCGGCCGCTGTTCAACCTGAAGACGCCGGAGGGCGTGAAGCTTTTCCGCAGCGTGGCGGCGGACGTGGCGGCGCTGGTGAAGAAGTATCGTGGCTCGCTTAGCGGCGAGCACGGCGACGGCCGGTTGCGTGGGGAATTCGTGCGGTTCATGGTCGGCGACGACTGCTATGCGCTGATGCGCGAAGTGAAGGCGGTGTTCGATCCCGCGGGCGTGCTGAACCCGGGCAAGATCATCGATGCGCCGCCGATGGACACGTCGCTGCGCCACGGCCCCGGCGAGCCGGCGCCAGAGTATGAAACGATCTTCGACTTCAGCGCCGCGGGCGGCGTGCTGCGCGCGGCGGAGAAATGCAACGGCTCGGCCGATTGCCGGAAGTCGCACCTGATGGGCGGCACGATGTGTCCCAGCTACATGGCGACGCGCAACGAACGCGATACGACCCGGGCGCGCGCGAATATGCTACGGCACATGCTTACGCATCCGCGCGATCCAGCGCAGCCGTGGGACAGCGACGAGATTGCCGAGGTGATGGAGCTCTGCATTTCCTGCAAGGGCTGCAAATCGGAGTGCCCGTCAAACGTGGACCTCACGCGGTTGAAGGCGGAGTGGCAGCAACACTACCACGATGCGCGGGGCGTGAAGTGGCGAACGCGGCTCGTCGCGAATTTTTCCCGGATCATGCGGCTGGCGGCGTTCGCGCCGGGATTGCACAACACGCTTGTGACGCAGCCGGTGCTCAGTCGCTGGCTCAAGCGATTGGTCGGCTTTGCGCCGGAGCGCAGCCTCCCCGAGCTGCCGCCGATGACGCTGCGGCACTGGTATGCGCGGAATCTCCCTCATCCTTCCGAGGATCGACGACGTGAGTCGTCCGCTACTTCGCCCGCGCTCGAACGAAAAAGTGTAACAGGTGTCACAAAGTTTCGCGGGGTCGAGGCGAGGCGAAGCGTGGGTGGTTCCGGGCGGCGGGTTTGGCTGTTTTGCGACGAGTTCACGAATTACCAGGACGCGGCGATCGGAATAAAGGCCGTGCAGGTGCTGCGTCGGCTCGGCTACGAAGTCGTCATCCCCGATCACGTGGACAGCGGGCGCGCGCAGTTTTCAAAGGGCTTCGTCCGCGCGGCGCGCCAGCTGGCGATCCGCAACGTCGAGCTTCTCGCGCCGCTCGTGAGCGCCGACAGCCCGCTGATCGGGATCGAGCCGTCAGCCATCCTCGGTTTTCGCGACGAGTATCCGGACCTCGTGCCGGCGGCGCTGCGCGAGGCGGCAAAGCGACTGGCGCGGCATGCGTTGCTCTTCGAGGAGTTCATCGCGCGCGAGGCCGAGGCGGGCCGGATTGCGTGCGAGGCGTTCACCACCGCGGCGCGCACGGTCCTGCTGCACGTGCACTGTCATCAAAAGGCGCTTTCGTCCCTCACGCCGGCGATGGCTGCGCTGCAGTTGCCGGCGAACTATCGCGTGCGGACGATTCCGTCCGGCTGTTGCGGCATGGCGGGCGCGTTCGGTTATGAGCAGGAACACTTCGCGCTCTCGCAGCAGATCGGCGAGCTCGTGCTGTTTCCCGCGGTGCGCGCCGCCGCGTCCGACACGATCATCGCGGCCGCCGGCACGAGCTGCCGGCATCAAATCCGGGATGGCACCGGGCGCCACGCGCTGCACCCGGCGGAAATCCTCTTCGACGCGCTGGCCTGAGCGCAGACAAAGGGCGCAGCAGGCTGCGCCCCGATGACTCCGTGGCGGCCGGGCCGCTGCACGCGCGCGCTACGCTTCGATGCGGCGGCAAGGCGTGGGTTCCTCGTCGGCCTTGCCTTCGTAGGCGTGCACCGAGCACGCCGAGTCGCTCCAGAGCGGCAGGTTGTGGCGCCGCCATTCACGTGTCTCCGTAATGTCGCGACACACCTCCGCGTCGGCGCAGGCGAGCATGAGGCGGTTGAGGGCGGCATAGGCGATGTCTTCAGCCGAAACTTTCAACGAGCTGGCAAACCGATCCACGGCATCGCGCTCCGCCTGTTCCAGATGTAGTTTGATCGCGCTCATAAAATCCTCCTTTCGGAAGGGGGTTCGGGGTTACCTCAAAGGTATCGGTCCGCTCCGCTCGGACAAGAGGTGAAACCTCGGTAAATGCCGGGCCCGACGCGCTGCGGCGGCTTTATGACACAAAGTCGGCGCGAGGCACAGGCGAGTCGGCGATGCGACCGCTGCCGGTCGCGGCGGGGTCAGGAGACCCCGCCCAACCAGCGAGCAGATGCGGTGCGGATCAGGACGCCGCGGGTGGCGGCGGATTTTCCGGCGGCGTTGCGGGAGAATTCTTCTGCGCGGCTTCGGCCGCCTTGAGGTCGGCGAGTTGGAGCGGATGCTCCTCGAGCAGCTCCTCCTCGGACATCCGGCCGGTGAGCCAGGCGAGGTTCATCGGATAAACGTCCGGGTTGAAGATCACGAAGTAGAAATGCCAGACAATGATCGCCAGCGTCGCGAGGATCGCCTCGTAGAAGTGAATCGCGCGCGAGACGTCGAAGCCGAGCTTGGTGATCAGGCCCATCGAAGTGTTATCGAACCACAGGATCATGCCGGTCACGCCCATCAGCAGGGTGCCCCAGACGAGCGCCCAATACTCGGCTTTCTCGATGTAGCTGAACCGTGGGAACTCCGGCTTCGTCGGGCTTAGTCCGAGATTGTAGCGCAGCACCTTCCAGGGATCGGTGACGTCGCGCCAGCGCGGCAGCAGATCGCGGAGGAGCGAACGGCCCGCGGGCGACAACGCGAGATAACCCACGTGCCACACGCCGGCGACCAGCATCACCACGCCGGCGATCCGATGAATCAGGCTGCGCCACTCGAAGGCGCGCGCGCTGAGGTTGCGGATGCCCACGACCCACCACGCTTCGGGATAGCGCAGCATGAAGCCGGTGACCACCAGCAGGACGAAGCTGATGACGAGCGCGCCGTGCTGAAACCGTTCGTGGGCCGTCATGCGCAGATAGAGCCGGTGCGCGACGTGCTCGGGCTCGATGAGCCCTTTCTGGATCGCGAGCTTGCGCCGGATCTTTTTGAAGAAGTCGAGCAGGTTGTGCAGCGCCATGCCGCCGACGATCAGCACGATCATCCACACGTAGATGGTTGCGACCCAGTAGAGCACGCGGGCGTTAGCGTCGTTCGCATCGGCGGTCTGGGGACTGACGTGCACGGCGCCGACGGCGAAGCGCTTGTTTGCGCCGGGGTGACACTCGCCGCAGGTGCGCGCGAGATTGGACTTGTGAATCGTCGAGGTCGGATCGAGCGAGGACTTGATCGCGTGCGCGCTGTGACAGCTGGCACAGTTCACCACCTCGACGGCGCCACCACGCGCAGCCAAGCCGTGGTAACTGTCGGAGAACGTCTGGAAGGTTTGGGACGAGAGCCCGTATTTCTGCGTGAGCCGGAGTGAGTCATGGCAGCTGGCGCAGACCTGCTGGGCGACATTGCTCGCGTGCACCGGCGAGGTCGGATCCTTGTGGCCGCGGATGTCGTGTTCGCCATGGCAGTCGGTGCAGACGGCGGAGTCGGCGTTGCCCTTGCGCAAGGCGGCGGCGTGCACGCTCGAATCGAAATCGCGCGCCTGCTCCTCGTGGCACTTGGCGCAGGTGGCCGACTGGTGCTGTTTGTTCATCCGCGCGCCGGTAGTGATCGCGCGATTCATCTCGTGCGCGCCGTGGCAGTCGACGCAGGTGGCGGCTTCCTGTTTGCCAGCGTGGAGCGCGGCACCGTGCACGCTCTGGTCGAAGGACGCCACGAACTTCGTCTGCCGGAGCACCTGGCTGGCGACATCGGGTTTCTCGACGTGGCACGATTCGCAGAGCTTGGCTTGGGCGAGTTTTTGTTCCGCGATGGATGCCGGTTCCTTCGCGGCGATCAGCGGATCCTTGTGGCAAGTGAGACAGTTGAGCGGCGGGTTGGCGTTGCCGGCGGGCCGGGCGTGCGCCGAGGCGACGAAGTGGTCGCGGGCCTGCGCGTGGCACTGACCGCAGCCTTCGGTCAGCCGGGGCTTCGACATCGCGAAGTCGCGCGACTTCACGCGCTGCACCTCGTGCGTGCCGTGGCATTCCGTGCACGACGTGTCCTTGCCCTCGGGGCGCGGGTCCAGCTGCAGCCGCGAGTGAAACTTGTGCTTCGGCGCGGTATCGTCGTGGCAGGAGAAGCAATCCACCGCGACGCGCTGCTTGCGATGCGGTGAGGCCTCGCCGTCGATGCCCTCGTGGCAGTCGACGCATTCGAGCGAACCGTGGACCGAGGCGCCGACTTTGTCCGCGGAAACAAAGAGGGAAACCTTGGTGCCGTCGGGCCGGCGTTCGGTGAGCGTTTCGTCGGAGTGGCACTCGAGGCAGCTGGCGCTCGACTGCGGGGCGGGTTCGTCCGCGGCCGCAAGCCGGCCGGTACCGCCCGCGAGAGCGAGCGTGAGGCCGAAGGCGAGACGAAATGCAGCAGTCTTGGGCAGAGCCGCTGCGCCGCGGGGGTAGACGGCAGCTGGCGCCCGATCAGGGGATGATCGAACCATGCTGGGATTCTTCGGGCGACCGCAAAGGGAGTAAAGGGCGTCGCTCGAAAGGGCTCCGCAAATAACCGCCGGTTATCCATTGGATAATGGGCCATGCTGTCGCGGGGTGGACCGTCGGGTTTTTCTTGCGCGCGTTTGCGGCGGGCGCGGGTGCCTAACCTGCTGCAGTAGCGCAAGCCGCGAGGGTCGCGCCCTTGCTTTCACGCCGGGCGCTGCGCACAGTGGCGCCATGCGAGAGTTTGCCGGTCAATTTCTTCAAGCCTTCATCCCCTTGTTCGTCGCCATCGATCCGATCGGGTTGGCGGCGATCTTTCTCGCGCTGGGCACGGGCGTTCCGCTGGAACAGCGGCGGCGGATCGCGCGGCAGGCGGCCTGGACCGGTGGCGGCGTGGCGCTGCTGTTCCTGTTGCTGGGGCAGACGATTTTCGGCGCGCTGGGCATCACCGCGAGCGACTTCCAAATCGCGGGTGGTCTGATCCTATTCATCATCGCGGCGCGCGACATCATGCATTCGGCGGCCGAGGCGCCGGCGAAGCTCGCTGACGATTTCGGCGTGGTGCCGCTCGGGATGCCGCTGATCGCCGGTCCGGCGTCGATTACCACGCTGATCCTGCTGGCGCAGACGGTCGGCGTGTGGATTTCGCTGGCGGCGCTGGCGGTGAATCTCGTGCTGATCGTGCTGGCGTTCGCTTACAGCGACAAGCTGGGCCGGCTGATCGGCGCGACCGGGATGCGGGCGATTTCGAAAATCATCTCGCTCCTGCTCGCCGCGATCGCGGTGAACATGATCCGGCAGGGCGTGGCGTAGCCGGCGCCACGCTGCGGTCCCTCACGATGGTTCGGCACGCCTGCACGCGTTGACGGCAACGCATGCCACCCGCTGATGGTGCGATCAGCCGGCGAAATTCGTCAGCAGATCGGCGTAAATCTTGGCGGTGTTCAGCAAGTCGCGCACCGACGCGCGCTCGTCGACCGCGTGATAGTTCTTGCCACCGGGTCCGTAGCCGATCGTCGGGATCTTCAGGTGATGCACAAAAAAGTGCATGTCGTTGAATCCGGTGGAAACGTGAAACGAGGGTTCCTCCTGGCGCACGCGGCCGACACTGTGGGCCATCGCCGCGAAGAACGGGTGCCTGGGCGAGGTGAAGCACGCGAAGTTCTCCGAGACCTTGGCGATGCTGATTCGGCACTGCGGGATTTTGCGCGCGGCCGCGGCAAGGAACGCCCGCAACTCGCGCTCGGCTTTCGCGTGATCCTCGGTAGCGAGCACCCGCCGGTCGATCGAGAACCGCGCCTCGGCGGGCACGGTGTTGATCTTCCCGCCCGGACCGGCGGAGAAGACGCCACCCACGTTGATCGTCGCGCGCATCATCCGCCCCTCCGGCGTGACGAACGTGCGGCGGGCGAGCGTGCGTTTGTAGGATTCGAGGGCGAGCACCAGCGCAGACATTTTCTCGAACGCGTTGATGCCATCCTCGGGTTGCGAGCCGTGCGCGGCGCGGCCCTGGACGGTGACCTCGAGCCAGACCACGCCGTTGTGGCCGCAGCCGATGTGGCCGCCTTCCCCACCCTCCATCACGATCGCGTAATCGGGCTTGATCGGTGCGTGGCGCACCAGCCAGCCGGCGCCGAGCTCGGAATCGGTTTCCTCGTCGGCGGTGAAGGACACCTCCACATTCATTGCGGGCCGAGTGCCCGTCGCCCGCAGCGCGCGCAACGCGAGCAGCAAGCTGGCCATCGAACCTTTCATGTCCGATGTGCCGCGGCCATAAATCCAACCGCGCTCAACCTTCCCGCTGAACGGATCGCCGTGCCGCCACGCGCCCGAGACGGGCACGACATCGTAGTGCGCGTTGAAATGGAGTGTCTTCCGCGCGCCGGGCGTGCGCAGCTTGCCGAGTACGTTGAACCGCGGAAATGAGTGCTGCTCCGGTGGCAGGAACCGGCGCATCAACGCCGGCGGAACCCGGAACCGGCGCGCGGTCAGCCCGGCGGCGTCGAGCTCGGCCGTGAGCAGTGCGGTGATCGTGTCATAGTTTTCCCCGGGTGGATTGACCGTGCGGACGGCCACCAGCCGGCGCAGCGTTGCAAGCAACCGCTCGCTCTGCTGATCGATGTAGGTGGAAAGGGCCATGTGTTGGAACAACGGATAACGCCCCGGCGATGCAGGACAAAGCTAAACGGTCCGCCGGCGTGGTCACCCGTGGCGGCGACAGTTGACTTTTGACACCCGCGCGCGCGCGGCCCATGGTCGCGGCACACATGTCCCTGGCTGATTTGCGCAAAGACTACTGTCTCGCCGGCCTCGCCGAGAAGGATCTCTCGCGCGATCCGTTCCGGCAGTTTGAGAAATGGTTCCAGGAGGCGGAGGCGGCGAAAACCATTGAACCGAACGCGATGACCCTGTGCACCGCGACGCGCGAGGGCCGGCCGTCGGCGCGCACGGTGTTGCTCAAGGGCGTGGACGGCCGCGGATTCGTTTTCTTCACCAACTACAGCAGTCGCAAGGGCCGCGAGCTCGAGCTGAGCCCGTACGTGAGCCTCGTCTTTCCGTGGCTGGCGCTGGAGCGGCAGGTGATCGTCGAAGGCACCGCGACGAAAGTATCGCGCGAAGAATCGGAGGCGTATTTTCACAGCCGGCCGCTGCCGAGCCAGTTGTCAGCCTGGGCGTCGCCACAAAGTTCGATCGTCTCGGGGCGGCGGGCCCTCGACGAGGCGATGAAGGAGGTCGAGCGAAAATACGCCGGCCAAGTCGTGCCAGTGCCGCCGCATTGGGGCGGTTACCGCGTGAATCCCGAGACGGTGGAATTCTGGCAGGGGCGGCGCAGTCGCTTGCATGACCGCCTGCGTTATCGGCGCGAGAGCGACGGTGGCTGGGTGATCGAACGGCTGGCGCCGTGAAGACCGCGCGGCGCAAGCGGGCCCCCGCGGCCAAACCCGTCCCGCAAGCATTGCTCGCGGCCGCGCTCGCCGCGCAGACCGACGGCGTGGTGCTGTCGCGCATCTGTGCGCCGCCCGTCCGGCTGAAGATTCTCTTCGCCAACGATGCGTTCTGCACCATGACGGGCCGCACCCGAGCGGAGTTGGGAGAACATCCGCAATGGATGCTGCACGTGGACGGCAGCGATTTCGATCAAGTGGAGCGATGGTTCCGCCGCGCGAAGGCGGGCCGCGGCTGTGCGGGCGAAGGCTATCTGCTGCACAAGGACGGCAGCACGTTTTACGCGGCGTGGCAGTTCAGCGCGGTGTTCGATCGGCGCGGTCGCCCGAGCCATTTGATCGCCACGTATCGCGACACCACCGAAAAGCGCCGGCTGCAGGAATCGCTGGTGCAAACGCAGCGACTCGAGGCGGTAGGCCGGCTGGCCGGCGGCGTGGCGCACGATTTCAACAACCTGCTATCGGTGATCAACGGCTACTGCGAGATGCTCGCGGCGCAGGTGTCCGATCGCCCGCAGGCGCTGCGCGAGGTGAGCGAGATCCATCGCGCCGGATTGCGCGCCGCAGGACTCACGCGGCAGCTGCTCGCGTTTGGGCGGCGGCAGCCGATGGATCCGCGCGTGATCAACCTGAACCGGCTGGTGCAGGAACACGCACAGATCATGAGCCGGTTAATCGGCAACGCGGGTCAGCTCGAGCTCGAGCTCGCGGAAAACATCGGCCGGGTGCGCGCGGACCCGTCGCAGTTCCAGCAGGTATTGCTCAACCTGGTGATCAACGCGCGCGACGCATTGCGGGATCGCGGCCGGATCACGATCAGCACGAGCAATCGCGAGATCAAGCCGGGCTTGAACCGGCGCAGTTCCGACACTCCACCTGGGCGCTACGTCTGCCTGACCGTGACCGACAACGGCACCGGCATCGACGCGGAAACACAGAAGCATCTTTTCGAACCGTTTTTCACGACCAAGCCCGAGGGCAAGGGCACCGGGCTCGGGCTCGCGCTGGTTTACGGCGTGGTCCAGCAGAGCGGCGGAACCATTCAGGTGCGGAGCGCGTTGCTGGCGGGTTCGACGTTTGAAATCCTGCTGCCGGAGGTGCGCGAGGCGGAGGACGACACTGCGCCGGCGAAGGCCACGCCGCTGCCGGCCACGCGCGGGCACGAAACGCTGCTCCTGGTGGAAGAGGACGAGCTCGTGCGCAAGATGATCGCCGGGATGCTGAATGCCGACGGCTATCGCGTGCTGGCGGTGCGCGACACCGCCGAGGCGCTTACCGCCAGCCGGGCTGCGGAGCGTCCAGTGCAGCTGCTGATCGCGAGTCCTGACGCGGACGGCCAGGCGCTCGCACACGAGCTCCACGCGCGATCGTCGGCGCTCCGAATGCTGTGTGTGGGGACGTTCGATACACTCAGGCCCGTGGGCTGGCTGGAGGCGAAGCGGCAGGCCACGATCGAGAAGCCCTTCGCGCTCAGCGAAGTCCTGCGTCACGTGCGCGCGTTGCTCGACGCGTGAAATGGCGAACACCGGCCTTGACGTCTGGCGACGCGACGCGCTCGTCGCTTCGTTCGAGAAAAACGCCACGAGGGCGTCGCGCTCCCACGGATAGCTCTGCTCCTGCTTCGCCGTGAGAATTCTCCTTACAGGCGCGTCCGGATTGGTGGGCTCGGCGTTCGCGCGGATCGCGGCGGCGTCGGGACAGGAAGTTGTTGGCGTGGTGGGACGATTCGGGGGTGAGTTGCCCGGGCTCGCGCGGCGCTGCATGTTGGATTTGACCGATGCAGCCGCGACGACGCGCGCGGTCGAGGCCGAGACACCGGAGGTCATCGTGAATGCGGCGGCGATCTCGGAGCCCGCAGTGTGCGAGCTCGACGGGGTGCGGTCCGAGGCGATGAACGTCGCGCTGCCCGCGCTGCTGGCGCGACTGGCGGTTCGGCTTGGGGCGCGGTTCCTGCATATTTCCTCGGAGCAGGTGTTTGATGGCGAGCGCAGTGAACCGTATTCGATCACGGACCCGCCGCGACCGATCAACCGCTACGGCCGGCAAAAACTCGCGAGTGAGCACGCGGTGCGGGAGATCGCGGGAGCGTCGGCGGCGATCGTGCGAGCGCCGCTGCTGATGGGCGACAGCGCGGGCGGCAAACGCGCGCTGCACGAACGGCTGCTGGCCGATTGGGCGGCAGGCCGGACGGCGCGGCTTTATATCGACGAGTTGCGGCAGCCGTGCACGGCGGAGAATCTCGCGCGGGTGCTCCTCGAGCTGGCGGCCCGCGCCGAACTCACCGGCGTGTTTCACTGGGCGGGCGCCGACCTACTCTCACGGCATGCGCTCGGACTTCGCGTACGCGAGCGTTTCGAATTAACTGACGCGGTGGCGCCGATCGTGGCGACCCGTCGTGCAGAAACGCCTGTAATCGCACGGGAGCGGCAGGCCTCCCTGGCGCTGGATTTGGAGCCGTTGGCCAGCCGGTTGGCGACGCGACCGCAGTCAATCGAGGAGCAGCTCGCGACGCTGCGAGTGCCGGGGCCGCTGCAGGCGTGGTATCGCACCGCGCGAGTAGGAAACATGTGAGCCGGGCCGCGAACGCAGAAGTGCAGCCTTGGCATCGCGCGCGGGCTGATTTGCGCTGGCGGTGGTGAAACCGACTTTGGAGATTCTGCCGGCGCGGACCGGCGGTGCGGCCGAAAACATGGCGCTCGATTTCCTGCTGCTGCAGCGGTATCCGCGCGCAACTGCGCCGCGCTTCCGACACTACAGCTGGCGGGCGCCCGCGTTCACGTTCGGCTACAGCCAGAAGATCGCTTTCGTCCGCAGCGTGCTCCCTGCGGGCGAGACGTTCGAGCTGTGCCGCCGGCCGACGGGCGGCGGCGTGGTGGATCATCGCGACGACTGGACGTTCGCGCTGGTGATTCCCCGCGGACATCCGCTCGAGGAGGTGCGCGCGATTGAAAGCTATCGCGCGATCCACGAGAGCCTCGCCGAGGCGCTGCGGCGGCAGGGAGTGCCGGCCGCGACGAAGAACACCGAGGTGGAGCGCGTTGTCCCCAACGCACTCGTGCGAGATGCCACAGCTTCTGAGCCAATCGAAGCGGCCACGAACGCCAGCACGACCGCCGGACCCGGCGTGTGCTTCGAGCGAGCCGAATTGTTCGATGTGATTCATGAAGCCAGCGGCAGGAAGATCGCCGGCGCCGCGCAGAAGCGGAACAAGCACGGGCTGCTGTTCCAAGGCTCGTTGTGGCGGCCGGCGCTGGGACAGCCGCTCGACGATGAGCAGCTGCTGCAGGATTTCACCGAATTGCTGGCCCGCGCGCTCGCGCTGCCGGCGGAATCGGTGCCCTGGCCCGAGCTGAACGAGGACGAAGTGAGCGGTCTGACGGAGCAATACAGCTCCCCCGAATGGATCGAGTGGCGCTGAGCCGGCCGACCGGCGCCGCTGGAGACCGCGAACTCGTTAGGGCGAGGGGTTGCTCACGATGCGGTCGGTCACGTCTTCGCCATCGTGTACCAGCCGCGCGCGGTTGTGCTGCGCGGGCAGCAACACGTTGTGAGACGTGGTTCCTGCCACGAACCGGACCGAACGCACGCCACCGGTGACGATGACGGCGCGGCCATTGGCCTGCTCGAGATTGCCGCCGGTGATCGCCGTGTCGAAAGAGGAACCGAGCGTCAGTACCGGCGTGGCGTCGTCGTGCGCGTCGATGTCGCCGACGAATACCGAGCCGACGAAAGCGACTTCGGGCGCATGGATTCCCGTAAAACCCCGGGTGCCGAAGAAGCTGACGTTGCCGGCGCGCACGCTTCCGAAGAACGTGTTGCGGCTGAGAATGGCGAGGTAGGCGATGTCGGCGACACCGTCGTACTCGGTCGTGGGCTTGAACAGGCCTTGGTTCACCGCGGTGAGCGAACCGACGCTCAAGATCGTCACGTCGGTCGTTTCATCCGCATCGGTGATGACGATCGCCGCGTGGCCCTTCATGTAGGCGACGTCCGGCTGGTTGTAGCGCGAAGCGACAGCGGGGCCTGATTCGCCCGTAAGCACCACGGTCAGCGTGCCCGCGCCGGAAAACTCCACCTGTACGATGTCGTCGTTCAAATCCACGAACGAGATGCGGCTGACCTGCCCGGGATCGGCGGTGATGCTCGCCACGCGCCCGCGCAGCAGCAGCTGGTCGTACGTATTGCCGTTCGGGTGCCGGATGTCGGGGCCTATCTCCTGCGCATCGCCGAAAAGTTTCAACCCGAGGAGCCCCAGTTTCGGCCCGACGATCACGGTCGGACTCGAGCGAACGCCGGTGTCGTTCGTCGCGGTCACGTGGTACAAGCCCGTGTCGGACAGACCGCCCGGGATCGTCAACGCGCTCGTCACACGATCGTGGCTGGGCGTCAGCGTCACCGGATGCACGGTATCGGCCAGCCCGTCGTGGTACCACGTCAACGCAGGCAGCGGATTGCCCGAGCCGATCCCGTAAAGGGTACTGAGTTGGCCTGGCAAAAACGACAAATTCGACGGCGCGTACTCGCCGAGGAATGCTGGCGCGGCCGGCGTGGTCGTAACGGCGAGCGCGATCGGCGCGGAGGTCACCGCTCCGTGCGCATTCGTGATCGTCACGGTGTAGTCGCCCGCGTCGGCTGGCCCGGTCGCAGCAACGGTGTACGACGCCTCGGTCGCGCCGACGATGGGGACGCCGTTCTTGCTCCATTGATAGGTGACGGGCAGAAGTCCGCCCGCAGTGACCGCCAGCGTGGCGCGGCCTCCCACCGAGAGCGCGCCCGAGGCGGAATTCGTGGAGGCAAGCACCTTGGGCACGGGATCGACGCTCGGGCTGGTCGGCTCCGTCCGCTGCAGCTGCACGAGGGTCTGATAGCCCGCGTTGTGATCGAGCGCCGTCAGCCGGCCATTCGCGCTCACCTCCACCGCCACGGGAAAATGCGAGTGCGGTATGTCCGCGCGCACGCGCGTCTCGGCCGGCGCGCCCACCGCGCGCAGCGCGTCGTACAGCACGCCGCCGACCTCGCGGGTGTGAAAGCGATCGGTTGGCCACACGTCCCCACCCTCGTAACGATACTCACCGCGGCCGTTCTGGTCGTAGCGCACAAACGACAGCGTGTAAGGGATCGGACTGCCCCGCCGCGAACCGATCACCACGACGCCGCCATCCGGCAGCGGCACGAGCGCCCGCATGATGTCGGGCAGCGCAATCTCGCGGATCTCGAACCCGGCGTCCTGCAGCCCGTCAGGCTTGTAACGATAGACGGTAAGCACCGGATCCTCCGGGATGCTCGGCGCGCGTGCGACGGCGAACACGGCGCCTTCGGGCGCGACAGCGAACACGCCGCGCCCGTCGCTGTCGTCGGTGTTTGAGGGCACGACCACGGGAGTGTAGGTGGGGTCCGGATTGCCATCCGGATCGAACCGGTCGAGCCGGTACATCGTAGTCGTAGCGGTGAGGGCGTGCAGTCGATAGATTCGGCCGGCCGCGTCGACCTGGACTTCGCCGGTAGCCAGTGGGAAGCCAGCGTCCAGCGAGCCGTCGGCGTTGAACCGCCGCAGGGGACCCGCTTCGCCGCCGGGAGCGAACGTGGCGAGCACCTTGCCGGCGGGTTGCACGACCAGTGAGACCACGCTCGAGCCGTTTTGCGCGGGCGCAAACGTCGGGTCGAGCGAGCCGTCCGCATTCAGCCGCACGAACCCGTTGCTGACCTGCGTGCCGTTAACATGGTCGACGTCGCCGGCGATCACGAGCTTGCCGTCGGGCTGCCGCGCGAACGCGGTGATCCGTGCCTGCGCGCGGACCACCGGCTGGTAAGCAGCGTCGATGGTGCCGTCGGCGAGCACGTGCGTGATCCAGTGATCCGCCGCCGCACGGGCATGGGTCAGCGGCGAGGCGAAGTAGAACGTGCCATCGGCCGCGAGCACGGGCATCGTGACACTGACCTCCGTGATGAGAGCGAAGCTGCTGTCGATCGTGCCGTCGGGATTCAGTCGCTTCACGCCGGGCGCAGGTCCGTCATACGCGTGGTAGATGATCTTCCCGTCGCTTTGTTGCGGACCGAAAATTACCTGTTCGCCGAGCACCGCCGAATGGAAGCTCGGATCGTGGGAGCCATCGGCATTCACGCGCAGGATGCCGCGCGGCAGCCCGGGGCCGAGGATCGAGGTATTGGCATAGCTCACCAACATCCGACCATCGCTCTGCGGGTAGACACGTTGCGGATCTGCGTGGTCGGGGAACGGTACCGCGTTGGCGTTGAGCGTCGGGTCCACGGTTCCGTCCGCGAGCAGCCGCGCGAGCCCGTGGAGATTCGCAGCGCCGAGATTCACAAACGAGCCCGCCACCATGAACCGGCCGTCAGCGAGCACCGTCACGCTGAAGTGCTCCCACTCGCCCGCGAGACTCGTTTCCTGAAACGGTGACGTGAACGAACTCGAGACCGTGCCGTCGGCGTTCAGCACGCACAGCCGGGTCTGCCGGAGGCCGTCGACGGTGAGAAAATTGCCCGTCAGGAGGATGCGGTCGCCGGCCTGCAGCTGGGCGCTGATCGCGATCGTTCCCGGGTCAAAGATGGGGGAATGAAACGTGGCGTCGCTCGAACCGTCGGGCCTGAGCCGCACCAGCGTACTGGCGGCGGTCGTGCCTTCCGTGCGCGTGTGCCAGACAAGCACCCGACCATCAGCGTAAGCGACGAGTGGCCAGTGAATCCCGTCCGGCGCCAACACAAAGGAGTCGTCCACCGATCCGTCGGCGTTCAGCCGCGTCAGTCCGGAAGGACGCAGCACACCGTTGAGGTAGGTTGTGACCGGGTCCTGCGAGACGATGAGCTTGCCGCTCGGCGTGGCGAGCAACTGCACGGACCGCGGCCGGGTGGAGCTTTCGAGCACCGCAGTGAACGCGGGATCGGTCTCCCAGTACTCCGCCCGGGCCGGGGCCAGCCCCAACGCCAGCAACACCACCACCAGGACCATGCGGCTCCGGGAGTTCATCGCTCGATCTCTTTCAGTAATACGACAGCTTCAGGGCGAGGGGTTCACCACAATCTGATCGGTGACGTCCACGCCGTCCTGTTCGAGCCGGGCGTGGTTGCGCTGCGCCGGCAGCAGCGTGCCCTGCGAGGTGGTGCCATCCACGAACCGCAGGCGCGTCAGCCCGCTCACCCGCACGGCGCGACCACCAGGCTGCTCCAGGTCGCCACCGCAGATGAGCGTCTCGCCGTCGGCTCCCCCCAGCAGGAGAACAGGTGTTGCCGTGAAGTCCTCGATGTTACCGAGGTAGACTGGACCAGTGAAACGAACTCCGGGTGCATAAACACCCGTGAAGCCCCGCGCGTCGAAGAAGTTCACGTTGGCGCAGCGGAGACTGCCAAATTTCCCGCTCCGGCTGAGAACCGCAACGAAAGCGATGTCCGCCACGCCGTCATACGTGACGTCGCTTCGGAACAGCGACTGATTGTACGCGTTGGCACGTCCCACGCTGAAAACGGAGAGGTTCGTCGTCTCGTCTGCTCCGGTCACCACAATCCCGGCGTGGCAGCGTACGTAGCTGACGCCTGGCTGCACATAGTATTCGGGTGCCCGCGGCGCGTTTGCGTCCCGAATACTTGGGACTAGCGACACGGTGCCCGCGCCGGAAAGCTCCACTTGCACGATATCGTGATCCAGATCGACGAACGAGAGCCGGGTGACCTGCCCGGGATCCGCGGTGAACGCCGCCGCAGGGCCGCGCAGCAGCAGCTGGTCGATGGTGCGGCCACTCGGATGCAGCGTGTCGGGTCCGACCTCGGTCGCATCGCCGACGAGTTTTCTGGTCGAGGCTAGTCCCACCAACATCGGCGACGAGGTAACGGTGCCATGGTCGTTAGTCGCGACGATGGTGTAGAGGCCCGTGTCCGCCGGGTCGGCTTTGATGTAGATGTCGCGTTGTCGGCTGGTGGGACCCAGATCGTAGTCTTCGATCGGCGGTACGAAATAGTTCACGACCGGAGCAGGGACGATCCGTCCGTTATGCTCCCAGTGCACCGTTGGCACCGGGTTGCCGGTTGCGGTGGCGATGAAGGAACGGGCGTCGGTCGTGAGGACCAGCTCTGCGGGCGGTTGCGGGGAAGGCACGCGAGCCGGTGGCAGCACATCGTAATCGACCACGGTCACCGTCGGTGCGGCGGGCGTGGTGTTGTAGGTGACGCCGGCCGGCGCTGAAGTGGCAGAGCCGTAGGCGTTGGTCGCAGTAACCGTGTAGCTCCCCGCACCCGCCGCCGACGTCGTCACCTTGAAGTGACTGGCCGTGGCGCCGGCGATCGGCACGCCGTCTTTGTGCCATTGCAGCGTTTGCGGAAGCGCACCGCCACTGCTCGCATAGAGCACCATCTCGCCGCCCATGTTCAGCACACCACCGTCTGGGATTGAAGGCTCCGGCACGGCGTCGAACGTGGGCGTGCCTGCGGAAGTCTTCGTGTAGATCGAGAATCCGTCGACGTTCGTCACGAGTTTCCCATCTGCACCCACATCGAGCTTCAAGGCCGAAGATTCGAGCCGCAGTTCGATCGCGTGGTGACTCTGCGCGGCCGCTCCCGACTCGCGCAGGAGATCGTGAACCACGCCCGCGACCTCGAGACCGTGAGCTGGCAGCAGCGGCGACGGATTCGCGCCGAGTGGCTCGCCGTAGAACAGAAAATCCACCGCGCCCACGGCGGTGTAGCGGAAGTAGCTGAGGGTGAACTGGCCGGATTGCGACGTAGCTCCGATCGCCAGCAGCCGACCGTCGGGCAGCGGAACCAGCGCGAGAAGGTTGTCGGGAAGAGGCCTGGCTTCGCTCGAAAAACTCGTGTCGGCCGATCCATCGGCGAGATAGCGCTTCAGCGCGCTTACCGGCGAGTCGCCGGGGGTGCGTTGAGCTGTCACTGCCATGCTGCCGTCGGGCCAAACCGCGAAGATCGAACTGGTCGCCGGCACGGCCGGGAAGGTGGCATCGAGCACCCCGTCCGCGGAGTAGCGAATGATCTGGAATCCACTCGCCGTGGCCTCGGCGGCGTAGATCCGGCCAGTACTGTTGAATGCGATCTGGGAGGCATAGCGCTCCAGCTTGTGGAACGTCGGATCGCGACGGCCGTCGGCATTCAGCCGCACGACTCCCGCGAACCAGTCGCCTGGGAATCCCGGCTGGAACAGTTCGATGATGGGTTTGCCGCTGCTGGGCTGAACCCAGACACGCTCAGCGTATTCGTAGGGAGAGAGTTCGGGCCCAAAGGAAGGGTCGATTGAGCCGTCGGGCCGCAACTCAGCCATCTCCCACGCGACGGGCTGGCCATTCACATGGTCGAAATCCCCGGCGAGAAACAACGTGCCGTCGGACGCGCGTGCGAAGGTACTGATGTCGGCCGGCACCGTCAGGTGCGGCCGGTAACTCTCGTCGATCGTGCCATCGCTGCGGATTCGGGAGATGCGGATTCCCGCCGCCTGTCGCGGCGCCATGAGCGCCGAGGCCACGTAGAACCAGCCGTCGTCTCCCAAGATCGGGCGGACGACGGCGTATGGCGGGGCCTTTTCCGTTGCGACGACGAAGCTCTCGTCGGCTGAACCGTCCACATTCAGCCGGCGTAGCTCACGGCGCGACGTGCCCGTTGGTTCGACCAAATAGAGGAGTTTGCCGTCAGTTTGAAGTGGCCCAAATGACGAGACAGCGCCGAACGGCGGAATAAAAGTCGGGTCGCGCGAGCCGTCGGGGTTGAGCGCCCATAGCGACCCGCTCGCGACGAGCAGGCGTTCACCCGCCTGGAACACGTCGGTGACCGATCCGAGCAGCAGCACTCCCGCGAGGGTGAACGTATCGTCAATGCTGCCGTCAGCAGCCAGCCGGGCGAGATAGCCGAGCCGGTTCGGGCCAAGATCTTTGAAGTCGCCGTAGACGATGATCTTCCCATCCGGGAGGGGCAATGCCGAGACCAGCCATGCAGGTGTGGCGTTGAAGGGCGACTGAAACCCCGCCCACACCGTTCCGTCGGCGTTCAGCACGCAGACCTTGGGCTGCAGAACGCCATTGAGATGAGTGAACGTACCCGAAACGAGGATGCGATCGCCGGACAGCCGGTGCGCGGTTTGCACAAAACCGGCATCCAACGCGATGGTCTCGAAGGTGCTGTCGATTGCGCCGGTCGAGGTGAGCCGCAGAAGCTCATGGCGGATGCTGAGGTCAGTCGACAACGTCGATTGCACCAGCACGCGTCCGTCCGGGTAGGCCAAGACGGCCTTAAGCGGAGCGTCGGCGGGGGCGTTGAACGCTGCATCGACCGATCCGTCGGTGTTCAGCCGCCGAAGGGGCGCGCCCGAGACGAAGAGCATTCCCCCCGGCGCAGCGGCGATGTCCGCCGACTGATACGCGGCGGCGCTCTCGACGACCGGGGTTGGTACTACGCTCCAATACTGCGTGTGCGCTGTGGCAACTAACGACCACAGCCCCACACCCGTGGCGAGCCAACTGCGGCAGCGCCGCCGGGACTGGCGGGGGGCACGCACTCCGATCCCCGAGAGCACGGATCGCCAACCGGAGTTCATGATCCCGGTGTACACGATCGCGCGGGCAGGCCAAGCCTTTTGCCAGAATTTGGCCGTTAGCCTTGAGGCAGTCGTTGGGGCGAGCCGCGGCAACTCCGCTACGGGCCGGGGTTGACGACGATCGCGGCGGTCACGTCCACGCCCGCTTGTTCGAGTCGGGCCTTGTTTTGTTGCGCGGGGAACAACATCCCGTGCGATGTCGTGCCGGCAGCGAACTTGAGCCGGGTGAGGCCGCTGACTTGCACGGGCCGATTGTTCGACTGTGCCAAATCGCCGCCATTGATGAGGGTCTCGCCGCCCGCGGAGCCGAGCATCAGGACGGCGGATGCATCGTCGAATGCATTGATATCGCCGACATAGACCGGCCCGTTGAAATGCACCCCCGGCGCATAGACGCCGGTCCATCCGCGCGTGGCGAAAAAGTTGGCGTTGGCGCAGCGCAGTCCGCCGAACTTGCCGTCGTTGCTCAGAATCGCGATGTAAGCCAGATCGGCCAGCCCATCGTAGCTCACGTCGTCGCGGAACAGTCCCTGATTGACTGCGTTTGCCCGGCCCACGCTGAAGACAGACACGTGGGTGGTCTCGTTGGCGCCGGCGATGACGATTCCCGCATGCCCCTTCATGTAGCGAATGCCTGGTTGGATATAGTTCAACGGCTCAGCGGGGCCCGACGAGCCGGTGAGCACGAGCGAAAGCGTGCCGGCCCCGGACAACTCCACCTGCACGATGTCGTTGTCCAGATCCACGTAAGACATGCGCGCGACCTGCCCGGCGTCCGCCGAGATGCTCGCCGCTACACCATCCAGGCGGATCTGATCGAAGACACGACCGTTTGCGTGGACGATGTTCGTCCCGATCTCAACGCCGGCGCCGGCGACCTTGGTGGTGATTGCCAGGCCGACGATCGCGACTGTTGTTGAGGCGCTCGATTTGAAATCCGTTGCCGCTGCGGCATACAAACCGACCTCACTGGGTTGCACCGCTTCCAGCACCAACAACGGGCCCGTGGTTCCGGGGAGGACGGCCCCGTTGCGGATCCACTGGTAGGCGACGTCGCCAGCGTTGCCGAATTCCGTCGCCGAAAGTGCCACGGGGCTGCCGGGAGCCGCAACTTGCGACTGCGGCTGGGTGAGAATACTCATGCGGCCGGTGCTCGAGCCCGCCACCGAAAGATCCTCGTGGAGCACCGTGAAGATCGGGGTTCCTTGCGCCGTGGTGATCGCCACCAGTCGCGCATCGGAGAGCCGCAACAAGCGCACCGGCCGGCCGGAAACGGCCGTGCGCCGGGTCTGTAGGTAGCTCGTGCGCGCCCACCGCTGGATCTCGGTTCGTCCGCCCAGCTCGCGCATCGTGTAGAGCGCGCCGGGGAGCCAGACGGCATCGTTCACGTCATTGGCCAGCGCGCCAATCGGTCGCACTGAGAGATCAACGATCCGCCCGTTGCCGGTGACGGCCAAGTTGTTTTCGGCGTCGATGCGCAACGGCGGATACGCCGTGCCATATCCACCCGCATTGGGGTAGTTGGTTGAAATCGCTCCACTGGGGGCGACGGTAACATACGTGGTTCCGTCGGACCGGCTGCCGGCAAAAAGCCGGCCCGTGGCCGGATGCCATGCGAGGTAATCGCCATAGATGGTCTGCCATGCCACGTGACGAATGGACCCATCGGTCGCCAGCATGAGATGCCCCCCACCCGTCCGGACGACCGGCATGTCGTTCAGGTCAAGCACCTGGGCGATGGGAGCGGGAGAGTTTCCAATCTGCACCTCGCCCACGGTGCTCGCCTGCAGCGACAGCGCGGCGAGGCGACCGTTGGGATAGCCGAGCAGGACACGCGACTGGCCCGGCTGACTGAAGGCAGTGAGCGGGGCGGCTGGAAGCGGGATGGTCGGGAGGAAGGACTGGGTCACGGCGGACCATCGCACGAAGCTCTGCAGGGAACGACTGAAGACGTTGACGACGCCTTCACTGCCCACGAAGGCGTCGTCCACGGAATAGCGTCCGGTGGGCAGATTAGTCGTGCCGCGTGCTTGCAAGGCGGCAAAGGCCGTACGCGAGATCTTTTTTGGAGTAGAGGACGAGCCACTCGAAGTGGTATCGAATACATACGCGATGTCTCCGCGGATGAAGAGGCGCAGACCGTAAACTCCGGCATCGGCGCGGGCGGTTTCAAAGAACGTCGATCGGTCCACCATCGTGAGTGTCCGGCCGCGCAAACACACCGGAGTTCCATCCGCAAAGAAGCCCAGGTCGGAAAACGAATCTCCCAGGCAGCGCAGGTAGCTCATGTCCGCCGTACGGCTGACCACGCCGGAAGAGGAGGCCACCCACTGCTCGTCCGGTGAAACGTAGACGCGCAAGCCGACTGGCAGTGTTCCGCCGCTGGATGGCTTCTTCACCTCAGTGATCGCGCCATCTTCGGCGACGGCGTAACACTCTGGTTGCCCGCTGGCGTAGATGTATCCGGACGCGAAGAGCTTCCCGCTCTTGGCGGCCCACACGACATTACCGAGGTCATTGAGCGCGACCACGCTGCCGATCTCGAGCGAGCTTCGGCGGACCTTCCCGTAACCGGCCAGTCCGATGGTGTAGTAATAGACCCAGTCGCCGACTGTGAAGAGATGGGCGATGTCGGTCGGGGCATTGGTGATGACGGTTTCGCTGCCCAGATCCAGGGGGCGCCGGGTCAGAATGCGGCCATATGCGATGTAGATGCCGTCCGGTGCCGGGACGAACGCGGTCGGGGCCACTGCTTGCGTCAAAGAGACCGATGGCAGCCATCTCTCCTGCTTCAGGTCATAACGATCGATTCGCGACGGTGCCGCCGTTAGGAAATAGACAATGTCTCCAGCGGCGACGGCATCGACCCACGGCGTCGTGCGCTGGATCGCATGCTCCTCCTGGCCAAGCACGATCGGAGGCGAAGTGACCACGGCAGCGGCGTTAGAGATGGTAACAGTATAGACGCCGTAATCCGTGGGCGCAACATGACCAAACTCCAGAGCCGAATAGACGCCCCCTGCGACCGGCTGGCCGTCTTTTGACCACTGATATGTTAGAGGCCCGGCGCTCTTGATGCCCCAGACGTCGAGTCGAGCGCTGTCCCCCGGGGACGCGTAGATCCGGCTGGCAGGCCAATGCGTGATACTCGGAGGCGCCGGGGGGAGGACCGTGAGCAGCGCCGGCGCGCTGATGACGGTACCGGCTTCGCCCGTGATCGCGACGGAATAGTAGCCGGCATCCGATGCGGTCACCGCGTTGATGCCGTAGGAGCTGTAGATCGCGCCAGAGATCGGCACGCCATTCTTCCGCCACACCATCGTGCGGTCTCCGGCCCCGGCGGAGGTGGCGGCAACCGAGAAGTCCACTTGGGCTCCCGCGGAGACCTGCTGCGACACCGGCTGCGTCTGTATCTCCGGAAGCACAGCCGGGTTTACGACAATCTTAGCAGTCGCACTAGTGATCGAGCCCCCGGCATTCGTGACCACAACCGTGTAGTCGCCGCTGTCGGCGGGCAGGGCGGTGTAGATCCCGAAATAGGACTGATTGGCCCCCGGAATATCGGCTCCGTTTTTCCGCCACTGGAAGCGAAGCGGCGTGGACCCCGTTACCGTCACCGAGAGGTTTACGCTGGCCTTGTAGTTCACCGTGGCCGCCTCAGGCGGGCGCGTGATGGAGGGACGGATGGCGGGACTGACGGCGATCGCGGCGCTGTTGCTGTCGCACGGGCCCGCGGGATTGGTGACGCGCACGGTGTAACTGCCGGCATCGATTTGCCGCAACGCCGTGAGCCGCAGACTGCTCAAGGTCGCGTCGGATATCGGAACACCGTCTTTGAACCATTGAAAACTGAACGGCGGGCTGCCGGCCACCTCGACACTCAGGTAGGCGTCCTGGCCCTCCACGATTGCGACACCCTGCGGCTGACGAACGAACGACACCGGGGTCGGCGGATTCACAACCAACGCCGCCTCCCGGCTGGTGACGGAGCCGGCCGGATTGGTGACGACAACGGAATAGTTACCGGCATCCTCCAGCCTGGTCGTGGCAATCGAGAAGGAAGATTGGGTGGCGCCGTCGATCGGGAGTCCCTCTTTGCGCCACTGGTAGGTGTAGGGATAGGAACCGTTGGTGATGTAGACGGAAAAGGTGACCGATCCTCCCGCGGTCACCGTGGCCGGATAGGGCGCAGAGCTGGACAGCACCAGCGGCACCGCCGCATTGACCGTAAGCGAGGCATCCGCGCTGGTTGCCGAGCCGAGGGAGTTTGTGATGACCACCGAATATGTCCCCGCATCGGTGGCCGTGAGAGCGGCGAATTGCAGTGTCTCACCGGTTGCACCCGGGATGGGCGCTCCATTCTTGCGCCACTCGAACGATCGGGGATAACTGCCAGTCGCGCGGCAGCCGAATGAGGCTGGCTGTCCAACATACCTGACGAGACTCCGTGGTGATTCGAGGATGTAGGGCGCCGCTGCCGGTTTGACGGATAGAGACGTGCTCGCAGTGCTGGACCCGCCGGGATTCGTCACCGTGACAGTGTAGGAGCCGGCATCCATCGCGCCCGCGGCCGCAATCACATGAGAAGCGGCATTGACGCCCGCGAGGATCGCGTCGCCCTTGCGCCATTCGTACGACTGCCCCTCGCCGGAGCCGCTAAATACCACAGTCAAAACCACCCGCTGGCCGAGTTCGACTTCCCCACCGCCGCTGATCCCCTGAAGCACGGGAGCGGCGGCCAAAGCCTGGACCAAACCGTGATTGCCTGTCGCCCGCGCTGAGGACGGCGGCGAAACGCTCGGGACCTGTTCCGAACCAGTAGTCAACGCGGTTGGTGCCGCGGCCACGACGTGCACCCCAAGACAGCTGATGGCCAAGGCTAGGACGTTGATCGCCGCTCCCAGGTCGGCACGCGTAGGCATGTACTCCGATACCGTCAGGATACATATGCGACAAGCTTGGGCGCGCCAATCACCGGCTTTATTAGGCGATTACAGGAGGCGCGTAAGCTCAACAACCGCCCGGCGGGGGCGGTTTACCCGCGTGCCCGTCGCAGCGTGATCACGCATTCGAGGTGGCGCGTCTGGGGGAACAGGTCGAACGGCTGGACGGCAATGAGTTCGTAGCCCGCGGCGAGGAAGTCGCGGAGGTCGCGCATCTGCGTGGCCGGATCGCAGGAGACGTAAACGACGGCCCGCGGTCCGAACGCGAAGAGCTGCTGCAGAAACTCACGATCGCAGCCTTTGCGTGGCGGATCGATCACCACGACCGACTCCGCCGCGGGAAACGCAAGCCCCGCAAAGATCGCGGCGGCGTCGGCGGCAAGGAAAGAGGCGTTGGTGATGCCGTTCGCTGCCGCGTTCTCGCGGGCGAACCGGACCGAACTCTCGCTGATCTCGACGCCGGCCACACGTTCGAAGGCCGATGCCGACGCGAGGGCGAAAAGCCCGCTGCCGCAATAGGCATCCACCAGAAAGCGCGCGCCACTCGCCGCCGCCTGTTCGCGCACGTAGCTCGTAAACGCCGGCAGAATGAACGGATTGTTCTGAAAGAAGTCCCGTGCGAGGAAGTGGAGTCGCAGCGGCGCGCCGGCACGGTTGGATGGAGCCGGGCTCGTTAAGCCCGGTTTTTCGGCTCCGGCGTCATCGAGGCCGACTACACCAATCTCCTCCGTCACCACCGCGTCGTAGTCCGTGGTGACGCGGCCGCCCGCATCGCGCAGCAGCAGCGTCGCGCCGCGCGTGTAGCGATCGCGCTGCGTCCGCAGCTCCGCCCGGACCTCCGCGAGCCGGGTGTTGATCGCGTCGGTGGCAATCGGACAGCGGGGCACGTCGATGATGTCGAATCGCGTGCCCTGCCGGAGAAAACCGATCGGCCAATCCGGCACAGCGGCGGAACTCGCGCGCGCTTCGCCCGGCCCATCCGGCGTCGACACGGCTGCCGGCACCGATGACTCTTGCGCCGCGGGCGTGGAACCGGCGGCGATCGTGCGTGCGGCCTTCGGCGCGGCGAAATGCGGCGTGATTTTCGAGCGGTAGCCATACTCCCGGGGTGACGGGATCACCGGCGATACCGCGAACTCAACGCCGCCAAGGTGCTGCAGGAGCTCGGCAACTTGACGGCGTTTCCACGCGAGCTGCTCGGCGTAGGCCAGGTGCTGGTATTGGCAACCGCCACAGCGCCCGAAGAGCGGACAGCCAGGCATGACCCGGTGCGGCGACGGTGTGAGCACCGACACGAGATCGGCCTCGGAGAAATTCTTGTGGTTGCGAAACACCCGCGCGCGCACGCGTTCGCCGGGGAGCGTGAAGGGGACCATCACCACCCAACCGGCAACCGGTTGGGCGGTGAGTTGAGAGCCGAGAGTTGAGAGTTGAGAGCCGGTCAGCGGCACGCGGCCGAGGCCGGAACCGAGGTTCGTGAGCGTGGAGATCTCGAGTTCGATCTCCTGATGGTAGGCGAATGGCTGGTCGTTGAAGGCTCTTTTTTTCTTACCCACGAAACACACCAAACACACGAAGGGGGAGGAAACGAGAGGGATTTTCGTTCGTGTGTTTCGTGTGTTTCGTGGTCTTCTCCCTCCGTGACCGTCGAGAAGATCTCCAGTTTGCAGAATCCGCGCGTGAAGCAGCTCGTGAAGCTGCGTGATCGCCGGCCACGCGACGAAGCGGGCGTGTTCCTGATCGAGGGGTTTCGCGAGATCCGGCGGGCTTTGGAAAAGCGCGTGCCGCTGCGGGAGCTCTACTACGCGCCGGAGTGGTTTTTGGGCGAAAACGAGCCCGCGCTGATCGCCCAGGCCGAAGCCGCGGGCGCGCAGCTGTTCGAACTCACCAAATCGGCGTTCGCCAAAGTTGCTTATCGCGAGCGGCCGGACGGGCTGCTGGCGGTCGCGCCGCAGTGGAAACGGACGCTGCAAGACCTGGACAAGATTGTAGCCGGGTCCGGTGGGCCCGGCAGGCCGGGGTCGACGACCCCGGCTACAACGAGCGCGGTAGGAGCGGGCGCCCCCGACCTACAACGCGCGCCGTTCATTCTCGTGGTCGAAGCGATCGAGAAGCCCGGCAACCTCGGCACCATCCTGCGCAGCGCGGACGCGGCCGGCTGCGACGCCGTGATCGTATGCGATCCGGTCACGGATATTTTCAATCCGAACGTGGTGCGCGCGTCGACCGGCGTTCTTTTCTCGGTGCCACTGGTGGTGGCCGAGAGCGCGCCCGTCCTGGCCTGGCTGCGAGCTCAGGGCGTACGGACCATCGCCACGACCCCGGCGGCGGAAAAGCTCTACACCGATGCCGATCTGCGCGGGCCGCTCGCGATCGTGATGGGCAGCGAGCAATACGGATTGAGCGAGTTCTGGCTGAAAAACTGCGACCTGCCGGTGCGGATTCCGATGGCGGGTCAGGCGGACTCGTTGAACGTCGCGATGGCCACGATCATCACGCTCTTCGAAGCCGTGCGGCAGCGGGCGTGGTAGCCACGTGGAGAAAGAAACGGCAGGTTAAGGATAACCCGCCCTACCTTTCAGATTCGCAATCAATTCGGCGGTCCCTTCCGCCATGCTGATCCGCGGCACATAGCCGAGATCGCGCCGCGCAGCGGTGATATCGAACCAGTGATCCTTCGCCAGCTCGGCGGCAACGAAGCGCGTCATCGGCGGCTCGCCGCGCAGCGGCAGCACCCGCCACGCGGCTTCGCACACCGCACCGAGGGTTTGTGCAGCGCCGAGGGAAATGCTTCGGGTTACGGGTCTCTCGCCGAGCGCCGCGAGCAGGCCGTTGATCCAGTCCCAGAGCACGACCGGCTCGCCGTTGGTGATGAAAAAGGCTTTGCCGGCGGCCGCCGGCGGCGCCGGTTGAGAATTGGGAGCTGCAAGTTGAGAGCCGGCCAGCGCGGCCTCGGCAAGCAGGTGGGCGTCGACTGCGTTGGCGACGTGAACCATGTCGACCCGGTTGCGGCCGGAGCCGACGATGCGCAGCCGGCCGGCGCGTGCGCGGGCGAGCAGCCGCGGCACGAGATGCGGATCGCCCACGCCCCAAATCAAATGCGGCCGCAAGGCGATCGTCCGCAATGCCTCGGAGTTCGCGGCGAGCACCTCGCGTTCGGCAATGGCCTTGGTGAGCGGATACGCGGCCGGGCAGGCGGTCGTCAGCGGCAGCGATTCGTCGGCGCCAGCAAGATCGCGACCGTTGTAGACGACGCTGGGCGTGCTGGTAAAAACGAGACGGCGGACGCCGTGCTGGCGGCAGCCGGCGAGAAGTGCGCGGGTGCCGAGCACGTTCGTGCGAAAAAAATCGGCGTAAGGTCCCCACACCCCGACGCGGGCCGCGACGTGAAAAACGGTCTCCACACCCGCGCAAGCGGCTTCCACGGCCGGCGCCTCGTCCAGGGAAGCACGAATGAAATGCACGCCGCGCGCGACCAGAGCGGGCTGCTCGTGTCGCGCCAGCACGGTGACGGAGCGACCGCCGGCGACGAGCCGCTCGACGAGCGCACGGCCGAGAAAGCCGGTGCCGCCGGTGACGAGGACAGAGGAAGATCCCACGAAGCACACAAATCACACGAAAGCGCCGTCGAGGGAATCTGTTTTTGCGGAGACATCGCGGTCGCTCACGCAGGGGCGATGCGACCGCGCAGGCGTGGTTCACGGCGGCGACGGCGCGCCATTCTACCCTCCGATCGCCGGCTGCAATCGCCCGGCTACCGTTTTGGATCGCTCAGATAGCCGTGAGCGGTGGCCGCCCAGCGGGCGAGCGCGAGTCGATGGATCTTCGCGTTGTGCCGCACATCCACCGGAAAGCGCGGGCGAAAATAGAACACGTTGATCGATTCGGTGTGCGAATGTGCGCGGGCGAGTTCGCGCAGTTCGTGCGCAAGGGCGCGGCGTTCGTGCGAGTTCCTGGTGTTCACCTCAACGACAAGGGCGGGGCGTTGATGCCCGCGTTCGCCAAAGCCGATCAAGGCGCAGCGGTGCACCCGCGGATGGGAGCGAAACACACGCTCGCACGGCTCGGTGAACAGCGGACCATGTGCGGTCTCGACGCGTTCGGCCTTGCGGCCACAGAACCAAAGTCGGCCCTGAGGATCGAGATAACCGCAATCCCCCATCCGATGAAAAACGGCCGGCGCGCCGTCGGGCTGAACGGCCGCAATTTTCGCCGCCGCGGTGGCGACGGGGTTGTCCGCGTAGGCGCGCGTGACCGTCGGCCCGGAAACGATGATCTCGCCGATCCGGCCGGGAGGGAGTTCACGCGCGTCGGTCAGCGAGGCGATCGGCGTGTCGGTCAATGCGATGATCTTCACCTGAGCTCCGCCGACCGGACGGCCGACGCAAGCGCCTTCAGCCACGCGAGCTGCGGACACGGCGGCGTGTGCGTCGAGGACGAGAATTTCGTCGGACGACACGGATGACACGGGCAGCACTTCGGTCGCGCCGTAGGGGCTGTGTAATCGGCCGTTCGGCATCCACTCACGCGAGCTGCTCCAGAGCTCCGTGGGAACGGGCGCGCCGGCGCAGAGTACGCGGCGAAGACCAGGCAGGGAAATCCGGTGCGTGAGGCAATGTTGGCCGATTTTTTTCCACAGCGTGGGCGAACCAAACGAGTTCGTGACGCCCTCCTGCCGGATTGCTTGCACGATCCGGGCGGGATCCATCGCTGCCGGGCGCCGCGGATCGATCTCCGGCACGATCGTGGTGAGCCCGAGCGCGGGATTGAACAAGGCGAAGATGGGCAAAAGCGGCAGATCGATTTCGCCGGGTTCGATGGCGTAGGTGTCGCGAATGATTCCGACCTGCGCTTCGAACATGCCGTGCTCGTAGCAGACGCCTTTCGGTGCCCCGGTGGATCCGGAGGTGAACAGGATCGCGGCGAGATCCGTGGGGGCGCTTTGCGCCGGTTGAGAGTTGAGAGGGGGAGGTTGAGAGTTGAAAGTTGAGGGTTGAGAGTTGGGAGAGGAGAGTCGGGCGGTCAGCGTATTGGATGCGGGGACGCGGGCCGCGACGCTGCGGAATGCTCGCGGGAACAGCCGGCTGACCACACGGGCGAGCGGGATGCCGACGAGCGCGCGGGGGCGGGAGCGTTGCACGCAACCGAGAAAGCTGCGCAAGCCCATACCGGGATCGATGACCACCGGCACGGCGCCGACCTGAAAAAGCGCGAACGTCGACGCGATCAAGGGCAGCCCTTGGCGCACCATGACCAGGGTGCGATCACCCGGCCGCACGCCGGCCGAGATGATTCGCGTCGCCCACGCGTCGACTTCGGTTGCGAGCTCAGCGAAAGTCAGCGCGAGATAATCGATGTCGCCGGCACGGGTGCGCCCCCGCGGGACCTTGAGCGCCATCCGGGTGGGCTGACGCGCGGCCATGAGCGACAGGTGGCGCGCGATGTTGGCGTTGGCCTCGGGCGGAAGCGGAGACACGACGGAAGAGGTTCGCGGAGGACACGGTCGAGGCCAAACGAAAACGGGGGCGTAGTCGGCCTGACTGCGCTACATTGCTGCAATAGGGCGAAGACGGGAGACCGCGCCCTACACCGGCTCAGCTCGCCTTGAACGAAGGCTGGTCACGGAGCAGCTCGGCCTGCCAGGGGAGCAGCAGGTCGTCGAGCCGGTCGGGCGCTCGCGCGATCTGCGCGAGCTGGGAACGGTTGGCGATCAGCGTGGGCTCGAGCTGGAGCTTGGCTGCGATGCGGTCGCGGTCGTCCTTGATCCGATCGAGCCGCTCGATCTCGGCTTGCGTGAGCGCAACGTGATTCGGATCGCGGCCGCGGCGGCGCGGAAGCGTTTTCGGATCGCGGGCGAGCCCGGCGTGCACGGCGGCGGTCAGCGACGGCAACAGCCGGTCGTGACGGCGGCCGAGGTGAACGCTCGCGAGAATCGCCGCTTCGGCGTCGCCGTTTTCGGCAGCCTGCGCGAGCCGTAGGAGCAGGTCAGCGCTGCAGACCTTGAACGGCGGTACGTCGAGCCGCTGCGCGGTTTGCTCGCGCCAGTGCCACACCGCGTGCAACACACCGAGCCCGGGGCCGCGCAGTTTTTCGCTGCGGCCGATCCGCCAGTCGTTTTCGTCGGGTGGCGCAAATCCGATCGAGCCGGCTTCAATCTGCGCCCGGCACTGTTGGCGAAGCCACTCGATCCGGCCGAGCTTCGTGAGCTCGCGGGTGAGGATGTCGCGCAGCGCCGGCAGGTGGAACACGTCGAGCGCCGCGTAATCGAGCATCTTTTTCGTGAGCGGCCGCTTCGACCAGTTGGCCTTCTGCGACTCCTTCGAGAGCTTCACGCCGAAGTGATCCTCGAGCAGCGAGGCCAGCCCGATGCGCGGCCGGTTGATCAGCTGGGCCGCCAGCATCGTGTCGAAGATGCTTTTCGGTCGGAACCGGCAAAAATCATGCAACAACCGCAGATCGAAATCGCTGCCGTGCATGATCAGGTTTTTTTCGGCCAGCCGCGCCCACAGCCCTTCGAACGGCAGCGGTGCGAGGACGTCCACGAGGAAGATCTCCCTGCCGACCAGGAACTGGAGCAGGCAGACCCGGGTGCGGTAATGGAACATGTTGTCCGCCTCCGTATCCAGCGCGACCTCGTCGACGCGATCGAGGGCCGCCAGCAAAGGCGCCAGCTGGCCGGGTTGGTCAATGAGGACGTATTCGGGCGGTCGGGAGGTCACTTTGACTCCAAATAAGCGGCGGACGGGGAGCGGCAAGAAACGAGAAATCATGCAGAAAACCGAGTCATTTCTCCCACGCGGAGAGGAACTCGTCCACCAACAAAGGCAGGTCGTTACTATACCCACCTTCCAGCAATCCTGCGGCGGGACGGCCGGTTTCCCGGAGCCAGCGGCCGAGCGTGCCGAAATCCTCCACCTCCAACGTCATGGCGGTGATCGGGTCGCGAGCGTAGGCGTCGAAACCCGCGGACACGAGGATCAGGTCGGGCGCGAATTCGATGATGCGGTCGAGGGAGGCCCGCAATGCCGCCAGGTGTTCCGGCCGCGGTGTGCGCGGCCGGACGGGCCAGTTGCTGCAATTGTCGAACGACTGGGCGCCGGTGTAAGGATAGCCGGGGAGTTGATGAACCGAGGTAAACAGGATGTTGCTGCGACCGTGCAGGATGGCTTCGGTGCCGTTGCCGTGGTGCGCGTCGAAATCCCACACGGCGACACGCTGAGTTCCGAGTCGCTGCTGCGCATGCAGCGCGGCGATGGCGACTTGGTTGAGGTAGCAGAACCCCATGGCCCGATCCGCCGTGGCGTGATGCCCGGGCGGACGCATCAAGGAGAAAGCGGGAACTCGCGAGCTTACCGCCAGTTCTGCGGCGGCGATCGCGGCACTTACCGCCCGGCGCGCATGCTCGTGGATGCCGGGGAAATAAGGCGTGTCTTCGTCGAAGTCCGGTCCGTGGCCGATTCGTTTGAGGTGCGCGGGGGTGTGTGCCAGCAGCAGCGGTTCGTCCGACGCGGGCGGTGGAGGTAGCCGCCATTCCCAGTCCGGATGGCGGGTTTTCAAGTGCGCGCTCGTTTTCGTCGCCCGGGCAGGCTGCTCCGGGCGCATCGACGACCCATAATCAGCGCAGCGCGGATCATGGAAAATGAGCATGCTTCATGGCCGCAAAATCTCGGGCACGGTGCAAGTGCCCAGACGGGGATTTTATCTTTTGCGCTTTTGCGGCCCGTCTGCGGCACTGGTGGGCATGAGGGTTGTGGTGCTTTGCTCGGGCGGAATGGATTCGGTGACGGCGCTGTACTGGGCGGCGCGCGAGCACCACGTGTCCGCCGTGGTGAGTTTCGACTACGGCTCAAAGCACAATCCGAAGGAGCTGCCGTTCGCGGCGGAACATGCGGCGAGGCTCGGTGCGCGACACGAGGTCATCCACCTCGATTTTGTGAACCGGTTGTTCGCGTCGGCGTTGCTGCAGCGGGGCGGCGCGATTCCCGACGGCCACTACGAGGCGGAGAACATGAAGCAGACGGTGGTGCCGTTCCGCAACGCGATCCTGCTCTCGATCGCGTGCGGATTGGCTGAGAGCGTGGGCGCGGAGGGACTCGTGATCGCGGCGCACGGAGGCGACCACGCGATCTACCCGGATTGTCGCGAGGAGTTCATGCGGGCGATGGGTGAAGCGATGGCGCTCGGGACGTATGCAGGCATCCGGCTGTTGCGGCCGTTCATCGCGAAGAACAAAGCCCAGATCGCCGCCGAAGGGGCGCGGCTGGGCGTGGACTTCGCGCGCACGTGGTCGTGCTACAAGGGCGGCCCGGTGCATTGCGGGACGTGCGGCACGTGCGTGGAGCGGCGTGAGGCGTTCGCGGAGGCCGGGCTGGCCGATCCGACGGTGTACGCGTCGCAACCGACGCTGCCGGAACGACCAAAGGAGGTTGATTAAGAGAGCGGGAAAGAGCACGACCGGTTTTCGGTTCGTGCTCTTTGTCGGGCTCACTATCGTTCTCTCGTTCCGATGCTGATCTCCGAGATCTTTTATTCGTTACAGGGCGAAGGGCTGCTGACGGGCGTGCCCTCGGTGTTCGTGCGCACCAGCGGCTGCAATCTGCGCTGCAACTGGTGCGACACGCCCTACGCCTCGTGGAATCCGGAGGGCAAGCCGTGGCGGATCGAGCAGATCGTGCGCGAAGTCCAGAGCCATCCGACGGCGCGGCACGTGGTGTTGACCGGCGGCGAGCCGATGATCGCCAAGGAGATCGCCGAGCTCGCGGCGCAGCTGAAGGGCCTGCACTACCACATCACGATCGAGACGGCCGCGACCGTGGCACCGGAGGGAATCGCGTGCGATCTCGCTTCGCTTTCGCCCAAGTTGCTCAACTCCGCGCCGGATGCCCGGCTCGGTGTCGCGTGGCGGCGGAAACACGAGGCGCTGCGCTGGCAACCGGCGGTGGTGCGGGCGTGGGTCGATGCTTATCCTTACCAGTTGAAGTTCGTCGTGGCGCGGCCGGAAGACGTGGAGGAGATCGAGACCATGCTCGGTGCGTTGGAGCGCGAGATCCCGCGGCACCGGGTGTTGTTGATGCCGGAGGGAACGACCGTCGAGGCGATCCGGACCAAGTCCGGATGGCTGGGGGAGACGTGCAAGGCGCGCGGTTTCCGCTACGCTCATCGGCTCCATCTCGAACTTTATGGCAACCAACGCGGCACCTGAACCTGCCGGCTCCTCGCACCGGCCGCCGGGCCTGTCGGCGCAGGCGCTGGTGGTGCAGCCCGGACCGCCGCGCAAGCTATCGGAGGACCTGACCGTGCTCCTGCGCGAATTCGAGGTCGAGACGGTGACGTTGCGCGAGGTGATGGCCGTGATGCACGGCCGCGGCTACCTGCTCCTCGTCATCCTGCTGGCGTTGCCCTTCGCGACGCCGATTCCATTGCCGGGACTTTCCACGCCGTTCGGTTCGATCATCGCGCTGCTCGGCACGCGGCTGGCGTTGGGGAAGAAGCCATGGCTGCCGGCGAAGCTGCTCGACGTGCGGCTGGCTCCGCGGCTGTTCGCGAAGGTGTTTGCGGCGGCACGGGCAATTCTGCGGGGATTCGAATATTTCCTGCGGCCACGGCTACCTGCGTTCACGGCCACCGCGATCGCGCAGCAGTTGCACGCCGTCTCGATCCTTTTCGCCGCGCTGCTGCTCCTGCTGCCGCTGCCCCTGCCGTTCAGCAATACATTGCCGGCGTTCAGCATCCTTTTCCTGGCGGCGGGGCTGGTCGAGCGGGACGGCGTTTTCCTGCTCGCGGGTCACATCGCATTGGTGCTGGCGCTCGCCTACATCATCCTCGCCGGCATCGCCGGCGTGGAGGGAGTGGAGGCGATCTGGCACTGGTTGCGCGGGTGAAGGGTCGCGCATTCGCACCGCGCCAAACCGCGCGGCTAAGCGTCCGCCGGGACCGGCACATGATCCGGCGGCACGAGCGAGAGCGCGAGCGCGGCGATCACCAACGACGCGCCACCGAGCAGGACGGCATAGAGCGCCTGACCGCCGAAGCCATGCGCAACGACGAAGCCGAGCCCCGCCGAGGCGACGATCTGCGGCAGGACAATGAAGAAATTGAATACCCCCATGTAGAATCCCATCCGGGCCGGAGGAATCACGTTGGCGAGCAGCGCGTAGGGCATCGACAGGATGCTCGCCCAACCGATGCCGACGCCCAGCATCGAGATCAGGAGCAGCGTGGGATGTTGCCAAACGCCCACGGCCAGCAACCCGAGGGCGGCCGCAGTCAGGCAGGCGCGGTGAATGGCGCGCGCCGAGTAGCGGCGGGCGAGCGGGATCAGCGCGAAGGAAAAAGCGAACGCGACGCCGTTGTAGGTCGCGAAGCAGACACCGCCCCACTCCACCCCGCGCTGGTATTCCGGCGAACCCGGCGTGCCGCCGAAGAGACTGCGTGCGATGGCCGGCGCGAAGTAGATCCACAGGCAGAACAATCCGAGCCAGGTGAAAAACTGCACGACGGCGAGGCGCCGCATGATCGGCGGCGTGTCGCGCAAGCCGCGGAAAATTTCCACGACCGCATGCCAGGCGCCAGCGCTGGCGGCTTTCTCCCGTTCGAACGCGGCGAGATCCGCCGGTGGATGCTCCGGCGTGGTGAGCACCGTATAGAGTACCGCGGTGATGAACACGACCGCGCCGATGTAGAACGACACGTGCACGACCAGCGGGATTGGCGAGTCGGCGCTCGCGGTGCCGGGCGCCATCCCGAAGACGTTCGTGAGCAGCCAGGGCAGCGCGGACGAAAGGATCGCGCCCAGCCCGATCAGGAGGCTTTGCATTGCGAAGCCGACCTTGCGTTGCTCTGGCGGCAGCAGATCGCCAACGAAGGCGCGGAACGGCTCCATGCTGATGTTCACCGAAGCGTCGAGCACCCAGAGCAGGCCGGCGGCCATCCAGAGCGTCGACGAGTTCGGCATCGCGAGCAGCGCGAAGCTGGCGAGAATGGCGCCGACGAGAAAATATGGCCGGCGGCGGCCGAGCCGCGTCCAGGTGCGGTCGCTATAGTAGCCGACGATCGGCTGCACGATGAGCCCGGTGACCGGCGCGGCGAGCCAGAGGAGCGGAATCTCACTCTCGCTGGCGCCGAGATACTGGTAGATGGCGCTCATGTTCGCCATCTGCAGCCCCCAGCCAAACTGGATACCGAGGAAGCCGAAACTCATCTTGATGATTTCGGCGAGCGCCAGCGGACGTCGGGCGATCATGGCGTGAAAGCGATCAGGCGCGAGGTGGTTCGCTGTAGTCGCGCAACTCGTGGTCGCCGGTGCGATCGTAGAGCTCGATCCAGTGGCGCAGCGTGGCGCGCTTGCCTTTGGCGAGCCGTGTCAACTGCTCCCGAGTGAAGCGCCACTGCCAGTTGCCGACCGTGGTGCCGGGCCGGTTCAACACCGCGTCGGCGCCGAGATCCAGCAGGTCTTGCATGGGAATGACCGCGAGCCGCGAGACCGTGGCGAGCGCGGCGCGAATCATCGGCCACGACGAGCGCGAGCTGCCGAGCTTGAAGTAATCGTTCACGAGCGCGCGATATTCCGGCGCGAGCGATTCCAGCCAGCCGCGAAGGGTGTTGTTGTCGTGCGTGCCGGTGTAGGCGACGCTGTTGAGCGGATAGTGATGCGGCAGGTTGACGTTGTTGGCGTCGTGTCCGTAGGCGAACTGCAGCACTTTCATACCGGGCAATCCCGTCGCCCGCCGCAGCTGCACCACGTCGGGTCCGATGTAGCCGAGATCCTCGGCGATGATGCGGGCCGTCGGCAGCGCGGCTTCGATGGCCTGGAAAAACGGCAGCCCCGGGCCGCGTTGCCACTGTCCGGAGCGAGCGTCCATCGCGTCCGCGGGGATTTCCCAGTAGCTGTCGAACCCGCGGAAGTGATCGAGCCGGATGACGTCGTAGAGGTCGAACGCCGCGCGCAGCCGGTCGATCCACCACGCGTAGCCGGTGGCCGCGAGGTGCTTCCAGTCGTAGAGTGGATTGCCCCACAATTGCCCGTAGGCGGAGTAATAGTCCGGGGGCACGCCGGCGACGGCGAGCGGCGCACCCCGCTCGTCGAGCCGGAAAACCGCGCGATGCTGCCAGGTGTCCGCGCTGTCGAGGGCGACGAAAATCGGCACATCGCCAATGATGCCGACGCCGCGGGCTTCCGCGTGACGCCGCAGACGTTCCCATTGCGCAAAGAAAACGTATTGGTAAAACACATGCCGCTCGGCGTTGCGCCGTACGTCCGCGGGTAGTGTGTCGTGGAGCTCCGGCGTCCAGGCGCGCACGGGTTCGGGCCAGGTCATCCAGGCTTCGCCGCCGAAGTGATCCTTGAGCGCCATGAAATCGGCGAACGATTCGAGCCAGCCAGCGTGTTGCCGGCGAAAATCCGCGAGCGGGCCGAATCCCGGCAGCCGGTCGGCGCCACTGGCCGCAAACCGGTCGGCGGCTTGCGCGAGCACTGGCCAGAAGGTGCGATACAGCGCGCCGTAATCGACGCGTCGCGCGGGCAGCCGGCGCAACTCCGCGAGCTCGGTGCGTTCGATCAACCCGGCCTGCTCGAGCTCGCCGAGGTCGATGAAGTACGGATTGCCGGCAGCGCTGGAGAAAAGCTGGTAAGGCGAGTCGCCGTAGCCCGTCGGTCCGATGGGGCAGATCTGCCAGTAGCGCACGCGTGCTTCGGCGAGGAAATCGACGAACTCCCGTGCACCCGGACCCAGGTTACCGATGCCATACAATCCCGGCAGGCTCGAGACGTGCGCCAGCACGCCGGAGCTGCGGGTCGTGAGCCAGGTGGGCAAGGGAGAATCCATGGAGGAGGGGCGGGAGGGAAACGGTGGAGAATCCGGTGCCGGCGGCGGTTCCGCCGTCAGCCCGCTCGATCGGCGCCTGGACGGCACCTGCTCAAAGTCCCCGGCGAGCAGGTCCGTGTCGGCAGCTCCTGCGAGTCCGGTGGAGGCATCGGACTCGACCGATCGAGAGGCTGGTTTCAAGCGAACAGACTCCGGTGGGCGTCAGAACTTGTAGGATACGCCGGCGGAATACCAGGCGCCATAGTTCTGATAATCCACCACGAGCCGCGGATCCTCGCCGGCCCGGGTGACGAGCGGCTCGTTCGTGAGGTTGTAGCCCTGCACGATAATCGAGAGACCCTTGAGCGGACCGGAGCGGAACTCGTAGCTCACCTGCGCGTCGACCACCTGTTCCTGGTCGATGATGCGGAAATTTTCGTTACGCGGACCGAACGTGTCGATGTTGCCGCGATACGCCGAACGATAGCGTTCGCTGATGCGGGCGGAGAAGCCGGCGCGCTCGTAGTAGAAGGTCAGGCTGGCGACCTTGAGCGAAAGGCCGGGGATGCTCGTGGAGCCGGAGCCCGGGCCATTCGGTTCGATGTCGCTGTCGGTATAGGCGCCGCCCAGCACGATGCCGAAGCCCGGGAGCGACGAGGTGATCAGTTCGCTCGGGAGCGAGAGCGTGGCCTCGAGGCCGCTAAGCTTGCCACCCTGGCCGTTGGTCGGGCGCGTGAGCCGTCCCTGATTGATCGCGGGCGGCGTGCCGGTGACGAACCCAGCGTAGGGCGAGAAGTCCATGATTGAGACCTGATCATAGGTGTAGGTCCGCAGATCCTTGTAGAAGCTCGCGAGCGAGAAGTAGCCCATGTTGTCGCGGAAGTAGTGCTCGAATGAGAGGTCGATGGAGTCCGCGCGCCACGGCTTCAGCGCGGGATTGCCGCCCGTGGCCGACCAGGCGCTGTTGTAAGGATCAGTCGAGTTGGCGAGGGAGGAGTTGTAGCCGACCTCCAACCCCGAACGCATGTTCGACATGCGCTGACGGGCCAGCTGCCGCGCCACGCCCAGTCGAAGCACGTCGCGCGACGTGAGCTTCAGGTTGAGGTTCAGGCTCGGGACGAAGTCGTAGTAGTCCGTGCCGCCAGAAATCGGCTGGTAATGGGCGCCGGTGCCGGTGCCGGTGGCGGCGAGTCCGGACGAGTTCTGGTCGCTGTGGATCAGCTGGAAACCGACGTTGCCCGTGAGTTGTTTCGAGGCGAGGCGGCTGTCGATGTCGAACTGCACGAAGCCGATGGAGATCTGCTCCTCGACTTCCCAGTCGCGCGAGATGACATCGGCGTTGGGATTGCGCATCAGCACGAACGTATTGCTGTGCAGCGCCGCGAGCGGATCGTAGCTGGCCATGCCGCTGATGCCGATGAAACTCAAGTCAGTGATGCCGACAGACGGCGGGAGGGGCGCGCTGGTCGCGCCGTTCGGGAGCGCGAGGTAGTAGCCGTCTTCGGTCTCGGACTTGGTGCGATTCGCGAAGCTGAAGCCGACGTTCACCTTGCTGAACCAGCGTTCCAGCGCGTGTGACGCCGTGAGTTTTGCCTGGCTGAGCTCGTCCTCTGCGGTCGGATTCTTAAGGTAACCGACCTGCCCACCGGGCACAACGTTGCTGCCCCAGCCTTGCGGGCTGCTGAGACGAACGAGATCGCGATTGGTGTAGTCGAGCGTCGGTGTGAACACGGCACCGCGGCCCGAGCCAAGCGTCACGCGCATCGTGTCGGGCGTGCCCACCTGGTTTTGGCCGGTGCCGGAATTGGTCTCGAGGACCGTGTCTTTGCGTTCGATCTTTGAGTAGCTGAGGTCGGCCACGGTGGTCCAGCCACTGCCATCACCGAAGGTGAGATTCCAGCCAGCGGCCCAGACGTCGTCGTCGCGGAAGACGATGTCGTTGCGCACCACGCCGAAGATGTTGGCGAAGGTGGCGTCCGTCACGACGCCGTCGTCGACGGTATAGCCGGGCTGCAGCTGGGCGGAGCTCCACTGCAGCGGAATCTCGATGCCGCGCAGGAGCTGGGTCTCCTCGAATTTCGAGTAGTAGAGGTCGAGCGTGGTGTGGAAGCTGTCGCTCGGCCGGTACTCGATTACGCCCATGTAGCCGTCGCGCTTGAGTTCGCTCGAACGCACGAACGGCTTGGCGCCGCCGATCACGAACGAACCGTCGCTCAACGTGGGATAGCCCCAGGCCTGCCACTGTTCGCCCTGGCCCGGCTTGTCGGCGCTCGAGAAGCCGAAGGCGACGCCGAGTTTGCCGTCCTGAAACTGATCAATGTAGGACAGCGTGTAGCGATAACCGTCCTTCTTGGAACCGGCGTTGAGCTCATCCAGCTCGGTCCACTCATAAAACGCATTCGCGACGATCGAGCGGCGGCCCTGGCTGAGCGGGCGAACCGTGCGGAGATCAATCGTACCGGCTAGACCCTGGCCAATGAGGGAGGCGTTGGTGGTCTTGTAAACGATCGCGCCGCTCAGTAGCTCGGCGGGATACTGGTCGAACTCGACCGCGCGATTGCTGCTGGTGGAAACCTGTTCACGGCCGTTGAGCAGGCCGGTGGTGAAGTCGGCGGTCAAACCGCGGATGGCGATCGCCTGGCTGCGGCCGTTGAGCCGCTGGGTGGCGAGACCGGTCACGCGCGCCAGCGAGTCGGCGATACTGATGTCGGGCAGCTTGCCGATGTCCTCGGCGGCGATGACTTCGGCGATACCGGGGAGCGTCTGCTTGACCTCAGCCGCCGCCGCGAGGCTGCCGCTGAATCCGCCGGTGACCGTGTACTTGTCGAGCAGGACGACTTGGTCCGAATCGGCACTGGCAGGCTGCGGTTGCCCGGCCGGCGCCGGGGCGGGAGCGTCCTGGGCGATCGCGGACAACGCGAACGCGAGAGGCAGAAGCACAATCCCAGCGCGGAGAGATTTCGCGCGGGACGAGAGGAGCTTTGGGTTCGGAGACATGGGGATCGTGAGCCGTTGGGAGTGCCGGGGCCGCCGAAGCAGCCAGGCCGGCCGTCGTTTCAAGTTCGTAGTTTGTTGGGTGAAGGGGCGGTCGAAAAACGCCCCGGGGTGTGAACCTCAACGTGAGTCGCTTCGTGTCACCGCGCCACGCGAGACTCCGACAGAGAACCGAGATGGACCGGAAAAAACTTTGATTTTGGGCGGCGTGAACCCAGCGCGAGGTCTCGAAACGGCGCGGCGGTTCGAGGAATCGCAGGGCGCGCGGTGGCGCGGTTCGCACGAGCGGCGAAGTTTTGTCCGGCGCGCCTATGAATTGTCCGCGGGGGAGTTTTTGACCCGCGTTTGTCACGCGCCAAGCTGACCGTCAGCCTTGCTCACCATGCCCCCACCCTTTTTCGCGCGGCGTCGATTTCTGCTCTGTTTTCTCGCGTTGGTTGCCCTGGCCGGTTCGTGGCTGCGGGCGGCGGCACTCGCCGACGGTGGCTTGCCGCCGGATTGGTGGCGCGATGCGGTGTTCTACGAGATCTTCGTGCGCTCGTTTGCCGATGCCCGCAGCGGACCGCTCGCGAACGATGGGATCGGCGATTTCCAGGGCTTGATCGACAAGCTCGACTACCTCAACGACGGCCAGGGCGCCGCGGGAAAGTCGCTCGGCGTGACAGCGCTCTGGCTGATGCCGATTCATCCTTCGCCGAGCTATCACGGCTATGACGTGAGCGACTATTTCGCCGTGAATCCGGAGTTCGGTGACATGGAACTTTTCAAACGTTTCCTCGCGGAGGCGCATCGCCGCGGGATTCGCGTGATCATCGACTTCGTGCCGAACCACGCATCGTCGCAGCATCCGCTTTTCCAACAGGCGCTGAAAGAATCCGCCGATGGCGACACGCGAAAGCTGTTTCGTTTCGCTGAGGTGCCGCCCGAGCTGTTTGGTCCGTGGGATCAGCGCGCGTGGCATCCCGCGGGGTCGCCGGAGCGGGGGTTTTACTACGGCGTGTTTTCGTCGGAGATGCCGGACTGGAATTTCAACGATCCGCGCGTGACCGAGCACCACCGTCGCGCCGCGGAGTTCTGGCTGAAAGACGTGGGCGTCGACGGGCTGCGGCTGGATGCCGTGCGTTACCTGCTTGAGGTGGGCGAGCAGCTGCAGGACACGACGGAGACGCGGGAATGGCTGCGGGAGTTCACCGAGTTTTGCCACAGGGTGAAGCCGGGCTCCTTCATCATCGGCGAGAACACCGCGCGGATGACCGAGGTGGCGCGGGCGATCCGCGGCGGGGCGCTCGACAGCGCGTTCGAGTTTGACCTCGCCCGGGCCACGATCGAGTCGGTGCGGCTGCACACGCCCGGAATCCTGACGAAGGCGTTGGCGCGACTCGACGCGTTGTATGCGGGCGACAGCCCCTGGGCCACGCTGCTGACGAACCACGACCAGGAGCGGGCGCGCACGCAGCTCGACGGGAACGAGGCGTTGACGCGGCTCGCGACCAAGGTGCTTTTCACACTGCCGGGCGTGCCGTTCCTCTACTACGGCGAGGAGTTGGGGATGCAGGCCGCGAAACCGGATCCCGAGCTGCGCACGCCGATGCCGTGGACGGCGGAATCACCGAACGCGGGGTTTGCCGCCGCGGGCGTGCGCGCATGGAAGGCGCCAAAGCCGGACTATCCCGAGGTCAACGTCGCGGCCCAGCGCGATGCATCCGACTCGTTGCTGAATCTCTATCGGCGGTTGATCCGGCTCAACGAGAGTTCGGTAGCGCTGCGACATGGCCGCCCGGTACCGATCGTGGCCGACAGCGCCCGGCTCTATGTACAGATGCGGGAGACCGCCGACGAGGCGGTGGTGATCGTGGGCAACTTCGGCGCGGAACCCGTCGCCGGTCCGAAGCTGACGGTGGAGCGCAGCGTATTGCGAAGTGGGTGGCAGTTGAGCGAGGAGCTGGAACGCACGACGGTCGCCGCGCCCGAGATCAACGCGACCGGCGGATTCGAAGGTTGGCGTCCGTTGCCGGAACTCGCGCCACAGTCAGTCTACGTGCTGCGCTGGCGCCGGTGAGCGCGCGCACGAACGCCAGGAAACATCAGCTCGCTACGAGCGGCGGGATATCCACCGATTTCTTTTGCGGCGTGCCGGGCGAGAAATCCACGCGATTGGCGTAGACCGTCTTCGGCTGGGCTTCACGCTGCGTGCGCTGGGCGTCGAGCTGCGCGCGAAATTCCTGCGGTGACATGGCCTTGTGCTGCTTGAACACGCGGCCGAAGTAAGCCGGATCGGCGAAGCCGCTCGAGTACGCGATCTCCGAGACCGTCAGCGACGTGGTGCCGAGCGCGAGAATCGCGCCTTCGATCCGGATCCGTTGGATGTAGTGCGTGAGCCGTTCCTTTGTTTCGATGTGGAAGAGATGCGAGAGGTAGTCGGCCGAGCAGCCGAGCGCTGCGGCGATGTCCTGCACGCGCAGATCCGGGTTCGAGAACTGTTCGCGGACGATGCACTTCGCCTGAAAGATCTTGCCGACGTCCTCGTTGAGATTCCCCGTGCCCGTCTCGACGATGTTGCGAAAGAGGCCGAGCAGCGCGAGGAGCATGCCCTTGAATACGGCTTCGCGCGCCGGCGCTTGCATGCCGTGCGCGTGAACGAGGCTGTTGGTGAGCGTGAGGAAGACGTCGAGATTCGGTGCATCGAAGAACTCGATGGTCTCGATGTCGGGGTGCTGCGGTTGCGCCTCGTAGGCGAAGTGCAGACTGATGGTGTTGTTGTAGAAACCAACGACGAGATTGCGGAAGGGCCGATCGACGTCGGCATGCACGGTCTCGCCGTGCGGCACGCCGGCGGGAACGATGCACATTTCGCCGGGGCGCAGGTCGAAACGCTCGCGGGGAAAGCGAAAATCGGTGCGGCCGTAGATCTGCAGAAAAATCTCCGGGCGGTAGTGATAGTGCATTCCGCGCAGGTTTTGGGCGGGCTTCATTTCCTTCGGAATGCGAACATTCAGGAGCCCCCGCTCCGCCTGCTTGATCCATAGCTCGAAAATACGGCGCATCTCGGCACGGTCCTGATGATTCAGGGACTTGGCGTCGAAGATGGCTTTCATCCGGGGGCGCGATGCAGCGTGGTCAGGAAGGGGTAGCAAGTCAGAGACGTCCGACAGCGGAACGGTATGACAAAGACTACTCCATCGGCCAATAGTTCGCTAACCCGAATAGGTTTTATCCGGATGATTGAGGATTTTTCCGCAGTCGCCAATTTGGCGTTGCGGTGGCTGGCGGTGGCTAAGGTTGCGAGGCCAACACGCGATAGCTCCACGCCCGGAGAGCCAACGTGGAGCCCGCGGGCAGAACCAGATTCTCGCCGGTGAAAGCATCGCGCCACGACCCCGCCAGAGCGGCGTCATGGCAATCGGCGGTCACGTCGCGCGCCGTCAGGTTGAGCATCACGACCACGCGGTGAGAACCTGCTTCGCGGACCAGCACGTAAAGCGAATCGTTCTGGGTCGTGGCCAGTCGGCGCATCGGCGTGCCGGTGCGCATCGCCGGATGCGCGTGCTTCAGCTGGCAGAGCGTGCGGTAAAACGCCGTCAACGGATGGGCGGTCGTCCACTGGATCGGGTCACGTTCGAAGAACTCGAGCCGACGATTCACGCCGATCTCCTGGCCGTTGTAGATGAGCGGAATCCCATCGAGCGCAAACGAAAGCACCGCGAGCGGAGTCGCGCCGCCGCCGAGCCGTTCGAACTCCGTACCCTGCCAGCTGTTCTCGTCGTGGTTGCTCGTGTAGTAGAGCAGCGCGCCGCCGGCGGGCAGCCGCACGCGCGACCGCGCCAGCGTGTCGTCGATGCCGGAGACGCCGACGTGGCCTTGGGCGACGGCGTTGAACGTGTGCATCATGTCGAACCCGTAGGACGCGTTAAAGGCGGCGAGCTGATGCTGGGGCAGCTCGGATTCGGCGAGCATGAAAAGGTCAGGACGAATCGCTCGCAGCCGCGCGGTAAGCTGGTTCCAAAACGCCGTCGGCACGCCGGTCGCGAAATCGCAACGGTAGCCATCGACACCAAAGTTCTCGATCCAGTAAGCCATCGCCCCGGCTTGATAGTCGAGAACGGCGGGGTTGCTGAAATCCAGCTGGATCACATCCGTCCAATCGAACCCGGTCGGCGGCACGAAGGAGCCTTTCGCGTCGCGCACGAAATAATCTGGATTCTGCTGCGTGAGTGGATTGTCCCAAGCGGTGTGATTGCCGACCCAGTCGAGGATCACGCGAAGTCCGGCGGCGTGAGCGGAGTCGACGAGGCGTTTGAAATCCTCCTTCGTGCCGAATTCCGTGTTCACGCCGTAGTAGTCGCGGACGGCGTAGTAGCTGCCGAGCGGGCCTTTTCGGTTGTGTTCGCCGATAGGGTGAATCGGCATCAGCCAGAGCACGTTGACGCCGAGATCGCGGAGCCGCGGAAGATCGGCGGTTACAGCCGCGAAGTTCCCCGCCGGGGAGTACTGCCGCACGTTCACCTCGTAGATTGTCGCGGTGCGAACCCATTCGGGTTGACCGAGCGCGGGCTGGCCGGCGCAGATCTGCGGAGGCTCCGCGGAGAAAAGGACGGACGCACAACCGGCGAGTGCAACGCACGCGGAAACGAGCAGGCGGGGTGATTTCGTCATGGCACGAAGGGGTCGATGCAGCGTGCGCGCAGGTCGCGGGCTCGCCAGCGGTTTGTGGCGGAGGAACCCGGTAAAGCCCGGAGAAAACTTATGCAGCAGCGCGGCCGGCGGTGAACGCCGGCCCTACGGCCGCCAAGGCGTCGCGAGCGACGCTCCTGCGGAAAATGGAACAAACCTGCGTCCGCCCGCGCCCCTCGCTTCAGCGGCGGCGCGTGAGTTGTTTTTGCAGGCGCTTGAGCTCCGGGCTGACGGCGCCGCAATCGCTGCCACAACCGGGATTTTTCCGCTTGTTGTAGGCGCGCCAAACCAAGCCGCCGATCGCGAGGGCGACCACGAGCAGGGCGAGAATCGTTTGGACCTGCGGTGTCATGTCAGAAACCTAACGCGCGGCCGATTTGGTAGACCAGAAAGCACATCACCCACGCGGTTCCCGTCATGTAGCCGATTTGGAAGAGTGGCCAGCGCCAGCTGTTCGTTTCCCGACGCACCACCGCGACCGTGCTCACGCACTGCATCGCGAACACGTAGAACACCATCAGCGTCAGCGACACGAGCGGCGTGAACAGCGGCCGGCCATCGGGCCAGCGGGCCTGGAGCATCGCCTGTCGCAGCGGCGTCGTGTTGGCAGCGTCATCGGATTGGGCGTTGAAGACGACGCCCATGGTGGAGACAAAAACTTCTCGCGCGGCGAACGACGTGATCAGACCGATCCCGATCTGCCAGTCGAATCCGATCGGCTTGATCACCGGCTCCAACAGGTGCCCCGCCTGCCCGGCGTAGCTTTGCGCCATCTGCTGGGTTGGCGTGGCGGTTTCCGGCGCCTTGGGATAAGCGGCGAGAAACCAGAGCACGATGCTGATGCCGAGAATGACGGTGCCTGCGCGGCGGACGAAAATCCACGCGCGCTCGACCATGTGCAGGAGCACGTCACGCACGGACGGCAGCCGGTACGGCGGAAGCTCCATGATCATGAGCGGCGGCTCGCCTTTGAGCAGCGTGCGCTTGAAAAGCCAGGCGAAGCCAAACGCGCCCGCCGTGCCCAGCACGTACATCAGCAACATCACCCCGACCTTCGTGAGCACGGGCACCCGGTCGCCCGGCACCAGGGCGGCAATCATCAACAGGTAGACGGGCAGCCGCGCTGAACAACTCATCAGCGGCGCAACGAGGATCGTGACGAGCCGGTCCTTGGAATCCTCGATCGTGCGCGTCGCCATGATGCCGGGAATCGCGCACGCGTAGGAGCTGAGCAGCGGAATGAAACTTTTGCCGTTCAGGCCCACGCGGCTCATTAGCCGGTCCATGATGAAGGCCGCCCGCGCCATGTAGCCCGTGCTCTCCAGCAGCCCGATGAAGAAAAACAGAATCAGGATCTGCGGCAGAAACACCAACACGCCGCCCACGCCGCCGATCGCGCCGTCCGTGATAAGATCGCGCAGGTCGCCGGCCGGCATCGCGGCCTTCACCCAGTTCGCGAGATTCGCGAACTGCGCATCGATGAAGTTCATCGGGTACTCGGCCAACAGGAAGATGCTGAAGAACAGCAGCGACATGGTGCTGCCCAGCACCAACCACCCCCAAATCGGATGCGTGACGACCGAGTCGATCTTGTCCGACGTGGTCGGGCCGATGTCGCCGGCCGGCAGGACGACCTCGGAAGCGATCCGGCCGATCGATTCGTAGCGGGAGTTAACGAGCGTGCCGGCCCAGTCGGTGCCTTCGGCTTCCCAGCGTTTCTGCCAGGTACGCAGGATCTCCGTCGTTCGCACGCTCAACGGCGTCGAGCCGGCGACGCGCACGCTGTCCTGATCGGTGAGGAGCAACAGCGCTTCGGCGCGGGCGATCAGCGGAGATTTGCCGGAATCCGCGATGAGCGAGGCCTGGAGATCCGCCACCGCGGGAGCGATGGCCGCCGGCACGTCCCACGCGTGACGCGCGAGCGGCAAGTCGGGCCGGCTCATCGCGAGTCGGAGTTCAACAACGCCTTTGCCGTTGACCGCCTCGCACGGAATTACCGGGACGCCCAGTTCGTGCTCCATTCGGCCGACCCGAATGTTCAGGCCCGAGGCTGCAGCGAGGTCCATCATGTTGAGGACAACGATCACGGGTCGCCCGAGATCGAGGATCTGATGGAGCAGGTAAAGATTTCGCTCGAGATTCGTTGCATCGAGGATGCAGAGAATCCGGTCCGGTTGGGGCGTATCCGCGCGGCGGCCGAGCAGAACGTCGCGCGTGACGGCCTCGTCCGGCGAGCGCGCGGCGAGCGAATAGGCGCCGGGCAGGTCGATGACGGTCATCGGCTGGCCATGCTGCGAGTAGGTCGTGCCGATCTTTTTTTCGACGGTGACGCCGGGATAGTTGCCGACCTTCTGTTTCAGGCCGGTCAGCGCGTTAAACAGCGTGCTTTTGCCGCAATTCGGATTGCCGACGAGCGCGTAGGTCGGGTTGCGCAAGGTCGCTGGGATTGCGGCGTTGGCGATGTGGGCCGGCAGCGGCAGATTGGCGGTGGGCGACGAAGCCATGCGGGGCGGCGGCAAGCGTTACTGGGCGGGCTCCACCAGTACGTGGTCGGCTTCGGTTTTGCGCAGAGTGAGGCTGTAACCGCGGACTTTGATCTCGATCGGATCACCCAACGGCGCGGTGCGCACGAGCGTGACTCGCGTGCCGGGGAGAACGCCCATCTCGCGTAGCCGGATAAAAGCAGGCCCGAGTTTCGGGAATTCGCGGACGACGGCGGATGCGCCGGCAGTCAGCGTGGAAAGGGTGACGAACTCAGCCATGTTCACCGTCGCCGCACCTGCTCGACCAGGATGTTCTTGGCGGCGTCGTGGCTCAGCGCCATGCGCGTGCCGTTGATCTGACACAGGATCGTTCCCGAACCGGAAATCTTTGTGACGGAAGCGGATTCGCCGAAGCCCATCTCTCGCACCCGCTGGCAGAACGCTGCGTTGCCGGCGAGCTGACGGATCAATCCGATCGAGCCGGCGGGGAGTTGGCAGAGAGGCAGAAGAGCAGCAGACGTGCGATGCATCGCATAGACACTGAGACTCGGTTTCAGTCCGAGTTCAAGAAAAAGGCTCAGCCAAGGGAGGCTGAGCCCGTAAGTGGCTACCGTTTGCGGCGTTTCAGGGCAAGTTGCACGCCGGCGAATCGAACCATGCTCTGGAGGTTCTGGAACTCGTTCGGGTCCATTTTGGCGGCGTCCTTCATCTGGTCTTGGGCGCGGCGTAACGCGTCCTCGACGGCTTTCTCGTCGATCGTCGATTCGGTGACAGCGTGCTCTGCGAGCACCCGGACGCGGTCGCCTTCGACTTCAGCAAAACCGCCGCCGACCACCAGCCACTCTGTCTGGCCGTTCTTCGTCACCCGCAATTCGCCGTCCTCGACCTGGGTCAGGAGTGGAATGTGACCGGGGAGAATGCCGACCTCGCCGTCGGCGGTCGGGATGACCACCGAATCGATCGTGTCGGAGTAGACCCGGGCTTCAGGGGTGACGATTTCGAGCGTGAGAGGCATGGCGGTTGAAGTATTAGGCGAGAAGTAACAAGTAATAGGCCGACTTGCGGCGGTCGCTGAGGATTCTTGTTACTTCGAACTCGGCTCTTGTGACTTCGCGTAGCGCTCAGCTCTTCTTGGACGCGGCGATGACCTCGTCGATGCCACCTTTCATGTAGAAATCACCTTCGGCGACGTCGTCGAGCTGACCATCGAGGATCATCTTGAAGCCGCGGACGGTTTCTTTGACCGGTACGTATTTACCCGGCGTGCCGGTGAAGACTTCCGCCACCGAGAACGGCTGCGAGAGAAAGCGCTGAATTTTGCGGGCGCGATAGACCGTTTGTTTGTCCTCGGGCGAAAGCTCGTCGAGACCGAGAATCGCGATGATGTCCTGCAGATCCTTGTAGCGCTGCAGCACGCGCTGCACTTCCCGCGCCACGAAATAGTGCTCCTCGCCGACGATGTCGGCCTGCAGGGCCTTCGAGACGGACGCGAGCGGATCGACCGCCGGATAAATGCCGAGCTCGGCGATGGAGCGCTCGAGCACGATGGTGGAATCGAGGTGGGCGAACGTATTCGCCGGCGCAGGGTCGGTGAGATCGTCCGCCGGCACGTAGACCGCCTGCACGGACGTGATCGAACCCTTCTTGGTCGACGTGATGCGCTCCTGGAGAATGCCCATCTCGTTCGAGAGCGTCGGCTGATAACCGACGGCGGACGGCGAGCGACCCAGCAACGCGGATACCTCGGAGCCGGCCTGCGAGAACCGGAAGATATTGTCGATGAAGAGCAGCACGTCCTGGTTCTTCTCGTCGCGGAAATACTCGGTCATCGCGAGCGCGGAGAGCGCGACGCGCATGCGCGCGCCCGGCGGCTCGTTCATCTGCCCGTAGACCAGCGCGACCTTCGACTTGGAGAGATCCTTCTGATTGATGACGCCCGCCTCGGACATTTCGTGGTAGAGGTCGTTGCCCTCGCGGGAGCGCTCCCCTACTCCGCCGAACACCGAGTAGCCGCCGTGCGCCTTCGCGACGTTGTTGATGAGCTCGAGAATGACGACGGTCTTGCCGACGCCGGCGCCGCCGAACGCGCCGGCCTTGCCACCCTTGATGAACGGGCAGATCAGGTCGATGACCTTGATGCCGGTTTCGAGGATTTCGGCTTTGGTGTTCTGTTCGGCCAGCGTCGGAGCCGGACGGTGAATCGGGTATTTCTTGTCGAACTTCACCGGCCCCTTCCCGTCAACCGTGTTGCCGGTCACGTCGAAGATGCGTCCGAGCACGCCGTCGCCCACCGGAACCGAGATCGGGGCCCCCGTATCCACGACCGTCATGCCGCGGACCAGACCTTCGGAGGAAGACATCGCGACGGTGCGCGCAATGCCGTCGCCCAAGTGCTGCTGGATCTCGAGGGTGAGGACTTGCGGCTTGCCGGCGGCGGTGAACTCGACGGTGAGCGCCTGCAGGATCGGCGGAATAGCGTTTTCGGCGAACTGTACGTCGACGACGGGGCCGATGACTTGGACGATTTTACCGGTGTTCATTGAGAGAGGATCGAGAAAGGATCGGATTGAAGGCTCAGGAGGCGGCCGCGAACTGCGCGGCGGCGATTTCGATGATTTCCTGCGTGATGCCGGCCTGGCGGGCCTTGTTGTATTCGAGCGTGAGATCGTCGAGCAGCTTGGTCGCGTTGTCCTTCGCCGTCTTCATGGCGACCATGCGCGCGCTGTGCTCGGAGGCCTTGGCGTCGAGGACTTGGTGATACACCTCGCGATTGATGTAGAGCGGCAGCAAGGCGGAGAGCACCGACACGGGATCGGGCTCGAACAGCATCTGCGCTTCCACAGCCGGGGAGCGCGGGGCGCTGACGCCGGTGCCGTGCTGCAGGGATTCGACCGCGTGCTGCACGCCGCGCAGCGGCAGCAACTGGGCGATCGTCGGAATCTGCACGAGGGTGTTCTTGAAGCGCGGCCAGATGACCTCGACGGAGTCGACGACGCCGTCGATGAACTGCTTGGTCATGAACTCGACCACAACCTTCACCTCGGCGAAGGCCGCGCGGTCGCTCACCTGAAACTCGGCGAGCAAATCGCGACGCGTGCGAGCGATGAATTGCGCGCCCTTGCGGCCAACGACGACGTATTTCGCCGGCGACTGGATGTCGGTGACGAGCTTGAACAGGTTCGCGTTAAGCGGACCGGCGAGGCCCTTGTCGGTCGTGATAAGAATGATGCCGCGGGTCTTCACCTCGCGCTGCACCAGAAACGGATGCTGGGCCTCCTCCACCCGGTCGCCCAGCGTCGCCAGCATCTGCGCCATCAATTCAGCATAGGGCCGTCCGGCGACGGCGGCTTGCTGGGCCTTCTTCATCTTCGAAGCGGCCACCAGTTCCATCGCCTTGGTGATCTGGCGGGTGTTTTTGACCGACTTGATGCGCCGGCGAATGTCGCGAGTGGATGCCATGCGGCGAAAGGTGGTTCAGAAGGGCGGAGCGGCTCAGGCGGTGTAGCTCGCCTTCCATTCCTCGACGGCGGTGAGCAGGCGCGCCTCGAGATCCTTGTCGAGGGCGGCCTTGGTGCGGATTTCCGCCAGCAGCGCATCTTTGCGCGCAACAAAGAACTCCTTCAGCGAATTCGCGGCCACGACGACCTTCTTGGTGTCGATGGCATCGTAAAAGCCCTTCTGCATCGCGAAGAGCACGACCACCTGGACTTCGATTGGAATCGGGTTGAACGCCGGCTGCTTGAACAGCTCGACGATACGGGCGCCGCGGTCGAGCTGCGCCTTGGTCTTCGCGTCCAGGTCGGAGCCGAACTGCGCGAACGCGGCGAGCTCGCGGAACTGCGCCAGCTCGCCCTTCAATTTGCCGCCAACCTGCTTCGTCGCCTTGATCTGCGCCGCGGAACCCACGCGCGAAACCGACAAGCCCACTGACACCGCCGGACGGATACCTTGGTTGAAGAGATCGGTCTCGAGGAAGATCTGGCCGTCAGTGATCGAAATGACGTTGGTCGGAATGTAAGCCGAGACGTCGCCCGCCTGCGTCTCGATGATCGGGAGACCCGTGAGCGAACCCTTACCCTGGAGGCGGGCGCTGCGCTCGAGCAAGCGGCTGTGGAGATAAAAGACGTCGCCGGGATAAGCCTCACGGCCAGAGGGGCGTTTCAGAATCAGCGAAATCTGGCGGTAAGCGACCGCGTGCTTGGAAAGATCGTCGTACACGATCAGCGCATCCATGCCATTTTCCATGAACCACTCGCCCATCGCGGCGCCGGAGAACGGCGCGAGGTATTGGTTCGCCGGGTTGTCGGCCGCCGGCGCGGCGACGATAATCGTGTATTCCAGCGCTCCGGCCGCTTCGAGCGCGCTGATCGTGCGCACGATGTTCGAGTTCTTCTGTCCGACAGCGACGTAGATCGAATACATCGGGCGGAATTTCGAATCGCCGGACGCCAGGCCGACCTTGTTGATCTTCGCCTGATTGATGATCGTGTCGATCGCGATGGTCGTTTTGCCGGTACCGCGGTCACCGATGATCAGCTCGCGCTGGCCGCGACCGATCGGGATCATCGAGTCGATCGCCATGATGCCGGTGAACAAGGGCTGCGTCACCGATTGGCGCACGATGATACCGGGCGCGATCCGCTCGACAGGATAGGTCTCAGTGGCCGCGATCGGACCTTTGCCATCGACGGGATTGCCGAGCGCGTCGACCGCGCGGCCAAGCAGGGCCTTGCCGACCGGCACCGAGAGCAGGCGGCCGGTGGTCTTCGCTTCGTCGCCTTCCTTCAGCTTCGAGATATCGCCGAGCACGACGCAACCGACCTCGTCTTGTTCCAAATTCAGCGCGATGCCGATCGTGCCGCCCGGGAACTCGACCATCTCGTTGTACATCACGTCCGACAGACCGTCGATACGCGCGACGCCGTCGGCGACCGCGATGATGTGGCCGGTGTTTTTCTTGACGGCTTGCGAGGAGAGTTTGGCGATCTGCTGTTCGATTTGTTCGAGAACGGTGCTCATCGGAAAGGTAGGATTGAAATGGGATCAGACGGCGGCGGCGAGGGCGGCGAGCTGGCCAGCGACGGAGGATTCGTAAGTGTCGTCGCCGATGCGAACGCGTATGCCGGCGAGCAGCGTGTCGTTGCGCTTCGCGACGGGCGTGATCGGCCGGTTGTATTTCCTGGCCATCGCCGCGGCGATCTGCGCGAGCGCCGGCTGGTCGAGCGGCCCGGCGTGTTCCACGACGGCCTGGCTGCGCGCGATCTCAGCGGCGATTAGCCGGTGATACGCGCGGAGCACTGCGGTGACGTGCTTCGGCCGGTGCTTCTCGAGATACTGCAGTACGCCCGTCACGCGTTCGCTAGAGACCGCGCCATTTTCCAAGCTCAAGTTGAAGAGCTGATGGGCGAGCTGCTGGATCTGCTTGTTGCCAGAGGCCATATCAGTGAGTGCGGAGAAAAAATCGCGGGCGAACGAGTGAGCGGCGCGCGGAACGATCAGACGTTGGTCAGCTCACGCGTAGCCGATGCGTTGTAGGCGGCGCGATCGGAGTCGGAAAGCTTCTGCGCCAGCACGCGTTCGGTGGTGATCACGACCAGGCGGGCGATTTCGGTGCGGGCGTCGGCGAGCATTTTCCGGTGCTCGAGCTCGATCGCCTGCTGGGCCTTCGCGATGGTCTCGCTGGCTTTGGCGGCGGCTTCCTGCGTTTGCTTGTCGAGATAATCTTTCGCCGTACGGCGGGCTTCGTCGACGATGCGCGAGGCTTCGACTTGGGACTTTTTGACGATCGCTGCACTCTCCTGCTGTGCAGCCGCCAGCTTGGCCTGCATCTCCTCGGCGTATTTCAGCCCGGCGCCGACTTTCTCGGCACGCTCTTCCATCGCGGCGATCGTGGGTTTGATCGCGAAGCGATACAGAATCCCCAGGACGATCAGGAAGCTGAAGGTCTGGATGAGGATGTACTTCGGATCCAAGCCGAATTTTTCGACGAGTTCGGCGACCAGACCCGGTTCGGCGACGTGAGCTTCGGCCGCAGCAAGAAAGAGGGGCAGCATAGTCAAAGGGAAGAGGCAGCGCGGTGTCCGCGCTGCCGGTTAACGCGGAGGACGATTACCTGGCGAGGAAGAGCGCGAGGATGCCGAGACCTTCGGCGAGCGCCATTCCGATGATGGCTTGAACGAGAACCTTGCCGGATGCGCCGGGATTGCGGCCGACGGCTTCGGCGGCTTTCAAGCCGATGAGACCGACGCCGAGAGCGGCGCCGAGCAGACCAAACGCGCTGGCGATGTTGCCGGTGAGTTCAGCGATGGTTGGAATCATGATCGTGGGTTGGTTTTGTTTGTTGGAGCTCCGCCGTGCGCACGCGGGGCACGCTCCCGGCGGAAAAGGGATCAGTGCGGAGCCGCCGGCACATGGCCGGATTTCTCGTCAGCCGCGTGCTCGTGATCGTGGTCGTCGCCATGATTGGCGAGCAGGCCGATGTAGACGGACGTGAGCAGCGTGAACACGAGGGCCTGAATCAGGCCGACCAGCAGTTCCATGAAGTAAAACACGAAAAAGAAGCCGGTGCCATGGAGCAGGTTCTCGCCGCCAAAGATATTGCCGAACAAACGGACGGACAGCGTGAAGGGCCGGATCGCGATCGAAAAGACTTCGATGAACCCAACCAGGAGAAAGACGATCGACAAAATCGGATACAGCCAAGCCGGGGTTTCCTTCTTGTCGGCCTTGTTGCCGAACAGATCGAAGAGGATCAGCCGCGGTCCCACGTATTTCAGCACGATGATCGCCCACGCGCCGAAGGAGATCAGCGCCAGCGCGATGGTACCGTTGAAGTCGGCGTTGTGCGGACGGATCCACGGGGTGTCGATATGCTGGAGGCTCCACCAGTGTTCGCCGCGTCCCCACCCCATCGTACCGACGCCGGGAAGCAGCCCCATCCAGTTGTGAAAGAGGATGAAGATGAAAAGCGTCACGAGGATAGGGAAAGCCGCCGGGAACGCCTTCTTGCCGACGATCGGCTCGAAGAGATCACGCAGCGCCTCGATCAACTTTTCCACCAGGGCCTGTCCTTTTGAAGGCATCACCGATGGCTTGCCGACGAGCCACATCACAAAAGCGACGAGCAGCAAGGAAACCGCCCAACCGGTCGCCATGCTATTGGTGATCGCCCAGCCGCCGCCGAAATCGATCAGCTTGGCGGCCGCCGGAGCGACGCCTTCGCCTTCCGCGCCGAAAACCGGGAGAGAAGTTAGAGAAAGCAGCAGTAAGACAGCGCGTTGGGTCGCTCGAAGCATGGGGGCGGAACGGTAGGGAAGATTTACCAAAGGCAAGCGCGCAGAATCCGTCAACCCTCGAGATGCGCGGTTCGCTCGGTGCAAACCGCTGCGTTCTATCGGGTGGTCAGCGCGGCGCGGCAATCAGGGAACAATGGGTTGCCGCGCGCTGCTGAAAGACCGTCTCGTATTCGAAGGGCCACGCTTCGTCCACGAGGCGCCATTGCGGATGCTCCAGGAAGGTCAGTCGTGCATCCTCGAAGTAGGGCTCGAAGTCAGTACGGAGATAAATCCGCGCCCCCTCTCTCACTTTGGGGCGTAGCTGCGTCAGGAATGCCGGCTGAATAATGCGGTGCTTGTGATGGCGCAGCTTCGGCCAAGGGTCGGGAAACAGAATGAAGACGGAAGAGATCGACACGCCGGGCGGCACCGCGTCGAGAAACAACCGGGCGTCGCCTTGCACGAAATGGAGATGAGCCAAGCCGCTCCGGTTCCGTTTGCGCATGGCCCGCGCGATGCGGTCGCTCGCCAGATCCACACCGATGCATGGCTCGCGCGTGTGGGCCTCGGCGTAAGCGGTGAGGAAATGCCCATGTCCGCAGCCGACTTCCCAGACGAAACTGGGCGCTGGCCCGAGCGCTTGCGCCAGAAAGTCCGTCAATGCGCGGCGCCTCTCGCCAATAACTGCTTTGAAGTCAGGGTACATCACGGCCGTCGGTCGTGGCGGTGTCGGGCAACGAGGGCGTTTTCCCGGTTTTGATCAACACCATGAGAATGCTCACATCCGCGGGATTTACCCCGCTGATCCGGCTGGCTTGGCCGAGCGTGTCCGGTCGCTGAGCGGCGAGTTTGAGGGCGCTTTCGCGCCGCAGGCCGGGAATGCGCAGGTAATCGATCGCCGCGGGGATGCGCACGGCTTCAATCTGGGCAAGCTTGTCGATATGCCGTTGCTCCCGCTCCCAATACCCACTGTAGAGCACGCGATAAAGCACCTCATCGCGAACGGGCTTGGACTGGCGCATCAGCTCCGACGGCAGCTCGGCACGCGCATTCTGACGTCGGATAATTTCGGCAAGAGTACCCTCGCTTGTGCGCTCGGACTCAAGCCGCCGAACCCACGATTCGATCGCTTCTTTCTTGCGCGCAATATTATCCAATCTATTGACATTAAGCAACTTACAACCGGATGCGTGATGGAGCAAGCGTAGTTCGGCGCTGCCGTGGTTGAGTAAAAGTCGGTGCTCGGCCCGGCTGGTGAACATTCGATACGGTTCTTCCGTTCCCTTGGTGACAAGATCGTCGATCAATACTCCAATGTAGGCTTCGTGGCGTCCCAGTACGAGCGGCTGCTCTCCCCTCCCCTTGCGAGCGGCGTTCACGCCGGCAATCAATCCCTGACCCGCAGCCTCTTCATACCCTGATGTGCCGTTGATCTGACCCGCGAGAAAAAGTCCCTCCACCCTTTGTGACTCCAAGGACATCTTTAGCTGCGTGGGGGGCGCATAATCATATTCGACGGCATACGCGGGTCGCAGCAGAACGGCTTCCCCCAAGCCAGGAATGCTGTGGACCAGCTCGAGCTGAACGTCGAACGGCAGACTTGTTGACAAGCCATTCACATAAAATTCGTCGGTTCCCCGCCCCTCCGGCTCGAGGAAAAGCAGGTGTCGGGGCTTGTCCGCAAACCGCACGAATTTGTCCTCGATGCTTGGGCAATACCTTGGCCCCACGCCTTCTATCTCGCCCCCGTACATCGCCGACCTTGAGAGGTTCTCTCGCACGAGCTCAGCGGTGCGCGCCGTGGTGTAGGTCATCCAGCAGGAAACTTGTTCACATCCCGGCGGGATTGCCTCTCCCTGCGGCTTACCGTGTTCCACGTGGAACACACCGCCGTCCTCGCGCGTATCGTGAAATGCAAAAAAAGTCGGGTTTGCGTCGCCCTTCTGCTCCTCCATTTTGGAAAAATCCAAGCTCCGGCCAAGCAGCCGCGGAGGCGTTCCCGTCTTGAATCGCCTCAATTCGATTCCCGCTTCCTGCAGGCTCCCCGAAAGCGTCCGTGCGCTGAAGTCACCGAGCCGGCCGCCTTCGTTCTTGTTCGACCCGATGTGCATTAACCCCCGAAGGAATGTGCCGGTGGTGACGACCACGGTACGTCCATAAAATTCGATGTCTAGATTGGTCCGACAGCCGATGACCTTGGCGCCGTCGAAGATCAGTCCCGTGACTGTGGCCTGAAAAAGCTGAAGATGGGGCTGAAGTTCAAGCGTGTGCTTGAGGCGGAATTGGTAGGCCTTTTTGTCGCACTGCGCCCGGGGGGACTGGACCGCTGGCCCCTTCGTATGATTCAGCAGTCGAAATTGGATGCCCGTGACATCGGTATTGATGGCCATCTCCCCACCAAGCGCGTCGATCTCCCGAACAATTTGTCCCTTGGCTTGGCCACCGATTGCTGGATTGCAGCTCATCTGTCCAACCGTGTCGAGATTGCCGGTAAGGAGCAGGGTGAAGGCGCCGACTCGCGCGGCCGCGAGGGAGGCCTCGATGCCGGCGTGACCGGCACCGCAAACGATCACGTCGAATGGTTCTGAATTAAATCGCACGGGGATGAGTGGCGGCTGCTGAATTACTTTCCAATACAGAAGGTGGCGAACAGCTCGTCCAGCACGCGTTCGTTATCGACCCGACCGGCAATATCACCCAGTGCCAGCAAGGCGGATCTCAGATCGCTTGCCAGCAGTTCCGCAGCGTCTCCGCTGCGGAGCTTGTCCAAAGCCGCATCCAGAGCTTCAAGAGCGAGGGCGAGAGCATGGCTGTGTCGGGCATTCACGGCAATCACGTCTTGACCAACTGTAATTTGCCATTGGTCAGCCCATCGTCCAATGGCCCCGAAAAGGTCGTCCAAACCGACACCGATCTTTGCCGAACAAAAAACCATCCCAAACCATTGGTCCACAGTATCTAATACACATTTCCCGGCGCAAAGATCTATCTTGTTTGCCACCAGAAGAGTATTCTTGGGATCGAGCCGTTTCGCCAATTCCGGCGGAAGAGAGGGTTCTGGATCCGACAGGTCAACGATCGCCAGTACCAAGTCAGCGTCGGCCAGCTGTTCCAAGCTCTTGTGGATGCCAAGCGCTTCCAACGGGGCGGGGGAGACGTTCAAGCCCGCGGTGTCGACGAGCCGGATGCAATGCTCGCCCACCGCGATCCGTTCCTCGATGAAGTCGCGGGTCGTGCCCGGTTCGGCGCTCACCAACGCTCGCTCCCGGCCCACGAGGCGATTCAGCAGGCTGCTTTTGCCGACATTTGGTGCACCTACGATCACCGTCTTGATCCCGTCACGGATCAGATTCCCATAACGTTGGGTGGCAATGAGCTGCTCCGCCTCGTGACGAGCCATCTCAAGCTCGGCAGCGAGGGTGTCGCGATTGCTGGAGGGCAAATCTTCGTCAGGGAAATCGATATACGCCTCGACTTGCGCAAGCACGCGCACGACGCGGTCGATGATCCGCTGCACATGCCGCCCGAGCGATCCTCTGAGCTGATGGTTCGCGGCGGCGAGCGCCCGGTCGCTCTGCGCGTGGATCAAATCCATCACGGCTTCCGCCTGGCTCAAGTCCAGCCGGCCATTCAAGAATGCCCGTTGAGTGAACTCGCCGGGCCCGGCAGGGCGGCAGCCGCGGGCGAAAAGGTCCTGCAGCACGCGTTGGGCGATGAAGGGGTTGCCGTGCGTCGAGATTTCGAGGAGGTCCTCGCCGGTGTAGGAACGCGGTTGGGGAAAAAAGACGCAGAGAACCTCGTCCAGGATGTGCCCGGCGCGGTCCCGGTAATCGACGCGTTGAATCCGGCGGGGCAGGGGAGTGCGCCCCAGAATCGCCTCCGCGATCCGTCGCGTATCCGGACCACTGGCACGAAGTATCGCCAAGGCCGAAATTCCGGCCGGCGTGGCCAGGGCGGCGATGGTGTCCTCGAGTGGCGGCATAAAACTCGCACGATAGCGCGCCGGCTCCGAACGCAAAGCCGATTTGCACCCGCAATCCCTGCGCGTCGTTGGCCAACGCGCGCGCAGACCTGGCTCCAACGGAACGCCATGCTGGACTCATGGCTGCGTCCGACCCATTCGATCTCTTCGCGGAGTGGTTCGCCCTGGCAAAAAAAACGGAGCCGGACGACCCGACCGCATGTGCGCTCGCCACGGCTGATCCTGGCGGCCGGCCGAGTGTGCGCATGGTGCTCTTGAAGGGATTCGACCGTCGCGGCGCAGTGTTCTATACGAATCTCGAAAGCCCGAAGGCCGCCGACCTGCAAACGAATCCCCGCGCCGCGCTTTGCTTCCATTGGGCGCGCTTGGAGCGACAGGTGCGGATCGACGGCCGCGTGGAGCCCGTCCCAGCCGATGAGGCGGACACCTACTTTGCGACGCGCCCGCGGCTCAGTCAGCTCGGCGCGTGGGCCTCGCGGCAATCGCGGCCGATGACGGGCCGGTTCGAGTTGGAGCAGGCGGTCGCCGGCGCGGCGGCGCGGTTCGGCTTGGGCGCCGTGCCCCGTCCGCCGCACTGGTCAGGGCTCCGCGTAAGGCCGGACGTATTCGAGTTCTGGGTTCAACGCCCGTTCCGGCACCACGACCGCCAGCGGTTCACCCGGCAGGGCGACGATTGGCAGCAGCAGTGGCTGTTTCCGTAGGCCGGCTTGCGGAGCTCAGGTCGTGGCGCCGTCGCCGCCTGTGATGACGGCACCGCCGGTGACCGTCACGCGATCGAGGATGGCCTGAGTAATCTTCTCGGCGAGTTCGGGCTTTTCCTTGATCGCGGCCTTGGCGGCATCGCGGCCCTGGCCGATCAGCGCCCCCTCGTAGGCGATCCACGCCCCCTTCTTCTCCAGAATCTTGCGCTCCAGGCCGAGATCGAGGAGCGAACCGGAGCGCGAGATACCCTCGTCATACATGATGTCGAATTCGCACTCGGTGAACGGCGGCGCGACCTTGTTCTTGACCACCTTGATCTTGGTCCGGTTGCCGATGACCTTGCCTTCCGGAGTCTTGATCTGGTCCTTGCGGCGGATGTCGATGCGTACCGAGGAGAAGAATTTCAGCGCACGGCCGCCGGAGGTCGTCTCCGGATTGCCGAACATCACGCCGATCTTCTCGCGGATCTGGTTGGTAAAAATGCACACGCATGCGGTCTTGCTCACCACGGCCGTTAGACGACGCATGGCTTGTGACATCAGCCGCGCCTGGCTGCCCATCGTGAGGTCGCCCATCTGGCCGTCGAGTTCTGCCTTGGTGATGAGGGCGGCAACCGAGTCCAGCACGATCACGTCGATGCTGTTCGAGCGGATCAACGTCTCCATGATGTTCAGCGCGTCTTCGCCGCTGTCGGGCTGGGAGACAAGCAGGTCGTCGAGATTCACCCCGACGACCCGGGCGTATTTCGGGTCGAGCGCGTGCTCCACATCGATGAAGGCGGCGAGCCCGCCGCGGCGCTGTGCCTCGGCGATCACGCTCAAGCAGAACGTCGTTTTGCCGGAAGACTCGGGGCCGTAGATTTCGACAATGCGACCCTTCGGCAGGCCGCCCACCCCGAGGGCCAGATCGATCGCGAGCGAGCCCGTGGAGAGCGTCTCCACCTTCATGCGGGTGGCGCCGCCCAGCCGCATGATGGAGCCCTCGCCGAATTGCTTGGTGATGGCGGAAACGGCGAGGTCGAGATTCTTGTCGCGCGCGGGCGCGGCGGCGGCGGGGAGGGGCTTGGCGGGTGCGGCTTTGGACATGGGAAGAAATGAACGGGATCTGACGTTGCAGCGAGTTCGCCGAAGTCCGGCGATTTGCGCCAACGCTGCAACCAGCGACCCCGAAGTGGCAAGCCCCGCGTGAACGAAAACGTCAGAGCCCCGACACAAGCAAAGGTGGCTGACGCGCGCTCCGCGCTGCCGGGATCGAGTGAGACGCCGTCCCGCGGTCCGGTGCCGCCTACTGCAACTGCACCCACTGCCCGCGCTGCAGCGAACGGACCGTCGGAGTTCCGGGAGGCAGTTTTGACGGATCGCTGAACTGCGTGTCGAAATACCAATTGCGGGTAGGCACGCCGTAGGCACTCCCAGCCCAAGGCGCCGTCGCCTGCTGGCTTTCGTAAAGATTGATGATCGATCCGTAATAAGTCAGACGCTTCCCGCCCCAGTCTTCGAGCAATCGAATGTAGTTTTCGACGCCGCCGCTGTACGCGCTGGTCGTGGTTTTCACGATCCCGGAAATCAGAGCGGTGTTGATCGTGGTGTTGGTTGGTTTTCGCGAACTCAAGGTCGCTTTGTTGTTGTAGTCGTCGGAATCCCAGTAGCGCGAAAGTACCGTGACCGCATCAGCGATGACCGCGGCCGGCTGGACAGTGTAGCCGGCAACGTAATTTTTCGAATCAAGCGCCTTGTCGCCGTCGTTGACCGCCGGCGAATTGCCACCGGTGTTATAGTCGCCCACGATGTAGGCGGGGTTCTCGCTCACTATCGTGAGCCCAGCCTTGGTTGATAGCGGTTTCGATCCATCCGGGAGATCGGTGCCATTGATGATTTTCACCGCGACCGGATTCGTAGTGCTGTCTGTGACATTCGCGACGTAGAGGACTCCATTCCATAGCTTCTTCCCTCGCAGATCAGAGGGGATGTCCTGGTTTTTCAAAGCGGCGGGAACCGAGCTGTCGTCCGGCCATTTGGCGGTCGAGGGGATCGTCGCGGGAAGTCCGCCTGCTTCGTAAGCGGTAGTCAGCGCCGCAACGTTGACTTCGGTCACCGTCACCGCGGCGCTGTTCTCGCGGTAATCCGTCACGGTCTTCTTTGTCGCTGGATTGCTGATCATCGTGTTCAGCACGGTGGCCAGAGGGTCGCCTGCCGGAATTATCGTGCCATCTTCGGTCATGTAAACGCGCGACTTGCTGCCGACTGATACGTTGCTCGCCGAGCTGGCGGTGGCGCCGGTCGTGTTCACCAGAACCTTCAACCCGGCTTGATTGTACAGGCGTTCGCTCGCGCTGGGATCGTTTTGATGCGTGTCCGGAATTTCGATCAGTTCACGAGCACCATCGTTGTTGACGTTTGAGTCGTCCGTGTCCTTGGCCATCGACCCAGGCGGGTCCTCCCGCGAGCTGGCCGTTGGGTGGCCCTTTGCGTAAGTGACCGGTCCGGTCAGGACGTCCTTGTGGTGTTTGTCGTTCGGCGCATAATCCTTGGATATCCCGTTCACGTACGTCACATAATCAGAGTAAGTGATGCTCGCGGCGGTGTTGGTATAGATCGTGCCGTTCGAATGCACGCGGCCGCCAACGACAAACTTGGCGCCCGGGAACAATTCCATGTCGCTGTCGTAGAAGATGGCATACTGGAACAGCGGCTTAATGCTGTAGATCCACTCGCGCTGAAAACTCATCTGCACGGGCGCCGTCATCCCGGGCGTCTGCCGCTGGAACTCGATGGCGCTCACATAATGATAGCTTCCGCGCACCGCGTTGAAGCCCGTATGCTTGTCGACCACCACTCCATCCTCGACCGGAACCGTCAAAAACGTTTTCCACGTGTATCCCTGCGCCGTCCCGAACTGATCGGACGGGGCAAGGGTGAGGTTGGTGACGGCGGTCGTCTGCGCGATGTTAGGCAGGTTGTATTGGGCGATCTGTGCCTTGAGATCCGTGAATGCCTTTTCAAAGGCGAATTCCGCGGCATAGGTGGACTCGAGCCGGACGTCGCTACGTTTCTCCAGTTGGGCTTCGCTGTTGAGATAGCTGAGCACCGAAGCGAGCATTCCCGCCATGACGAGGGCGAGAATCAACACGACGAACAGCGCACTGCCGCGCTCGTCGTGACACCCCGTCCCGCGCTCGCGGCGCGCTCTGGGGAACGCAATCTTGGTTGCAGCGTTCATTGCACGGAAGGGTCGGTGCGGGCGTAAGCCGTGGTTTGGACACCTTGGACGGTGCGACCAGCGACCGTGCCGCGCGGCAGTTTCTGCAGGTTTAGGGTCAGCACGCGGCCATTCGAAACAAACGGCTTCGTGGCCGCGCTCGTTGGGTCGGCTGGGTTGGACACGGGCGAGGCGTCAACATCGGTGGCCAGCACGATATGGTTCGCTGTATCCTTGTCGGGGTAGTACCACAGCTGTCCGCGGCGTTCCACTGTGGGATCGGTTTCGGAAAAGACTTCAAAGCGCATCCGGCGCCCCGCCCCGGTGGGCAGAATCTTTGTTCCATTCGGGACATCGACGCCTAGCTTCGTAGTGAATGTAATGGTTTTGCTGCCCTTGCCATTGCTCACGCTGTCGATGACGAGCACCACTTGTGCGCCATACGCTGTCGCCGGGATCGTGACCACGTCCCCCTTTCGAAACATTCCTTCCAGCAGCTTGGCCCCTTTAGTATCTCGTTCCAAATTGATCCCTTCGTTCGCGCCAAGATACGTCTGGCTCTTGAAATAAGTGGATATGTCGGTTCCTGCTACAGCAGCACTTGGACGCGCCGAACTCGCGAAAATCGAACTCGTCGCCACTGCGCTGGAGTAATCTTTAACCTTCACGAGCTGCTGATTGTCCTTGTATCCCAGGGCATCACTAAGCGGACCGATGCTGGTCGCGGCACCATCGATAACTGCCACCGCGAGCGTATCGGGCGGCACATCCAGCTGGAGACCGTTGGCTGAAACTACGATCGGTTGCGATGCACTGCGGACCGACTGGCTGATCATGTCCGCGGCATACCGCAATTCCGACGAGCCTTTGATGGTCGCTTCCGTGTGGAACGCCCGTTTGGTCACTCCGGTGTAGGCGACCAAGGTCATGCCCATAACGATCCCCAAGATCGTAGTGGCGACCATCAGCTCGACGAGCGTGAAGCCCGCCAGCGGGACTGCGGAATCTGACCGACGGAGTGCGTCGACGGAAGTCGAGCGTGCGAAGCGAAGCGCTTTCATGCGAGCCGGAGGGTTGAACGCGCGACCGTTATACCGATCGAAAGATCGGCATCGAGATGACTGTTTTCTTGCCTCGCCACGTCCACTCCACCTCGACGCGCAGCGTCCGGGTGGTCGACGTGTCCGCCACCGCCACGACGCGACGCTTGAAGGTGACGCGACCCGCCTGATTGGACGGATACTGGAACTGGCTGCTCTTGTCGGGACCGAAGGTCGTCTTGATCGAGCTGGTGATAGTCTGCTCGTCCGAGGTCGTGAAACTAGCATAGCCGACGGATATCAGCCGCTCAGCTTCATCCTGCATCAGCCGGTGCGCCTCACCGCGAATCGCCGTGTTCATGGCGCTCGTGGTGATCAACTGCAACCCGGGGAAAACGGACGCGCACATCAGCGTGATCAGTACCATGGTCACCAGCACCTCGACCAAGCTGAACGCCTTTTGATTAGCACGCCGCCGGACTGGTGTGAGCACGCGAACGCTGGAAGCACCCGTTTTCACGCCGCTCCTAATGCCGCACAAGCAATCCCTTGGGAAGGGAAAATATTGGCAAGCTGAGGTAGTTTGCCCGGAACTACCGGTTTTTACACCCTACTTACACGCGATCGCAACCGAGTGACGGCGCATGCGCACATGGCTGACCGTTGGCCGCGTAACAGGCAGTGGAGGGTGCACCCCGCCGGTTAAGAGCGGCATCAACTCAACCACCACACGCCGCACAGCAAAGTCAGGAGCGCGATCGGCGTTCCTGCTTTCAGATACTCACCGAACGACAGCCTTACCCCGCTACGTCGTGCGATCTCTGCGACGATCAAGTTCGCCACCGAGCCAAGCAGGGTCAGGTTTCCGGCCAGCGTCGTGGCCATGGCCAGGGTGAGCCACGCCTGATGCGGCTCAGCCAGCGTAGGCACGACAGGGCGAAACAACATCACCGCGGGCACGTTCGACACGATGTTGCTGAGCACGACGGACACGAATGTCAGCTTGGCCGGCCCGCCATCTGCCCAAGGACGCATCCAGGCGAAGAGCTGCGCGCCGAACCCACTCGTTTCAATCGCTCCGGTGACGACGAACAACGACGCGAAGAACACCAACAGTCCCCAATCGATTTCCTCGAACACATGCTCCGGATCCCGCCGGCGCGAGATGAGCAGCACTGCCGCTGCGATCAATGCCGCCAACGGAATGGGGACGCCGGCGACCAAGCCGACGATCATCAGTCCGGTGGCGAGCATCGCCTTGCGCAGGAGAGGTGCATCCTCCGTGCCGGGAACTTCCACATGGGTCGGAATGAACGGCTGCGTGTATTCCGCACGATACACCAGGACGATCACCGCCCAGATAATCAGCAGCCCAACGAGAGCGACCGGCCCGAGGACCCGGGAGAACTCCACGAAGGGGAGGCCGGACGACAAACCAACCAGCATATTCTGAGGGTTGCCCGTGATCGTTGCCACGGACCCAACATTGGCGGCCGTAACCAAACCGACCAGGTAGGGCAGGGGATCGCGTCGCAGCGTGCGGGTGAGTTCGAGCACGATCGGAGTCATCGTCAGCGCGATCGTATCGTTCAGGAATACGGCCGACAGCACGCCCGAGACGCCGACGATCATCGCCAGCAGCCGGCGCGGCGTGCGCGCGAACCGGACGACATAACCCGTGACACGATGGAAAAAGCCAGCGAGGCGCAGGTTCACGTTCAACACCATCATCGCGAACAGCAGGACAACGGTGTTCCAGTCGACCGCGCGATACGCTTGTTCCAGCGAGAGCGCGCCCGAGCCCACCAGAGCCGTGGCGCCGACGAGCGCGATGGTCGCGCGATTCATGCGAAGCCATGGCCAGCGGCCGATGGCGACACCAATCAACGTGATCGTGATCACCAGGACGCTGAAGACGAAGAGAAAGCTCATGAAGCGAGTGCCGCGGCACCCGGCGTGAAGCTGACAGTGCAGGCGAGGTCCACGCAAGCCGGCGTCCCGTGCGAATCGCGCACGGCAGCGCCTGCCCGCGGTCCCCGACTCGCAACGGAACGGCACGGCATCGGCGCATACCGGCTTGGTGCGGGGCGCACGCGTTTAGTTTCGCACTCGGGTTGCCGGTACGTCCCGCCAGCCACTGCAGGCGAGCGTTTTGAGTAATTCTGCTCCCGCCCGCCGCTCTGCACACCATCCGATATTGGTCGAGATTGCCGCTATGCAACTCGTGCACGCCCAGCGTCTGATCTCCCCGAGCTCTTGGCTCATGCCCCCCGCCGATTCGTGGATCGAGCCGGCTGCGCCGCCGCCACCAGCGATGGACGAGGTCGAGATCACAGAAATCCCGCCGCTGCAGCCGAACGAGAAATCGCTGCTCGAGATGCACAGCCTGCTGAACATCCTAAACGTGTTGCGGGGCGAGCTGAGCTTGATCGGACTGGCCTTGGCGAACGACGACACGTTGTTGCAGGAAAGTCACGCGCTCTGCCGCCGGCTGATTGTGAGTCTGTGCTCGATGGATGGAGGGTTAGCGATGGCAGGCGACATGGACCTTCACCAGCAGCAGGTGCTCGGTGAGATCGAGGAGGCGTTCAGTACGCGCCCGGCAGCACGGGACAATCTGGAAGTCACCGAATCGGTGGCCAACCTCCGATCCGCCTTCGCCATTCTGCGGGTTCGAGCGCGCGAGGTGCTCGCGCGGTTCAAACATCCCGAGCGCTGGGTGTATTGCTCGGGGACGAGGCTGCGATGCGAGATCCATGACGTGATGCTCGCGATGGAGAGGACCAGCCGGCATCGGTTCCGCGTGGTTTATAATCCGGCACTGCAGCGCCCCACCGACTACTATCTGGACCTGCAAATCGACGGATCGCAGGGCGACCATCTCTGGATGCCGCCGGTGATCAAGGACGTGCTTCGGGACCTGATCGCGAATGCGCGGAAATACACGCCACCGGGGGGACGGATCACGGCGGCCTTGCACGCCCGGAAACGGACGCTGCGGCTCGTGGTCGAGGACACCGGGCGCGGCATCCCCCCCAGGGAGATCGCGACGGTCGTTCATTTTGGTCGCCGCGCCAGCAATGTGGCGGATGTACGGACGATGGGGGGAGGGTTTGGGCTGACGAAAGCGTTCTTCGTCGCCAAGCAGTTCGGGGGCCGGTTCTGGATCGCTTCGAAGCTCGGCGTGGGGACCCGGATTCGCCTCGAGATCCCGGCGCCGCGGTCGGGCTGAGCCCTCCGTCAGCTCTGGTAATAGCGCCGGAACCAGTCGACGAACCGCCGCAGTCCATCCTCGAGCGAAATCCGAGGCGAATAGCCGATGGCTTCGCGCAGCCGGTCAATGCTCGCGCAGGTTTCCAGCATGTCGCCCGGTTGCGGCGGCACGAGTTCGACCACGGCCTTCTTGCCGAGCAGTTCCTCGAGCATTTGGACAAAGAGCAAGACCTCGACGGGGCGGTTGTGGCCGATGTTGAAGAGCCGGAACGGCGGCACCGGCAGTGTGGCCGGCGGGTAGAGGAGGACCTTCACGACGCCGTCGACGATGTCGTCGACGTAGGTGAAGTCGCGGCGATTGCGCCCCTGATTGAAGAGCTTGATGGGACGACCGGCACAGATCGCCTGCGAAAAGAGGATCGGTGCCATGTCCGGTCGGCTCCACGGGCCATAGACGGTGAAGAAGCGCAGCCCGGTAACGGTGAGCCCATAAAGGTGAGCGTAGGTGTGCGCCATCAACTCGTTGCTCTTCTTCGTCGCACCATAATAGGAGATCGGGTGATCCGTGTTGGCGTCTTCGCGGAAGGGAACGACGGCGTGCGCGCCGTAGACGCTGCTGGAGGAGGCGAACACCAGGTGCTTGGGCGGGCGGCGTCGACAAGCCTCGAGCACGTTGAGGAAACCGGTGATGTTGCTGTGGGTGTAGGCGGCGGGATTCTCCGCACTGTGCCGCACACCGGCTTGAGCGCCAAGGTGCACCACGTAATCCGGTTTGAAATGGCTGTAGATCCCTTCGAAGGCGGCTGCCTCTCCAAAGTCCGCCTGCACGAAACGGAAGTCCTCCAACTGTTCCAGCTCCGTGAGCCGCGCCCGTTTCAACTCGACCGAGTAGTAGTCGTTCAAGTTGTCGAGGCCGAGCACTTCGCAGTGCTTGGTTTCAGCCAGCCGGCGGGCCACATGGTATCCAATGAACCCGGCCGCGCCGGTCACGAGGACTTTCATCGGCTGCGTGATAGAGCAATGCCAACGCCGCGGCTAGCGGAAAGGAAGTTGGCGAACTGAGGACCGGAGCGCGGAGCGGGTGCTCGAGTCTCGCTCGCGAGCGCCGCGTGATTTCGATCCATCGAGTCTATGACGAAGTTGCTTCGAAAACACCGCAGACGGTGCTTGCTCGACAAAAAATGCGCCCTATACCTTGCGCCGATTTTGCTCCCGCGCACCTTGCCCGCATGAAGATCAAAGCCTATCTCAAGCCGTCCTGCGGCTGGTCCAATGGCGTTCGCGCCATCCTGCGGAAGTACAATCTTCCGTATGAGGACATCGACATCATCAACAACCGCACGAACTATGCGGAGATGGTGGCGAAATCCGGCCAGCCGTTGTCGCCGTGCGTTGAGATCGACGGCGTCATGCTGGCCGACGTCTCCGGGGAGGAAGTCGAAAATTACCTGCTCAGCAACGAACTGATTCAGCCGGTCGACGCTCCGATGGACGTTGCGACCAACGCCGGATGCTCGGACGACGAGCACGCGCGCATGGCCACGAAAACGATCCGCTTTTTCTGATCCGTCGTTGCAGAGAGCTTGCCGCAACTGAAAAAAAGCACCCGGGCCGCTCTCGCAACGCGAGATCGGCCCTTTTTGTGCTGTGTCATATCCGACCTTCTCTCACCTGCAGCTGATTTTCCCCTCCTGGCTTCTCCCATAAAGAACCACCCAACCTGTGAACACCACCCAGCCCTCCGAATCTGCCCAAGACCAACCTGGCACTGGCGCGACCGCGCGCCCCTCGTCCGTGCGTCCAGGCAAACAGGGCCTGTACGACCCGTGGTTCGAGCATGACGCCTGCGGCGTCGGCTTCGTGGTCGACATGAAGGGGCGCAAGTCGAACGCGATCATCAAGCAGGGCCTGCAGATCCTCACGAATCTCGATCACCGCGGCGCCAGCGGCGCCGAGGTGAACACCGGTGACGGCGCGGGCATTCTCCTGCAGATGCCGCACAAGTTCCTGGCCGATGCCGCGGCGGCCGCGCGTTTCAGCCTGCCCGAGTCGGGTCACTATGGCTGCGGACTGGTCTTCCTGCCGCGCAATCCCACCACGCGCCGCAAGCTCGAAGAGGTTTTCGGCGGCATCGTTCAATCCGAGGGCCAAATTCTCCTCGGCTGGCGCACGCTGCCGACGAATCACGCAATGCTCGGCGATACCGCTCGTTCAGCGGAGCCCTACATCCGGCAAGTGTTCATCGGTCGCGGCAAGGACATCGCCGACGATGCCGCTTTCGAGCGCAAGCTCTACGTCATCCGCAAGCGCGCTTACTCCGAAATTCGGACCACGACATTCGCGGGGTCGGAGACGTGGTACGTCCCCAGCCTGTCCTCGAAGACGATCGTCTACAAGGGCATGCTCACCACGGAGCAGCTCGAGCAGTATTTCCTCGATCTGCAGAGCCCGCTGATGGAGTCGGCGCTCGCGCTGGTGCACTCGCGGTTCAGCACGAACACGTTCCCGAGTTGGGACCGCGCGCATCCTTACCGCTACATCGCACACAACGGCGAAATCAACACCCTCCGCGGCAACATCAACTGGATGCATGCGCGCCAGGCGTTGTTCGCCTCCGAGTTGTTTGGCGACGACATCAAGAAGATCCTGCCGATCATCAACCCGAACGGCTCGGACTCGTCGATGTTCGACAACACGCTCGAGCTCCTCGTGCTCGGGGGCCGCTCGCTGGCGCACGCGATCATGATGATGATCCCTGAGCCTTGGTCCAATCACGAGTCGATGGACCCGGCCCGGCGGGCGTTTTACCAGTATCACTCCTGCCTGATGGAGCCGTGGGACGGCCCAGCCTCGATCGCGTTCACCGATGGCAAGCAGATCGGCGCGATCCTCGACCGCAACGGGCTGCGTCCGTCGCGCTACTACGTGACCAGCGACGACCTCGTGATCATGGCGTCGGAAGCAGGCGTGCTCGATATCCCGCCGGAGAAGGTCCGCCAGAAGGGCCGGCTGCAGCCCGGCCGCATGTTCCTGGTCGATATCGAACAGGGACGGATCATCGAGGACGAAGAGATCAAGCAGCAGCTCGCGGCCGAGCGTCCTTACCAGGAATGGCTGAAGGCAAATTTGGTTCATCTCGATGAGCTGCCAGCCGCCCCGGCCGTGCCACCGCCGGACCACGAGACATTGCTGCACCGGCAGATCGCTTTCGGCTACACGTTCGAGGACCAGCGCATCCTCCTCGCACCGATGGCGCGCGACGGCGTCGAAGCGATCGGTTCGATGGGCAACGACACGCCCCTCGCCGTGCTGTCGAACAAGCCGCGGCTGCTCTACGACTATTTCAAGCAACTCTTCGCGCAGGTCACGAACCCGCCGATCGACTGTATCCGCGAGGAAATCATTACCTCGGCCGAGACCCGCATCGGTTCCGAGGGCAACCTGCTCAATCCCGATCCGCTGGCCTGCCGGCGTATCGAGCTGAAATGGCCGGTGCTCACCAACGAGGAGTTCGCCAAGCTCCGCCGCCTCGACCAACCAGGCTTCAAGGTCGGCGTCATTCCGATCTTGTTCCGGGCGAGCCGCGGCGACCGCGGCCTTGCCAAGTCGATGGAGGAAATCTGTCTCATCGCCCGGCGCATGATCGAGGATGAGGAGAATACGGTGCTCATCCTCAGTGATCGCGGGGTCACGAAAGACTTCGCGCCGATTCCCGCGCTGCTCGCGGTGGCTGGCTTGCATCACTTCCTGATCCGCGAAGGCCTGCGCACGCGGATTTCGATGATCCTCGAAAGCGGCGAAGCCCGCGAGGTGCACCATTTTTCGCTGCTGATTGGCTACGGCTGCAGCGCCATCAACCCCTACGTCGCCTTCGAAACGATCGACGGGATGATCCAGGACGGGCTGCTGGTGAACATCGACCACAAGACCGCCTGCAAGAACTTCGTCAAAGCCGCGTCCAAGGGCGTGGTGAAGGTGATGTCCAAGATGGGCATCTCCGCCATCCAGAGTTACCGCGGCGCACAGGTGTTCGAAGCCGTCGGCCTCCGCCAGGACGTCATCGATCATTACTTCACGTGGACGCCCTCCCGCGTCGGCGGCATCGGACTCGATGTGATCGCCCAGGAAGTGCTCACGCGCCATCGCGCGGCCTTCCCCGAGCGGCCCGTGAACGGTCACGTGCTCCCGGTGGGCGGGCAGTATCAGTGGCGCTCCGACGGCGAATATCACCTGTTCAACCCGGAATCAATCCACCGGCTGCAGAAGGCCGTGCGCACCGGCAGCTATGCGGTGTTCAAGGAGTACTCCAAGATCATCAACGACACCTCGCGCAACGTCGCCACGCTCCGCGGCCTGCTCGACTTCAAGGCGGGTGACTCGATCCCGCTCGAAGAGGTCGAACCGGTCGAATCCATCGTGAAGCGGTTCAAGACCGGCGCGATGTCCTACGGCTCGATTTCCAAGGAAGCGCACGAAACGCTGGCGATCGCGATGAACCGGCTCGGCGGCAAGTCCAACACCGGCGAAGGCGGCGAGGATCCGGAACGTTTCATCCCGCTTCCCAACGGCGATTCGAAGAACTCCGCGATCAAGCAGGTCGCATCCGGCCGGTTCGGCGTGACCAGCGAATACCTGGTCAACGCGCGCGAGCTACAGATCAAGATGGCGCAGGGCGCGAAACCCGGCGAGGGTGGCCAGCTGCCCGGTACGAAGGTGTATCCGTGGGTCGCAAAGACCCGCCACACCACCGCGGGTGTGGGTCTGATCTCGCCGCCGCCGCACCACGACATCTACTCGATCGAGGATCTCGCCGAGCTGATCCACGACTTGAAGAACGGCAACCGCCAGGCACGCATCAGCGTGAAGCTCGTCGCCGAGGTCGGTGTGGGCACGATCGCGGCCGGTGTGGCGAAAGCGCATGCGGACGTCGTACTGATTTCCGGTTACGATGGCGGCACGGGCGCGTCGCCGCAAACGTCGATCACGCACGCCGGCCTGCCGTGGGAACTCGGGCTCGCCGAGACGCACCAGACACTCGTACTGAATAATCTCCGCTCGCGCATCGCGGTCGAGACCGATGGCCAGCTCAAGACTGGCCGCGACGTCGTCATCGCCGCGTTGCTCGGCGCCGAGGAGTTCGGCTTCGCCACCGGACCGCTCGTGGCGTCCGGCTGCATCATGATGCGCGTGTGCCATCTCAACACCTGTCCGACGGGCGTTGCCACGCAGGATCCGCGGCTCCGGGAGAAATTTACCGGCAAGCCGGAGCATGTCGTGAACTTCATGACGTTCATCGCGCAGGAGGTCCGCGAGATCATGGCCCAGCTCGGCTTCCGCACGATCGAGGAGATGATCGGCCACACCGAGCGACTCGAGGCCAAGCAGGCAATCGAGCACTGGAAGGCGAAGGGGCTCGATTTCAGCAATATTCTCTACCAGCCCGAAGTCGGCCCCGAGGTTGGCCGGTTTTGTCAGGAGAAGCAGGATCACGGTCTGGCCAAGTCGCTCGACGTGACGACGCTGCTCGATCTCTGCAAACCGGCGATTGAGCGCGGCGAGAAGGTCATCGCCGAACTGCCGGTCCGCAACGTCAACCGCGTGGTCGGCACCATCACCGGCAGCGAGGTCACGCGGAAATACGGCGCGAAAGGCCTTCCCGCCGATACCATCCGGATCCACTTCAAGGGTTCGGCGGGCCAGAGCTTCGGCGCGTTCATGCCCCCGGGCATGACGTTCTCGATCGAGGGCGACGCGAACGACTATGTCGGCAAAGGCCTTTCGGGCGGCAAGATCATCGTGTATCCGCCGGCTGGTTCACCGTTCGATCCCTCGGAAAACATCATCGTCGGCAACGTGGCGCTCTATGGCGCGACGGCGGGTGAAGTCTATCTCCGCGGGCGCGCGGGCGAACGCTTCGCCGTGCGCAACTCCGGTGTCAACGCCGTCGTCGAAGGCGTGGGCGATCACGCTTGTGAATACATGACCGGAGGTCGCGTCGTGGTGCTCGGCTCGACGGGCCGCAACTTCGCGGCCGGCATGTCGGGCGGCGTCGCGTACGTCCTCGACGAAAGCGGAGGTTTCGCGCAACGCGTGAATCTGGCGATGGTCGGCCTCGAGAAGCTCGAAGCGCCGGCGGAAATCGCAGAGGTTCGCGCGCTGATCGAAAATCACCTCGCCTACACCAAGAGCGGGCGCGCGCAGCGCGTGCTCGATTTGTGGGACGCGATGGTACCAAGGTTCGTGAAGGTGCTGCCCAAGGACTACAAACGCATGCTCGCCTGCATCGAGCGCGCGCGCGGTCAGGGTCTCACCGGCGACGAAGCCGTCATGGCGGCGTTTGAGGAAAACGCCCGCGACCTCTCGCGCGTCGGCGGCAACTGAGCTGTACGATTTCGGCTCAAGCCATCGCCGACCGACCTGAAGTTTAGAACCTAATCTCCAACTTCCCTCTTCACCTTTCTCCTCATGGGCAAACCCACTGGTTTCATCGAATACCTCCGCGAACTTCCCGTCGATCGTGCGCCACTCGAACGCGTCCGCGACTACAGGAGTTTCACCACCACATGGAGGAGAAAAAACTCCGGACGCAGGGCGCGCGCTGCATGGACTGCGGCGTACCATTTTGCCACACAGGCAAGCTGATCAGCGGCATGGCCTCGGGCTGCCCGATCAACAACCTCATCCCGGAATGGAACGATCTCGTTTACCGCGGCCTCTGGAAAGAGGCGCTCGATCGTCTCCACAAGACGAATAACTTCCCCGACTTCACCGGCCGCGTCTGCCCGGCGCCGTGCGAAGGCTCGTGCGTGCTCGGCATCAACAATCCCCCGGTCACGATCAAGAATATCGAATATAGCATCATCGAGCGCGGTTGGGAGGAAGGCTGGGTGCTGCCCGAGCCGCCGAAGGTGCGCACCGGAAAGAAAGTGGCCGTGATCGGCTCGGGCCCCGCGGGCCTCTCGGCCGCCGCGCAGCTCAACAAGGCCGGCCACACCGTGACGGTGTTCGAACGGGCCGATCGTCCCGGCGGGTTGCTGATGTATGGCATCCCGAACATGAAGCTCGACAAGAAGGAGGTCGTGTTGCGCCGCGTGAAGCTGATGGAGCAGGAAGGCGTGAAGTTCATCTGCAACGCGAACGTCGGCGAAAATGTCGAGCCGCAGATTTTCCTGAAGGAGTACGACGCCACGGTGATCTGCACCGGCGCCACGCAGCCGCGCGATCTGCCGATCGAAGGCCGCAACCTCAAGGGCGTCCACTTCGCGATGGAGTTCCTCACCGCGAACACCCAGGCGCTGCTCAACGGCGGCGCCGAGCACAGCCCGATCCAGGCCAAGGGCAAGGACGTGATCGTCATCGGCGGCGGTGACACCGGCACGGACTGTGTTGGCACGTCGATGCGCCACGGCGCCAAAAGCATCACGCAAATCGAGATTTTGCCGAAGCCACCGATGGATCGGGCGGCCGACAATCCCTGGCCCGAATGGCCGAAGGTCTATCGCATGGACTACGGTCAGGAGGAAGCCGCGGCGAAGTTTGGCGCGGATCCGCGCATCTATCTCACGACGGTTAAGAAGTTCGTCGGCGACGAGAACGGCGCCCTCAAGGAACTCGTGACGGTCGAGATCAAGTGGGAGAAGAACGAGAAGGGCCAGTTCGTGCCGAAGGAGGTTCCCGGCACGGAGAAGACCCGGCCTGCGCAGCTCGTGCTGCTGGCGATGGGATTCCTCGGGCCCGAGCAAGCGCTGCTCAAGGAGATCAACCTCGAGACCGATGCGCGTTCGAACATCAAAGCCGAGCACGAGAAGTACACGACCAACCTCAAGGGTGTGTTCGCCGCCGGCGATTGCCGTCGTGGACAATCACTCGTGGTGTGGGCGATCAACGAAGGACGCGGCGCCGCCAGAGAATGTGACCGCTATCTGATGGGCGCGACCGATCTACCGTGACCGTGCAGGGCGCAGCCTGCTGCGCCTCCAAGTCCGCATGGGGGCCGCGCCGTCGGTTTTCTCCGCCAAGAACTCCTACCGGGCCACTCGCCGGCAAGTCGGCGAGACCGCTACGCCTGACCTCGACCCACCTAATGTGGAATCCAGCTCTGCACGCGCGAAACAACGGCCGCAATCTCCTCCCCCGCACGAACGCCCGACAAAAAGTGCCACGTAGCACGTGACACGTCGGAGACGCCAGCGGGAACAAAAGAGAGGGAACCCACGTGGTCGGGTGCCTCCGATCTCACCCACTGGTTTGTCGGCGGCTGCGGCGAGCCGCAACGCCTGAGGCGGCGGGCTAGCGGAACGTGAAAGAACGCCGGCGTCCGGCGGTTGCGGCGATTCAGCTTGGCGGGGCAGGGGATCGGCGCGAGCGTCGCGGGTTTATGTCGACCGCCGTCCTCCCCGCCGAAGCACCGTGGCGTGCCGGCTTGCGCAGCGCGCGAGCCAATCTGCTGCCGGGCTTCGTGCTGCAGATCACGGCGCTCGCCCTCGTCACGGCGTACTACCAGCACGACGGTACGCGCGCGTTGCTCGGCCGGCTGGCGGCATGGCGCACCGAGGTGGGTATCGCGTCCGCCGTGTTGACGACGGGCCTGTTTGGCGGGCTGCTCCCCGTGCTTTATTTGCGGGCGCGGAGGGCGACGCGCGCTCAATACACGTGGCGCCAGGGCCTCGCGATCACCCTCTTCTGGGCCTACAAAGGCGCCGAGGTGGAGATCCTCTACCGGCTGCTGGCGCGCTACGTCGGCGAGGGGCACGACGTGGCAACGATCGCGATCAAAACCTCCATCGACCAATTCGTCTACTGCCCGCTGCTGGCCGTGCCCTTCACGGCGCTGATGTATGAGTGGACCACCGCGCATTTTCGCGGCTCGGTCGTGGCGGAGGATTTTCGCGCCGGGCGCTGGATCCGACGGCGCGTGGTGCCGGTGCTGATCTCCAACATCGGCGTGTGGCTGCCCGCGGCGTGCATCATTTACTCACTGCCCACTCCGCTGCAGCTGCCGTTGCAGAACTTGGTGCTGTGTTTCTTCACGCTACTGGTGGCGCACCAGACCAAGCGCTCCGCCGAGCACGAGTCGCTCGCATGAGAGCCGATCCGCGCTGAATTGTTACGGAGAAGTCATCGCGGAATAGATGCGGCAGGTTTTGCGTCTCACCGTAAAACTACCATGGTCCCGCACATGTCCGCGTTCTGTTCGTTCGCTCCGAACTGGTTGAGGTTGCGCCTGCTTGTCGGGCTCATCGCCCTCGGCTGGCTGCAAACGGCGACGGCGGCGCTGCCGTCGCCCGAAACCCACGTGCAGGGGTCCTTGGTTTCCGCCGACGCTTCCATCCAGCCGGGCCGGCCGTTCACGGTGGCACTGCGGCTCGAGCACGAACCACACTGGCACACCTACTGGCTCAATCCGGGCACGGGCCTCGCCACGACGCTCGCCTGGAAACTGCCGGCCGGGTTCACCGCCGGCGACATCCAATGGCCGGCGCCGATCGTCCTCAAGGATCGCAGCGGCACAGTCGTGGGCAACGGCTACGAGGGCGAAACCCTGCTGCTGGTCACGATCACTCCGCCCGCCACGCTCGCCACCGGCACCGAGGTCCGGCTCGAAGCCGACGCGGAGTGGCTGATGTGCAGCGATGTCTGCATCCCGGGAGGCCAGGCTCTCTCACTCACGCTGCCCGTGCGCGGCGATCCGCCGTCACCGAATCCCCCTTGGCACGAAAAAATCGCCGCGACGGCCGCCGGACTACCGCGTCCGCCCGAACAATGGAAAGTCACCGCGAGCCGGGACGAGAAGAACATCACGCTCCACATCACGCCCACGGCGGACCGCCCCACACAAGTGCCGGAGCAGCTGCATTTCTTTGCGGATGACAACCTCGTGGCCTATGAACTGCCGCAGACCACGCAGCCCGCTGGAACGGCAGGCTCCGCCCGGGTCGGTTTCATCCTGACCGCGCCGGTTTCGCCGGACGGACCCCAGAACGCCACGGAACTTCGCGGCGTGCTCACGTCGGAAAACGGCTGGCGCGCCGACGGCTCGATGCGCGGGCTGCGCATCGACGTGCCCCTCACGGTCGCGAGCACCGCACCCGGCGCGAGCCTCAGCACGGCGGAGCGCGGAGCTCCGACCCCGGGCAGCACCGCGGCCGCCGTGACGCCCGCGAACTCCGGGTTGTTGGCGACGCTGCTGCTGGCGTTTGTCGGTGGGCTGATCCTCAACCTCATGCCCTGCGTGTTCCCGGTGTTGGGCATCAAGATTCTCGGGTTCGTCAACCAAGCCGGCCACGCGCGCAGCAAGGTCGTGGCCCACGGACTCGTGTTCACGCTCGGCGTGCTGTTGTCCTTTTGGGTGCTCGCGGGCGCGCTGGCGATTCTGCGCGCCGGCGGCGATCAGCTCGGCTGGGGTTTCCAGCTGCAATCGCCCGCCTTCGTCTTTTCGCTCACGGTGCTGTTGCTCGTGTTCGCGATGAACATGAGCGGCGTGTTCGAGTTTGGCCTGCGCGCCACGAGCGTCGGCGGCGAACTGCAGACAAAATCCGGCCTCGCCGGCTCGTTTTTCACCGGCGTGCTCGCCACCGTGGTGGCGACCCCTTGCTCAGCGCCGTTTCTCGCGCCTGCGCTCGGTGCGGCACTGGCGCTTTCCACGATCGAATCGTTCACGATCTTCACCGCCATCGCGCTCGGGCTCGCCACACCCTATCTGCTGCTCTCGATTTTTCCCGGCGCGGTTAAAATCCTGCCGCGACCGGGCGCGTGGATGGAGGGCTTCAAGCAGTTCATGGCGTTTCCACTTTACGCCACCGTTGCGTACCTCGTGTGGGTGCTGGCCGGCCAGGTGAGTGAAGAAGGTTTCCAGCAGGTGCTTTTCGGCCTCGTGCTCGTTGCGCTGGGCGTGTGGATCTACGGTCGTTGGAGCATGCCGGGCGCGTCGCCCGCGCGGGTCCGCTCCGGCGCCACCGCGCTGGTCCTGGTGGCCGCCCTCGGATTGTGGCTGGGCTGGCCCCAAGCCACGCTGACGCAGACTCCCGGGAGCGTGACTTCGGCCGGCGTCGCCTGGCAGCCGTGGAGCCCGGAGGCGGTGCAGCAACTCCGCGCTGAAGGCCGAATCGTCTACGTGGACTTCACCGCGCGCTGGTGCGCGACATGCCAGACCAACAAGAAACTCGTCTTCCACTCTGACGAGGTGCTGCAAACGTTCGCGCACAAGAAAGTCGCCGCGCTCCGCGCCGATTGGACCAACAAGGATCCGCGGATCACCGCCGAACTCGCGCGCTACGGTCGCAGCGCCGTGCCGTTTAACGTGATCTGGCTCCCCGGTCGCAATGAGCCGGTGATCCTGCCGGAGATCCTCACGCCCGGGACCGTGCTGGAGGCGCTCCAGAGTGAGACCGTCGCGGTGCAGTAGACTGCCACCGGCGCGCAGCCTGGCGGATTGCGCGCCGGGTTTGTGTGTCATCCTCCGACGGTCGTCGGAAGCGCTCGCAACCTCGACCCGGTCGCTGCGTAATTCCTTGCTCGTATGACCGATCACCCCCTCGCCGTATCGCCGCTCGGATTCGGCATCATCGGTCTCGGCATGATCGCCGACTACCACGCTCGTGCAATCGCCGCTGCGCGGGGCGGCAAGCTGGTCGCCGTTGCCAGCCGGTCGCTGGCGAAGGCACAAGCGTTCGCCCAGAAACACGGCGCCGCTTTCGCGACGGATGATTTTCACCAGCTCCTCGCGCGGCCGGACGTGGACGCGGTCTGCATCACGACGCCGAACGCGGCACATTACGAACCGGCGCTCGCCGCGATCCGCGCGGGCAAACATCTCGTGCTCGAGAAGCCGATCGAGGTCACGGTCGAGCGGACGGATGAGATCATCGCGGCTGCCGAGCAGGCGGGGGTGAAACTCGCGCCGATTTTCCAAAGCCGGTTTGGCGAAGGTGCGCGTCGCCTGAAAGCTGCGTTGACCGCCGGCCGGTTCGGCCGGTTGGCCCTGTGCAGCGCGTATATCAAATGGCAGCGCACGCCACAGTACTACGAAGGCGGGTGGCATGGGGTGGCCGCGCTCAACGGCGGCGGCGTGGCGATGAACCAGGCCATCCACGCGATCGACCTGCTGCAGTGGTTCGCGGGAATGCCGCAAGAGGTGTTCGCGCTCGCCGGCCGCTGCGTGCACTCCGGCATTGAAGGTGAGGATACGCTAGCTGCCACGCTGCACTTTGCCCACGGTGCTTTCGGCACGATCGAGGCCAGCACCGCCGTATTTCCGGGCTGGAGCCAGTGCCTCGATCTCTGCGGCGAACACGGCTCCGTTCGGCTCGAGGATGACCGGCTCGTGCGCTGGGACTTTCGCGAGCCGCGACCCGAAGACACCGCGATCCGGGCCGGCGCCGGCGACATTACGATTCGCTCCGGCGCCGGCGCGCCCAACGCGATCGGCATCGAGGGCCACTGCCGGCAGATTCAGGATCTGATCGATGCTGTGGCCGAAAATCGGCCCGTCGCGATCCCGCCCCGCGAAGCGCGCAATGCCATCGCGATCATCGGCGCGCTCTACGCCTCGGCGGCACGGCGAATCCCCGTCCGGTTGTAACGTTCCTTTTCGCTGCGTGATCGCCGCTGCGCTGCGGCTCCGCCCGGCCCGAACGCACGCGCGCTGTCATGGCGGCGTTCGGCCACGTTGCTTTTTCACCGGGCGCGCGCCTGCCTGCGCCATTGCCTGCGTTTGCGCGCTGACGCTCAAGGGAATGGGCAGCGGACGCGGACCGGGGCGGGAAATACTTTTGCTTTCTCCGGCGTGGCCGATGTTAGATGGGGTCACTTCCGTGTTTTTCCCCGAAAACTCCCCCAACTACTCCACGCCCGAACGGCTGGTTGCTGCGATGGGTCAGTTGCCCCCCATGGCGCAGGTACTCTCGCGTTTGCAGCGGCTGCTGTCGGATACGAATTCCGGTCTCGATGACATTGCGGCATTGATTCGCCTCGATCCGGCGATGACCACGCGCGTCATTCAGATCAGCAACAGCGCCTGGTTCGGGCGCGGTGGCGGTTGCCGCACGATCGAGATGGCCGTGAACCGCGTCGGCTTTCGCGAAGTGTATCACGTCGTGGCCGTGGCGGCGTCGGGCGCGATCGTCGCGCAGCCGCTGGCGGCTTACGGACGCGACGCGCTCACGATGTGGCGTGAGTCCGTCGCCGGGGCCTTCGCGGCCGAGACGCTCGCGGAACGGCTGGGCGAGGATACCGCGGTCGCCTATATGAGCGGACTGCTGCATGGCATCGGCCGGCTGGCGATCAACAAGTGCCTGATCGGCGCCGATGGTCATCCCGTGAAGATGCTCGCGGATGAAGGATTCCCGCGCGACCACAGCGGCGCGGAAAACGCGCTCCTCGGTTTTACGCAGGCGGATGTCGGCGCCTGCATGTTGGAGAAATGGGCCTTCGCCGCGGAAAATGTCGAATCGGTGCGACACCAGTACGAGCCCCTCGAAGCCGAGGAGCCGCACGACCGGATGTCCGCAGTGGTTTACTGCGCACGCTATCTCCGCAGTGCGGTGAATCAGCCGGAGGTCGAGATCGAGGCGCCCGGTCTCGATGACGTGCTCGCTGCATTGCGGCTCGATCGCGAGGAGTTGCTCGGTTTCCTGCCGGTGCTGGAGAATCAGGTCTCCCGCGCGATGCAGATCATGAAGGTGTAGGGCATTCCAGCAACCGCGGCTGCATCTGGCTGCGGCGTAGACCTGCTCGATGAGCAGACGTCCGGCCACCGGCCGGCCTACAGCCGCTACGTCCTGGTTTGAAACGCCGCGCTACAATTCGCGGACTCCGGCTGAGATCGCCTCGTTCCCTTCACACGCCCGCAGCCACCGCTGCGGACGAATGCCCATGCCGGTTACTCGGCAGGCGGCGGTTCTTGCCAACCGAGATGCGCCCGCCCCTCCGGCGTGAGCCGCTCAGGTGTCCAGGGCGGCTCCCACACGACCTCCACGCGAACCTCCTGCGCGCCCGGCAACGCGGCGAGGGCCGTCCGCGTGCCTTCGAGGATCATGCCGCCCGCCGGACACCCCGGCGAGGTGAACGTCATCGTCACGCCGATGTCGTGACCGTTCGTCTCCACGGAATAAACGAGCCCAAGATCGACGATGCTCAGGCCGAACTCGGGATCGGGAATCGTGCCCAGCGTTCGCCAGATCAGATCGGAATCAACCGCAGTGTTCATACGAAAGTTTTGACGGGTTGCGCCGCGGCGGGCGCGACGGGCGCGGTGACCGGCCGCCACACATGCCGTGCAGTCGTGCCAAGGCTCACCAGCAATGCGATCTGCCCCGCCGCGAACAGCGTCGCGCCCAGCGCGAGCACGCCCACGTGAGCGACGCCCGCGCCGACCGCGAGCAACAACGCCCCGCTCACGTGCAGCCAGACCCAGAGCCGCTCCAGGTTCGCGCGCCCCAGCGTCCCCGCCTGCGGCGTGACCTGCCGCCCGACACGCGGACCATACACGCGCATCCACACCAGAAACGGCACGATCTTGCAGAGCATGCCCTGCACGCTCGCGAGCAGCCCGCCGAGGATCGCCAGCACGCCATACCCGAGGGCCGCCTGCAGGTCGCCGACGCCGCACGCCAGCGCCGCGCCCGCGAGCCCCGCGACCATCAGCAGACTCAGCCCGGCGAAAAACCCGCGCAGTCCCGGCTCGATCACGCGCTTCCGGCGCGTCGCATAGATGCGCTGCAATTCCCGGCCCGAGAGCGCGAACGACACCAGCAGCAGCGTCGCCCCAGCGAACGTGCCGGCGGCCGCCGCCCAGGCCAGCGAGGTCGCCAACACGAGCAGCCCGGTTTGCGAGAGCGCCAGCGCCCAGCCGATCCGGTGCGTGGTATCGACCGTCGCGAGGGTGAACATCGGCACCAAGCGGAACATCGCGCCTTGCAGGAGCGTGACGAAAAATCCCACGACGCCGAGGTGCGCGTGCGCCCGCAGCAGCCCGAGCACGTTCATCGGCCACCAGCCGAAACGCAGATTCGCCGCCAGCAGCACGCCGGCGATCACCGTCACGACGAGCCACGCCGCAGAGCAGCCAAACGCGATCAGGATCGGGTCCAGCCGGTTGGCCGCGCGCAACGTCCGCGCCACATTCAGCGCGAACAGCCCGACGCCGGTGGCCACCAACGTGCCCCCCGCCGCCACGATGCCGAGTTCGCCCGTGCGAAACGCGACCACCATGATGGTCGTCCCCACCAGATGCACGCCGAGATGCACCCACGCGGCGAGGCGGCCCGTGAACGCGGTGTTCGCGAGCACCGGCAGCAACTGGTAAACCGCGCCGAAACAGATCGTCGCCAGCGCGCCGAGCAGCCACACGTGCGTCAACGCGATCACGTGCGGATGCAGATGCGGCAGCGCCAGCGTGCCGGGCGCGGCCAGCAGCCAGCCTGCACCCATCACGCCGGCGACCAGACCCGCAGCGATAAACGACAGCGGAATCGTGGCGCCGGCCGAGATCGGACTCGCACCGGGTCGGACAGGCGAAGAGGGGATCACAGTGAGGCGGAGCCCGGCGTACCGCCGGGCTCGTGGGATCTGCGCGGGGAGAATCCGCCGGGACGGCGGGCTCCTCCCTGCACGCTTAGTTCTTCTTGATCGTGTTGAGCCAGCTGCCGTCGGCCTGCTCGTGTGACGCGTGGGTGAAACCGCGCGTGTCGAGCTCAGCAAGCAGGTGCACCGGCTTGCGATCGGTCAGCGCGCGCAATTGCGCACCCGACGCGAGCGTCTCGATCGCGGCCATAATCCGCAGCATCGGCTCCGGCGGCTCGAGCCCGCGCGCGTCGAGGATCGCTTCATTGCGCGTCGAGCCGCAGCCGCCCGCGGGCGGACGCACCGCCGGCGCACTCTCCGTCGCCGCGATCCGCGTGATCTTCACCTGAAATTCGTCCGGACCTTCGACGAGGTATTCCCACGTGAACGCACCCGGGAACTGGCCCGCGAACTGGTAGTAGAGCGGCACGGGATCGTGATCGTTGACGAGGACGAAATAGCTGCCGACGGGCAGCTCCGTCCAGCGCCGGAAGATCAGCGGGTGTTTTTCGCGGCAGGAAACTTCCCGCACATCAAGATAGGCGGAAGCGTTCGGTTCGGTGGTGGCGTTGTTCATGGTTGAGAAAGGGTGGCGGCGGGTTCGGAGCAAAGCGTAAGCAGCATCGAGAAGGGTTCCGGCGCGCGGACCGCGTGCGGATGGTTCGGCGGCAAGTGCAGGAACGTGCCGGCGCCCAGCCGATGCCAGGCATCGTTGAAAAAGAAATCGCAGTTGCCCGAGAGAATCTGGATCACGGCCCGCCGGCGGTTCGTGTGCGACGTGAGCTCCTGGCCCGCGGCAAAATGGAACAGCGTGACGCGCGCTTCCGGCGTCAGCAGCAGGGCGCGACTGACGATGCTCGCGGGGGCCGGCGCACCGGCTTCGGCGAGGTCGAGGGTCGCCGCCGCGTCGGCGGCAATAAGGGTGTTCTGACTCATGGATGCACGGTAACCCAGCGCGTCGCGGCTCGCCTTGATCCGGGTCAAATTATCACGCGGGTGCGGCCCAAGCCGGGTGTCTTTCTTCCAGGCGTGCGGCGTAAGCCACGTGGCACCAGCGTCTCGCCCGTGTCGAACGCGGCTCAGTGAGGTGCAGATCGAGTGAACGACTCCGGCAGATCGCGTGGAAGAAGGCTTTGTAGGGCTGCCGCTTGCCGGCAGCCGCGAGAAAGAGGCATACCCGCACCTCTCTCGACCGCCGGCGCGCACGGCTCTCCGCCAAGCTGAGCCCGGCCGGCCGGCGAGGGCATTCCCCCGGAACCCGGCCGCACCCGCCGAATGTTCGTAACACGAACATTGGTCGGTCCGCGCCCGTTTTTCGCGTCGCGCGCAAGCGCCGATCGTTTTGTTTGATCGGCATCAAGGCCGGCGCCGCGCCGACGATCATAATTGCCGCATGCCTGCTCTCGTCGCCATCGCCACTCGCGCGCAGCCCCGCGTCCGCTGGAGCAGCGTTGTGCTGCCGAAGGAACACGGCAGTTGGTCGCTCGCGCTCGAGCCGCTGGCGCTTGGCCTGCTGGCGGTGCCCTCGGTGCCGGGCCTGTGGCTGGCGCTGGCCGCGTTCGCCGGATTTCTCGCGCGCCGACCGCTGCGACTGGCGCGGCGCGAAACCGACGTCGCACGGCGGCACGCCGCCGTCCAGGCGCTCGCGATTCTGGCTGGCGTGGCGTTGGGGGCGCTCATCGTGGCGTTCATGCTGGCGCCGGTGAACCTCATCGGCTGGCTTGTCGCGCCGGCACTCGCGGGCGCGGTGTTCCTGGTTTTCGATCTGCAGAACGACGGCCGGGAAGGAGCCGCCGAGATCGCGGGCGCGACGGCGTTTGCGGCCTTCACCGGCACGATCGCGGCTGCTGGCGGATGGACTTTCGTCGGAGCCGGCGCGCTGCTGTTCGCGATGTGCGGACGCGCCATTCCCACCGTGATGGCGGTGCGCAGCTACGTGCGATCCACCAAAACCGGCCGGCTGCAGCCACTGCCGGCTCTCGTGGCGGCCACGCTCGCGGCGGCGACGGCGATGGTGCTGAGCTGGCGAGGACTGCTGCCGCTGGTCGTGCCCATCGCACTCACGCTGCTGTGGCTGCGCACGTGGGTGCTGCTCGTGTTTCCGCGCCCGCGAATTCGCGCCCGCACACTCGGCTTTCAGGAGCTCGGCTGGGGCGTCGCCTACGTCGTCAGCGTCGCCCTGCTCTGGTCAATGTAGCGATCATCGCCTGCCTGGGCCCCCATTTTGCTGTCATCATCTGTGTCGATCCGTGCAAACCGTGGTCACGCGAATTGAGAAACCAGCGAAGGTCGGTCGAAATCATCACCCATGAAACCCTCGTCGCAGAAATTCCGTTCGCTCGATGTGCGCCCGCTGCTCGCCCGGGGCGAAGAACCGTTTCCGAAAATCATGGCGACGGTGAACTCACTCCAACCGGACGAGGGTTTTGTGCTCATCGCGCCGTTTCTGCCATCGCCATTGATCGAGCGGTTGCATGCCGCGGGTTACCAGGCCCGGCCGGAGCGCGCCGCGGACGGGGGCTGGAAAACGTTTTTTTGGCGCGACTGATGACCCCGCAGGGGTTTGTCTGACATCGTGACCCACGATGTCGCCCCCCTCCGCACCGCTGCGATCGCGGCCACGCTGCGTTCGTGTCAGCTGTTCTCCGGCCTCTCCGCGTCCGACCTGGAGACCATCGCGGCGTTCTCGATCCTGCGTTCGGTGGCGAAGGGCGCCTATCTTTTCCGCGAAGGCGATCCCGCCGAGGGATTCTATGTTGCGCAGCGCGGTGCGTTCAACGTGCACCGCGTGAGCCCGACGGGGAAGGAGCAGGTGATCTACGTGTTCCGCCCGGGCGAGTCGTTCGCGGAGGCGGCGCTGGCCAGCCCGCAGGGTTATCCGGCGAACGCGCGCGCGGTCGAGCCGTCCGGCGTGGTGCTGGTACCGAAGGTGCCGTTTCTCGGCTTGCTGGGCCGGCGGCCCGATCTCGCGTTGCGAATGCTCGGTTCGATGAGCCAGCACCTGCGCGTCCTCGTCGGTCTGGTGGAGGACATGACCTTGAAGGACGTCGAGACGCGGCTGCTCAACTGGCTGTGCAAGCGACTGCCGCGCGGCGCGGGTGCGCCGGTGATCGAACTCGGCACTACGAAGCGCGTGCTCGCCGCCGAGCTCGGCACGAGCAGCGAGACGTTGTCGCGCACGTTCGCGCGGCTGCGTGACGAACGGCTGCTCACGGTGCGCGGGAAGGAATTGCACGTCGCCGACGCCGATGCGCTCCGCGCGCGTTTCCGCCGACTGCTAGGCGAGGAATAGAAGGGGAGTCCGTCGTTTTTCGGCGTGCGCCCGCTGCACGCGTGCGACACGTTGTCAGGCTCCGTGAAAGATCCTGCCCACGCCCGCGCGATCGGCCTGCTCGTCATCGCCTCGTTCTGTTGGAGCTTGGGCGGACTCCTCATCAAGGCCGTCGATTGGCCTCCGCTCGCAGTCGCGGGGATGCGCGGCCTGTTCGCTGGATTGTTCCTCCTCGCGACGAACCGGCCGCTGCGGTTCACCTTTTCGCGCGCGCAGCTCATTGGCGCGCTCGGCTATGCGGCTTGCACGGTCACGTTCGTGGCCGCGACCAAGCTCACCACCGCCGCGAACGCGATCCTGCTTCAATATACCGCGCCGGTGTGGATCGCACTGTTCGGCGCCTGGCTCATCGGCGAGCGCGCCACGCGCGCCGACTGGCTAACGATCGTGGTGGTGCTCGCCGGTATGACCCTTTTCTTCGCCGGCGGACTCGACTTCAGCGGGGTGCTGGGTAACTCCATCGCGATCCTGAGCGGCGTGTGCTTTGCCGCGATGACGCTCGCACTGCGGAGTCAGAAGGATCAGTCGCCCGTCGAGTCGATCATCCTGGGCAACCTGCTCGCGTTCCTGGTGGGGCTGCCGTGGATCGTCAGCGCGCCGCCGCTCAATGCCGTCGGCTGGTTCGCGCTGCTGCTGCTCGGTATCGTGCAGCTCGGCGTTTCCTACTGGCTCTATGCCCGAGCGATCCGGCACGTCACCGCGCTCGAAGCCAGCATCATTCCCGTGATCGAGCCGATCCTGAATCCGGTGTGGGTGATGCTGATGCTCGGCGAAACACCCACGTCGCTCGCCCTCTTGGGTGGGGTCATCGTGCTGACGGCGATCACGCTGCGGGCGATCGCGTCGATCCGCGGCGCGGCGTCGCGCTCCGCGCCACACGCTCCGCGTGAGTCGGAGTTTGAAGTGTAAAGTTCAAGGTTTGGGAAATGGGTGCCTGAAGATCCGCGTACGAGCGGGTGGGTGGCCGATCCGAATTCGACGACAGATGGACACGGATCAATACCGATGAGCTCGAACCATTCCGGGTGATGGCCACAAAGAGGCACAAGAGCCACAAAAGGTCCGTCGGCGTTTTTGCGCCTTCTGTGCCTTCTTGCGGCTATTCAGGATCGATGCAAACGACGCGACGAGGGCGTCGCGTCCCCATGAGCAGCCAGGCTACTTGCTCGCCGCTGCCGCGGGTTTGGCCGGCGGTCGCAACTGAATCAGCACGTTGGCCAACGTGATCAGACCGCCGCCGATCAACAGGTGCGACGTGGCGCTTTCGTTGGGATAGTTGATCGCCGTCCACGCCGAGATCATCGCCGGAAGGAACAGCGCCATCACCGAGCCGAAGATCGGTTCCACGCAGTAGATCAGCCCGGCCTCGGTCGCGGTGATTTTCGGCTGCCATCGGTTCATGATGAGGAACGCCCCGAGTGTGCAGAACACGGTCAGCGACGCGGTGAGTCCGAGCCAGCCGGGTGACGTCCACGGCAGAACCAGCGCGTCGACCGAGGGCGCCGTCGCCGCGGACAATCCCAGGAACACCAGCGCCTCGGTCAGGAACATCACCAGCGTGAACTTCTCCACGCGATTGCCCACAAACTCCGACCGGTCAAGCCAGAGGATCTGACCCATGAAAAACACCGACGAGAGCAGGGTTTCCCATTCGCCGCGGCCGAAGGTGAGCTCCCGCCAGTCGAACCGGCCCAGGATCGCCACGCCCGCCAGCACCAACGAGCAACTGATCCAGACGAGCGCGCCCGGGGTGCGCCGTGAGCGCAACGCGAGATACACCGGGATCATGATCGCGTAGAACTGCGTCAGAAACGCCGAGGTCGACGCCGCGGTGAACTGTAATCCGTCGACTTGAAACAGCATGCCGGCGGCGGCGAAAAGCCCGAGGATCACGCCCTGTTTCAGCTCCGCGCGCGTGATCCGCCAGAAACTTCGGGCCTGCCACGCCAACAACACGATCACGGCCAGCAGGAACCGCGGCGCGATCGTGTAGGCAGTCGAGAACCACGTGCCGGCGTCGGGCAGCAGCTGCGCATGCAGGAGGGTGATCGACTTGATCACCGGGAAGCTCAGCCCCCAAAACAGGTTGGCGAGCAGCAGCATCACGATGGCCTGGGTGTGCTGAGGAGTTCTCGGGGCGGGCCGCATGAAGCGGGTCAGCCTGCGAGGTCGGCTCGACTCCGCCAAGCGAATTGGCGCGGCGCACGCGCGTCTGAATGGTGCCGCGGCTTGCGGGCCAGCCGTGGGGACGCGACGCCCTCGTCGCGTCGTTTGGTAGAGCCGACGCTCGCCGTCGGCCGAGGCTGCCGGCAAGCGGCAGCCCTACGAGAGCAACCGGAACCCGCGCCGCGCCCTCACGCGGCCGTCGGTCGTGAGGCGAGATAGCGCTCGAGTGCGGCCTGCAACTCCGCCGGACGAACGGGCTTCGTGAGATAATCGTTCGCTCCCGCGGCCAGGGTGCGCTCGCGCTGTTCGTTCCGCGCGTCCGCGGTCAACGCGACGATCCACACGCCCCGCACCGCCTCGCCGGCCGCACCCGCCCGGATCTGCGCGGTCGTCGCCAGCCCGTCCAATTCGGGCATGTGCAAATCCATCAACACGACTTCGGGCCGCGACCGCGCGATCTCCTCCAACGCGACGCGACCGTTCACCGCGAGGTGCGAAGTGCAGCCCAGATGGCTGACCACGGTTTGAATCAATCGCTGGTTCACCGCGTTGTCCTCCACGATGAGCACGCGAAGGCCGAACTGTGGCGGCGGTGGCATGGCCGCGGCGGGAGGATCCGCGGCGCTCGCGCCCAGCACGCCTCCGAACAGGTCGTGATGCAGCGGCTTGTTCAGGAGCTGTCGGAAATACGGGCGCAACGCCGCGCGAATTTCTCCGGGCAGCGGCACAGGGATGAGCGCCACCATTTTTTCGGGCAGCCAGCTCACGCACGGTTCGCGCGACGTCGCGAGTTCGGTCGCGGCGCTGGCACTGAGATCCTGGATACCGAGGTCCCAGTCTGATCGTTGCGGCGAGGCCGCCGTTTCGCTCTCCATTACCTCACCGCCAAAGCGTCGGACCAGCCGCGTCAGCTCCTCGCACATTCCGCCTGACGCCACGAGCATCACGCGCCGGCCTTGCAGTGGCGTTGGCGGCACGCGGTCTGCCGCGGGCGTGTGGACCGGCACCCGGATGGTGAACGTGAACCTCGAGCCGCGGCCCAGTTCGCTCGTGAACGTGATGTGCCCGTTCATCAGTCCGACGAGGTTTTTGCAGATCGCGAGCCCGAGGCCCGTCCCGCCATAGCGGCGCGTGGTCGAATCGTCCACTTGGCTGAAGGGCCGGAAAATTTTGGGATGGTGTGCCGGGGCGATGCCGATCCCGGTGTCGCGCACGGAAAACTCGAGCGTGCACGACGCCTCGCCCGCGTCGGCGGTCTCCCGGGCTGATGGCAACGCTTCCGCGTCCGCGGTTTCCGGCGCCGGCGACGAAGCCACCACCCGCACGTCGACGGCCACCTCGCCCGTGGGGGTGAATTTCACGGCATTGTTCACCAGATTGACGATCACCTGCCGCAGCCGACCGACGTCGGCAACGATGGCGGCCGGTACGGTGTCGTCGATCCAGTGCAGCAGCTCGACGCCTTTGGGCAGGGCCAGCGTGGCGGCAAGGTCGAGTGCGTTCTCCACGCATTCACGCGGATCGCAGGGCTGTGGCTCGAGCTTTAGCCGGCCGGACTCGATGCGCGCGTAATCGAGGATATCGCCCGTCAACTGGATCAAGGTCTCGCTGCTGGTACGGATCGTCTCGACGTATTCCAGCTGCTCCGGCGTCAGTTCCGTCTCCAACAACAGGCTCGCGAAACCCACGATGCCGTTTAGCGGCGTGCGCACTTCGTGGCTCATCGTGGCGAGGAATTGTCCCTTCGCGCGATCGCCCGCCTCGGCCCGCTCCTTCGCTTCGCGCAGCAGCGCTTCGGTTTGGCGGATCTCGGTCATGTCTTCAAACACCCCGACAAAGCTCCGGATCTCACCGGCGCGGTTCTTGACCGGCGTGATCGCCGCGCGGAGCGGAAAGACCGTGCCGTCCTTGCGTGGCATCATCCATTCGCCGGTCCACGGATGCCCGGCCCGGATGGTGGTCACCATGTCCGCAAAGATTTCCGGGCGCGCCTCGGCGCCGTGAAATGTCCGCCATTCCCGCCCCAGCAGTTCGCGGCGCGAATAGCCGAGCAGCCGGCAGAACTTGGCGTTCGCGTATTCGATGCGCAGGCCAAGGTCGACGATCATGATCGGCGAATGCCCTTGCTCCATGGCCTCGGTCAGATTCCGCAGCGCCTCTCCTTGCATCAACTGCCGGTGCGTGGTCACGAGGGCCGCCAGCGGCAGCAGGAGCAGCATCCATACGTAGCCGGCGGTCCCGAGCGCCGTGTTCCAAAGCGCCCGATACCATTCGTGGGCGGTGAGATCGAATGCGATGAGATGCTGCGGCCGCCCCGGCGTATGCGGGCCGATCAGGGCATACCCGCTGACCCAACGGCCGCCGTCTTCCTGCCGCGGTCCCTCCGCGGTCGGATAACCGGTCTCGATCACGCCCTCCAGCCCCGGAGAAAGCCGGGCCGGCAATGTGCCCGTTCGCGGCGCCGGTTGCGCGGGATCGGTTCGCGGCGCCGAATCGGCCAGGGGCAGCAACGTGCCGTTGGCCGGAAGATAGCGCAACAGGGAGATGCGCGGCTGCCGTTCATCGCTCGTCCGCAGGCGACCGAGGCGATCCTTCACGCTGGCGTAGACGGGAGATTCCCGCTCGGCGGGGGCGCCGGTGAGTTCCTGGAGCTCCGCGACGTGAAACGCCACCGCGCAGCCCTGGACGCGCGCCGTGAGCTCGGCCAACAGCTCCGCGCGCGCACGAAGGTATCGCCAGTAGCCGGCGCCGATGCCGGCGGCGAAAATGACCGCACTCGCAAACGCGAGCACAGCCTTGCGTTGGAGCAGGGAAAGCATGACGCCGGAGGCGTGAGGGGGACGGCAATGAACCGGGTACCGCCGACCGGTGCAACCACGAACCCGATTTCCTGCTACAGCTCCGGCCGGGCGCCGGCCTGCGGGCACAAAAAAGCCGCCGCGGAACCCGCGACGGCTGGAGAGTGTTACCGCACTCTGCTCAGGAGACGTGCCCGGAGACGAGCTTCGTCATCTCGAACATCGAGACGGACTTCTTCTTGTTGAAGATCGGGAGGAGCTTCTCGTCGGCGTTGATCTGGGTCTTCACCTTCTTGTCCTGCAGGCCATTCTTCTTGATGTAGGCCCAGAGCTTCTTGGTGAGCTCCGTGCGGGGCATCGGGTTCGAGCCGACGACGGCCGCGAGCGCGGCGTCGGGCGTGACCGGTTTCATGAAGGCAGCGTTCGGTTTGCGAGCTGATTTCTTAGCCATAGTGATTTTGGGTTTAGAAGTGCTTTCCCTCGAAAGCAACGCACTTCTAGAGGGAAAATTGCCCGTTTGCATAGGAGAATCTTCACCTTTCTAGAGGGGAGCAGCCGCTAGAAAGTCTCGCCAACCTGGGTGAACTGGGCGTACAGCGCCGCGTAATGCCCACGGCGCGCCAGCAAATCCGCGTGTGTGCCCTTTTCTATGATACGCCCGGCCGCAAGCACCAGCACCTGCTGCGCCTGCCGGATGGTACTCAGCCGATGCGCCACCACGAAGCTGGTCCGGCCCTGCAGCAGCCGTTGCAACGCCCGTTGTAACCGCGCTTCGGTGACAGCATCGATTGCACTCGTCGCCTCGTCGAGCACCACGAGCCGCGGGTCCGCGAGCAGCGCGCGCACGAAGCAGATCAGCTGCCGCTGGCCGAGCGAAAGCCCGGCGCCGCGCTCGCCCACCTCAGTGGCCAGCCCGCGCGGCAGGGCTTCGAGCTGGTCCAGGCAGTCGAGCTGGCGCGCGGCTTCGCGCACGTCGTCTTCCGTCGCCTCGGGCCGGCTGAACCGGAGATTCTCGAGCACGGTGCCGCTGAAGAGGAAATTCGTCTGCTGCACCAGGCCCAGCTGCCGATGCAGCGAACGGCTGGTGATCGTGCGGACCTCGCGTCCATCCAGCAGAACCTCGCCCTGCGTGGGCAGATAGAATTTGGTGACCAGGTTGATGATCGAGCTCTTGCCACTGCCGGTGTGTCCCACGAGCGCGATCATTTCCCCGGGCGCCGCGGTGAAGCTCACGTCGTGCAACACCGGCCGCGCCGGATCGTAGCCGAACGTGACGGCGCGAAACTCCACGCGCATCCCGCCCGCTGGCGGCAAGTGGGAAGTATCAAGTGGCAAATTCCAAGAGCCGGATCCGGCCGCGGCATCTTGCTCCTTGTCACTTGTCACTTGTGACTTTCCTGCACGCGGATCCGGCAGATCCGTCGCCGTGGGGTCATCGACCCACTCGGGCGGCGTGTCAATCAGCCGGAAGACGCGCTCGGCGCCAGCCATCGCCACGAGTGCCTGGTTGTATTGTGTGCCGATCGTTGCGATCGGGGCGAAGAACTGGTTGGCCAGCAGGAAAAACGTGATGAGCCCGCCGACGGTCATGTCGCCCTCGAACACCCGCCAGCCGCCGAACAGCAGGAGAATCGCGATGAAGAACTGGCTGTTCAGCTCGAGCAGCGGCGTGAGCACGGCCGAGGTCCGCGCCAGCGCGATGTTGTAGCGGGCATGGTCCGCGAGCAGGCTGCGGAACAACCCGAGGTTCGTCGCCTGCCGCACGAAGCCCTGCGTGATCCGCATGCCGCCGACGGACTCCGCGAGGGTCGCCGTGACGCGGCTGAAGCTTTCACTCGAGGCCCGCGTCAGCCGGCTGAGCTGCAACCGAAAACGATTGTTGATCAGCCAGAGCACCGGCGCCATGCCGGCGACGACGAGGAACATTTTCCAGTCGCTCCAAGCCATCACGACCGCGGCGAAGAGCATGCTGCCGAACTGAATCACGCTGACGAACAGCACGTCCTGGATCCCGACGCGCACCGACTCGATGTCGCTGGTCACCCGGCTGATGATCCGGCCAAGCTTCACCCGGTGAAAGAAGCTCATCGGCTGTCGCTGCACGCGCGCAAACACCTCCGCGCGCAGCTGGTTCACGACCGTCTCGCCGATTTCCAGTGCGTATCGCTGGCGGAAATGGAACATGCCATCGGTGACCAACGCGAGCGCGCCATACGCCACCAGGCCGAGCACGAGCGCGCCCGTGTCGCGCGCGGTGATGGGCCCGTTGATGATGCTCGCGGCCAGCCAGCTGAAGGCCGGCAATTGCGCCGAACGCACGACCGTGAGCACGAGGAGCGCGTTGCGCTTGGTCGCCACGGCCCCCGTGTAGCCGAATAACCGTCGCATCAAGCCCCACTCGAGCGGCTTGACCGGCTGGTCGTCCTCGCCGTCGCGCGGACGCAGCACCAGCAGACTGGGCGGAGCGGCAGCGGATTTCACGCGATCTCCTCCGTCGTGGCGAGCTGCTGCAGTTCGGCCGGATCCACCAGCTGCAGTTGCGCGACCCGGCGATAGGGACCGGGCACGCGCATGAGCTCCGCGTGGGTGCCGCGCTGCACGATCCGGCCCGCTTCCATCACGATGATGAAATCCGCCCGCCGCAGCGTGCTCAGCCGATGCGCCACGATGAAGGCGGTGCGTCCGCTGATCGCCTGCTCGAGCGCGGTGAAGATCTCGTGCTCGGTCTGGCTGTCGATCGCCGCCGTGGGATCGTCGAGCAGCAGGATGGCCGGCTCGAGGAGCACGGCGCGCGCGATCGCGAGCCGCTGCCGCTGCCCGCCGGACAGGCTGCTCCCGCTTTCGCCGAGCACGGTGTCGTAGCCCTGCGGCAGCGCGGTGATGAATTCGTGCGCCGCCGCGATCCGCGCCGCGCGCTCGATCTGCTCCCGCGTCGCCTCCGGATGGCCGAACGCGATGTTCGCCGCGACGGTGTTCGAGAAGAGAAAACTCTCCTGGAAAACAATGCCGATGTTGCGGCGCAAATCGTCGAGATGCAGCCGGCGCACGTCGATGCCGTCGATCAGGATCCGGCCGGCGGTCGGATCGTAGAACCGCGGAATCAGGCTCATGAGCACGCTTTTGCCGGCGCCGGTGGGCCCGAGAATCGCGACGTATTGGCCGGCCTGCACGTCGAGCGTGATGTCGTGCAACACTGGCTTTGGTTCCACCTCGTCCTCGAACGCCGCCGGCCCGCTGGCCGACGGCAGTGGCTGGTAAACGAACGAAACGCGCTCGAAGTTCACCGCGCCGGTGAGTCGCGGTCGCCGCACCGCGTCAGGCGCATTCCGCACCTCGACCGGCGCGTCTAAAATCTCAAACACCCGCCGCGCGCCGATCAGCGACTGCTGCACGCTATTCACGATCGTGGCGATGTTGTTCACCTGTCCGGAAAATTGTTCGAGCAGACCGACGAAGACCACGAGGCCCGCGCCCAGCGGCAACTCGCCGCGGATCACCAGCCAGCCGCCGTAGCCGAGCAACACCATCATGTTGATCCGGGTCAGAAAACCCACCGCCGGCGAGAAGAGGCTCACGCGCCAGAAAATTCCGCGCTGCTGATCGTAGCAGGCCTGGTTCGCGGCGTCGAACCGCGCGCGGTCCTCCGCCTCGCGGCCGAAGCCTTTCGTCACCGCGATGCCCTGCACGCTCTCGGCCAGCCGCTGCACCATTTTTTCGACCAGGGTGCGGTTGTGCGCATAGGCCGGCTGGATCTTGCGCGAGAACCACGCGGAGATTCCCCACAGCAGCGGCGTGGTCGCGAGACACGCGACGGTGAGCGTCGGGCTCAGGCTCGCCATGTAGGTCACATACACGGTGAGCGAGATGACCATGATGACGCTCTGGATCAGCACCTGGTCGACGAACATCCGCACCGCCTGCACGTCGCTGGTCACGCGGGTGATGATCGAGCCGGTGGTGTTCGCGTCGAAGAAGCGGAAGCTCAGCCGCTGCAGCCGATCGTAGACCCGACCGCGCAGATCCACCACCAGCTGTTGTTGCACGAGCCGGTTGACCGAAACGAAGTAGCTGTAATTCAGCAGCGCCCGTGCGAGGGCGAGCACGAGAATCAATCCCGCGAGCAACCCCAGCACGTGCGGCCAGGGCCAGTCCTCCGGCGGCGCGAGATGCAGCGGGTTGGGGGAGAGTGGCACGCCGGCGACCTTGTGGCGGATGTAGTCGATGCCGACGCCGGTAAAGCTGAGCCCCACGATGCCCATCGACAGCAGCACCAGCTGAATGAGCAGCACCTTCAGGCAGCCCGCCCGGTACCGCCAGGTCAGCCGAAACAAGCGGCGAATCACCGCCCGGTTCGAGAGCGTCGCGGTGAAGGGTTTCGGGTCGGACTCGGGCATGTGGCCGCCACGTTAAACGACACCGGTCGGACTGACAAAAACTTATTCCCCCGCCGTCCGGTTTTCACCGCCTCGCGGGAAGTGGGTGCGTGTTCGTGGTCGGGCCGAGGCTGGTCGGCGACAGGGGACCGTCTCCGCGCCACGAACGCATTCAGCTCGGTGGCGGATCTGGCGGGCACACCGCAGGCGGATTCGACAGGCTCACCGCAGGCGAGCGCCGACTCCGCGACCATCAATCTCGCAGGCGCGGGCTGTTATCTCCCCTGGGGATTGGGTGCGCCGGGCGATTGCGGACGCGACTGACCCGCAGCGGCACGACTCGCCTGCAACGCTTGCTGCCGGATCATCCGCCGACGGTTCACCTCAGCGGCGATCGCCTCGAGCCGACGCTGCTCGTCCGCCGGCGTGGGGTTGAGCACCACCGGTCCCCCGATCGGTTGCGGGGAACCGGGACCGGGCGCGTTCAGCGCAGGTGCCGGCAGCGGCTGCAAGGGCGCGGAAGCGACTTTCGCGGTTTTCAGCGTGAGCGTCAGGGTTCGGCCTTGGTAGTCGATCGTGACCGCGTCGCGCGACGGGTCGTAGCTGCGCACGACGAACTCGCTGCCGGGTTCGTTGAGCCGCTTCCACGCGCTCATGCGCTTGGTCGCGTCGTAGATGCTGAATCGCGTGTCGTCGCCCGTGCCCATGATGCCGCGCAATTCGAGCGTGGCATCGGGCGTGGCAGCGGTCTGACCCTGGCCGGCCGGTGGCAAGAACGGCGACGAGTCCGCCAGTGAGTCCGCAGCCGCCGCCTGATGAATCCCCGCGCCGGAGAGCGCGAGACCAAGCAGGAGGCGGTAAACCGACGAAGCCATGGCCGCACTAAACCCGCGCGAGCCGGCGCCGTCAAGAAGCCGGCTGGGATGTGGCCGTGGGCTACCCGAGCCATCGTTCTCCTTCTCTCGAATACAGCGAGAACGAGAATGATGCGATCAATCCACCTAGGAAACAGTGCCCATGGCGGGAGATTGCAGGCCTACAGCAACGTGCCCCGCAGCAGCACGAGCGCCACGCTGAAGTAGATCACCAACCCGGTGACGTCGACCAGCGTCGCCACGAACGGCGCGCTCGAGGTCGCTGGGTCCAACCCGAATCGTTTCAACACCAGCGGCAGCATCGAACCGGTGAGCGAACCCCACAGCACCACGCCCACCAACGCGCACCCGACCGTACCGGCGACGCCCAGCCAATGAGGGCCATACACGTCCGAAACCGCCGACCAGAGCGCGATTCGCAAAAATCCGATCGACCCCAGCACCAGCCCGAGCAACACGCCCACCGCGAGTTCACGCCGCATCACGCGCCACCAATCCCGCACGTGAAATTCGCCCAGCGCGAGCGCGCGAATTACGAGCGTTGCCGCCTGCGAACCGGCGTTGCCGCCCGAGCTGATCACCAGCGGCACAAACAACGCGAGCACCACCGCCTTCGCGATCTCGTCCTCGAAATACGCCATGGCCGTGGCCGTCAGCATCTCGCCGAAGAACAGCACGACGAGCCAGCTCGCCCGTTTCCTCACGATCCGGCCGAGCGTGATCGTCAGGTAAGGCTCGTCGAGCGCTTCGGTGCCGCCGAGCTTTTGGATATCCTCCGTCGCCTCCTCGGCCGCGACATCAAGCATGTCGTCGACGGTGATGATTCCGATCAGCCGTTCACTTTCATCCGTCACCGGCAGCGCCACCCGATCGAACTGGCGGAACAGCTCCAGCGCGTGCTCGCGATCGTCCGTGGGCCGCAGCCGGGCATAGTTGCCGTCGAGCAGTTCCCGCACCGGACGATCGAGCGGCGAGAGCAGCAGCCGGCGCACCCGGACGTCGTCGATCAAGCGCCCGGAGGTATCGACCACGAAGATCACGTTCAGCGTTTCGCGGTCGTAGCCGTGCTCACGGATGTAATCGAGCGCCTCGCGGACCGACCACTCCGGCCGCACGGCCACATAGTCCAGCGTCATCATCCGGCCCACGCTGTGCTCCGGATAGGCGAGCAAGGCCTGGGCCACCTGCCGCTCGGCGGGCGAAAGCAACGCGAGCATCTGCATCGCCAGATCGAGCGGCAGCTCATTGAGGAACGCGGTCCGATCGTCCGGCGGCAGCGAGTTCAACAACTCCGCCGCCTGATCCTGGCTGAGCAACTTGAGGAGGCGTTTTTGCACCTCGAGCGGCACGTAGGCGAAGGTCGTCGCGACCAGTTCGGGTGGGCCCACGCGAAACAGCATCGCCAGCTGCTCCACCGGCAGGTCGGCCAGGTGCGGCGCGAGGTCCTCGGCCAGCCACGGCGCGAGCGCGCGCCGCAACGCCGCGCCGTCCTTGCGGGCCAGCAAGGCGGTGATCTCAGCCTTGATGTCCGGGGGCACAGCCATCCCCGCAGCGAGACAGGTCGATGAAGCCAATTCAATGCTGCGGCGCGTCGCAGCCCGACCGGCTCGCAAAGAAAAATGGGAATTTCACTTGCGTCCTGGAAACTTTAAATACTCTTTCGGTTTCCTAAGGATTCATGGCTGCTCCCGTTCCAGATCTCTTCCGCCGTGAGGCGCCCGCTGCGGCCCGCATTCTCGCCGTCGCGCACCAACAGCTCGTCGAGCATGGCTACACGGCGCTCACCATGGACGTGCTCGCCCACGAGCTGGGCATGAGCAAAAAGACGCTTTACGTACATTTCTCCGGGAAGGATGCGCTGATCGAGCGGATCATCGAGTGCATCGAACGGTCGCTGCAGGAGCGGATGACGGCGGTGCTCTCCGATCCCAAGCTCGGTTTTCCGCAGCGGATCGACCAGGTGGTCGAAGTCGTCGGCTCCACCATGACGCGGATCAGCCCGGCGATGCTGCGCGAGCTGCAGCGGTTCGCGCCACGGCTCTACCAGAAGATTGAAGACGTGCGGCAGAAAAACGTGCCGACCTTTTTCGGCCGGCTGATCCGCGAAGGCGTGGCCGCCGGGAAGGTTCGCTCCGATCTCGATCCGGCGTTCGCCACGGAGTTCTGGCTGCAGGCCATCCGCGGGCTCGTCCAGCCCGCGGTGCTCGACCGGACCCAGCTCACGCTGCGACAGACTTTGGAAAAAGCCCTCAACCTGTTCCTGTGCGGGCTGCTCACGCCCGCCGGACGCAAAGACTATGAAAAGCACCTTGCTGCCTAAAGACCGCCGGCGCTCCCCCGCGCTCGTGCTGCTCGCCGCGCTGCTCGTCGCCCTCGCCGGATGCGCGCGCGGCGGCGGCTCGTCGAACGACGCGCTCGTCCTCTCCGGCAACATCGAGGTGGTCGACGCCCAGCTCGGGTTCAAGGTACCGGGCCGCGTGGTGGCGCGCACCGTCGACGAAGGCGCGCGCGTCACCGCCGGCCAGCTGATTGCGCGGCTGGATGACGCCGAGCAAACGCAGGAGCTCGCGCTCCGGCGGGCGGAACTCGCCGCGGTCGAAGCCGTGCTCGCCGAACTCGAGGCCGGCTCGCGCCCGCAGGAGATCGCCGCGGCGTTAGCCGGGCTGCACAGCGCCGAGGCGGAACGCGATCGCGCGCGGCTTGATTTCACGCGCGCGCAGGAACTGCGCGCCCGCGACGTGATCGCTGATCGCGACTTCGAGACCGCGCAGGCGCTCCTCAAGGTCGCCGAGGCGCGCGCGGCCGAAGCGGGCGAACGGCTCGCGCTGCTCCAAGCGGGGCCGCGCACCGAAACGATTCAGCAGGCCCGCGCCCGCACGGAACAGGCCCGCGCCGCCGTCGCACTCGCGGAAACCCGGCTCGCAAATACGCAGCTGCTCTCACCGCTCACCGGCCAGGTGCTGTCGCACAACATCGAGCCCGGCGAATTCGTGGCCGCCGGCACGCCGGTCGTGACGGTCGCCGACCTCGCACACGTCTGGGTGCGCGCCTACGTGAATCAAACCGATCTCGGCCACGTGAAGCTGGGCCAGAAGGTCGCCGTGCGCACCGACACGTTTCCCGACAAAACCTACGAAGGCACCGTCGGCTTCATCTCATCCGAGGCGGAGTTTACGCCGAAAACCGTGCAGACGCCGAAGGAACGCGTGAAACTCGTGTTCCGCATCAAAGTCGACGTCGCGAATCCCAACGACGAGCTGAAGTCCGGCATGCCCGCCGACGTGACGATCGGCGTCGCTTCATGATTTGAAGGTAGGGCGCGGCGTCCCGCCGAGCCGTCGCGGCTCACCGAGGATCGCTCGTCCGACCTCCGGCCACTTTTCCCCTCATGTCTCCCATCATCCACGCCCAAGGTCTCCGCCGCGTCTTCGGCGACGTGGTCGCAGTCGATGGACTCGACCTCGAAGTCGCCGAGGGCGAGATCTTCGGCTTGGTGGGCCCGGATGGAGCGGGCAAGACCACGACCATGCGCATGCTGACCGGCATTCTCCGGCCCTCTGGCGGGAGGGCCCGGGTGGCGGGTTGCGATGTGCGAAAGGACGACGAACAGCTGAAGGACCATATCGGCTACATGAGCCAGCGCTTCGGCTTGTATCCGGATCTCACCGTCGCCGAAAATCTCGCTTTTTACGCCGACATCTATGGCGTGCCGCAGCGGGGCAGGGCGGAGAAGGTCGAGCGGCTGCTGGGCTTCAGCAATCTCACGCCGTTCCAGCACCGGCAGGCGGGCCACCTTTCGGGCGGCATGAAACAGAAGCTGGGACTCGCCTGCGCTTTGATTCACACGCCGCGCGTGCTTTTCCTCGATGAGCCCACCAACGGCGTCGATCCGGTCTCACGCCGCGATTTCTGGCGGATTCTCTACCAGCTCGTGCGCGAGCGGGTCACGATCTTTGTCTCGACCGCCTATCTCGACGAAGCGGAGCGGTGCAACCGGCTCGCGCTGGTGCACGAGGGAAAGCTGATTGGTCTGGGCACGCCCGACGAGATCAAGGCGTTGCTCCCCGGCGCGCTGCTGGAGGTGCGCACGAACGCACCGCGGCGCACCGCCGCCCTGCTGCGCGAGCAACTGCCTGCGGCCTCCGTCGGCTTGTTCGGAGACCGCGTGCACGTGTCGACCCGCGATGCGGTCGCGACCACCGCCGAACTTCGGACATTCCTCGCCGCAGAGAACCTGCCCGTCGAATCGGTTCAGCCGATCGAACCCTCGCTCGAAGATGTATTCGTGGCGGTGATTGCCGCCAAAGGAAAGGACGCCACCGCATGATCGTCGTCCCTTCACTCCTAATATTGCTCCTGATCGTGCTCGTCGCGACCGAGTCGGACGCCGGTTCGCACCCACCGCCGCAATCTTGATATTTCCCGTGCCCGCCCCCGCTCGCATTTCTCCTCCGCCCGGTTCCTCCGACGTCGAAGTTGTCGTCGAGGTGCGGAACCTTGAAAAGCACTTCGGTGCCTTCAAAGCCGTGGCCGGCATCTCGTTTGCCGTGCGCCGCGGGGAGATCTTCGGGTTCCTCGGGCCGAACGGCGCGGGCAAATCCACCACCATCCGGATGCTCTGCGGATTGCTGGCGCCGACCGGCGGCAGCGGCCGCGTCGCGGGCTTCGACGTGCGCACCGAAGCGGAGAAAATCAAGACCCGCATCGGTTACATGAGCCAGAAATTCTCGCTCTACGACGAGCTCACGGTCGAGGAGAACATCGACTTCTACAGCGGCATCTACCGATTGCCGCGCGCCAAGAAAGCAGAGCGCAAGGACTGGGTGCTCGAAATGGCCGGACTCCGCGAGCACCGGCTTGCCCGGACGAGCGAACTCTCCGGCGGTTGGAAACAGCGGCTGGCGCTCGGCTGCGCGGTGTTGCACGAACCACCGGTCCTCTTTCTCGACGAACCCACGTCCGGCGTGGATCCGAACAGCCGCCGGCAGTTCTGGGACTTGATCTACGCGCTCTCCGAGAGCGGCGTCACGGTTTTCGTGACCACGCACTACATGGAGGAGTCGGAGTATTGTGACCGGCTCGGCATCATTTATCGCGGTGAGCTCATCGCGCTCGGCACTCCCCGCGCGCTGAAGACCGAGCACATGCCGGAAGCGGTGCTGGAGATCGATTGCGCGCAGCCGAACGAAGCGATGAACCTGATCGAGCGGCTGCCTGCCGTGAAGGAAGTCGCGCTCTTCGGCAAGGGCCTGCACGCCGTCGCCGCGGACGCGGCGGTCGCCGAGCAGGCGATTCGCGCAGCGTTGGACAACCGCTTCGGCCCGGCGCGCGTGGAGCGGATCACTCCGACGCTGGAAGATGTATTCGTGTCGTTGATCGAGGCGCGCGATCGCGCGGCAGGTGCCCAAACGGAGGTGCGGCGATGAACGCTCCGGCGGGAACGCGGGCGGCCGGTCCGCGTGGATCGAACAGGGCGCGGGACGCCCGCGCCCCCAGGGCGCCGTTCAGCTTTCGCCGGCTCTGGGCGATCGCGCGCAAGGAAACGCTGCACATCCGACGTGATCCGCGCAGCCTGGGCCTCGCCGTCGGGATTCCGATGCTCATGATCCTGCTGTTCGGCTATGCGCTCACGCTGGACGTCGATCAGGTGCCGATGGTCGCGTGGGATCAAAGCAACACGCCCGCGAGTCGGGCTTATCTCGCGCAGTTCTCGCACTCCCGCTATTTTTCGCTGCAGGGGACCATCGACAATTACCGGGAACTCGAACGCATGATCGATGACCGCCGCGCGTGGCTGGGGTTGGTAATCCCTTCCGATTTTGCCCAGGAACTCGAGGCCGGCCGGCCGGTGGCGGTGCAGGCGATCGTCGATGGCTCAGACTCAAACACGGCGGGCTTCGTACTGAGCTATGCCCAGGGAATCACGCTGGGCTACAACGGCCAGGTGGCGCTCACGCAGCGGCAGCGCCTCGTCGGCACGACGGGCCCGGCGGCCGCGCTCGAGCTGCGCCCGCGGGTGTGGTTCAACGCCGATCTCGAGTCCAAGAACTACATCATCCCCGGGATCATCGCCGTGATCATGGGCCTGATCGCCGCGCTGCTCACCTCGCTCACCGTGGCACGCGAATGGGAGAACGGCACCATGGAGCAATTGATCTCCACACCGGTGCGCCCGCCGGAGCTGATTCTCGGCAAGCTGTTGCCGTATTTCGCGATCGGTCTGTTCGACGTGTTGATCGCGGTGCTCATGGCGGTGTATTTGTTCGACGTGCCGCTGCGGGGCAGTGTGCCGCTCCTGTTTGGCGTGGCCGCCTTGTTCATGATCGGCACGCTCGCGCAGGGCATCCTGATCAGCACGCTGGCGCGGCAGCAACTGCTCGCGAGCCAGCTGGCGATGGTGTCGACTTTCCTGCCCGCGTTCCTGCTGTCGGGCTTTACGTTCGCGATCGCGAACATGCCGCTCCCGGTGCAGGTGATCACGCACATCGTGCCGGCGCGGTATTTCGTCACCCTGGTCAAGGGCCTCTTTTTGCGCGGCGTGGGGCTGGAGGCGTTGTGGCGCGACGCGCTGTTCCTGCTCGTTTTTGCGCTGATCGTCGCCGGCCTCGCGATCGCCCGGTTCCGCAAACGACTCGGCTAATCATGTGGGAACGCATCCTCACCATGCTCCGCAAGGAGTTTCGCTCGATCTTCCGCGATCCACGGATGCGGATGGTCATCTTCGGACTGCCCGTGATCCAGACGCTGATTTTCGGCTACGCCGTGACGCTGGACGTCCGCAACGTTCAGCTCGTGCTCGTCGACCACGATCAAAGCACGGCGAGCCGCGATTTCGCGGCGCGTTTCACCGGCTCGGGCTATTTCACGATCGTGCGGCACACGCCCGATCTCGCGGCGGCGAGCGCCGCGATCGATGCCGCGCGTGCGTCGGCCATCCTGCAGCTGAACGCCGGTTTCGGTGCCGATCTGCACGCCGGGCGGACGGCGGTGGCGCAGTTGATCGTCGATGGCTCGGATTCAAACACCGCGCAGTTCGTGCTCAACTACGCCGGCGTCATCGCGCGCACCTTCGACCAGGAGGTGCTGCTGGCGGCCGCGGAACGGCGCACCGGCCGGACGACGTCCGTGGGCCGGGTCGAACTCCGGCCGCGCGCCTGGTTCAACGCTGATCTCGAGAGCCGCGATTTCTACGTCCCCGGAATCATCGCGACGCTGGTCATGCTCGTCGGCCTCATGCTGACCAGCATGGCGATCGTCCGCGAAAAGGAGGTCGGCACGATCGAGCAGATCATGGTCACGCCGATTCGGCCGGTGGAATTCATCCTCGGCAAATGCGCACCGTTCGCGGTGATCGGCTACATCAATGTCGTCATGGTAGTCCTGGTGGGCCTGTTCTGGTTCGGGATCCCGATGCGCGGCAGTTTTCTGCTCCTGCTGCTCGGCACGACGCTCTTCCTGCTCAGCACGCTCGGCATTGGACTGTTCATTTCGACGGTGAGCGGCACGCAGCAGCAGGCGATGATGACGACGTTCTTCTTCTTCTTTCCGGCGATGCTGCTCTCCGGCTTCGTGTATCCGATCGCCAATATGCCGGAGGTGGTGCAGTGGCTGACGTTCCTGGACCCGCTGCGCTATTTCCTGGTGATCATTCGCGGCATCTTCCTCAAGGGCGTCGGGCTCGAAATCCTCTGGCCGCAGCTGCTCGGGTTGCTCGTGCTCGGCGTGGTGGTGCTGGGTTTCGCCGTCAGCCGCTTCAAGAAGACGCTCGCGTGAACGCTGGCCTCGCTCGTTCCACCACTCCCCATCCTTTCCCGCCATGAACCGCTCTGTCTGTCTTTCGCTCCTCACGTTCGGAACCGCGACCGTTCTCGCCACTGCCGCCGAACCCGCGCTCTCCCTCGACGACTGCCTGAAGCTCGCCGCGCAACAGCATCCGGCGCTCGCCGCGAGTCACGCGGGAGCCGCGGCGGCGGCGGAGGCCGTCGGCGAAGCGCGTGCCCCGTATTATCCGCAGGTGGACCTCAGTGCGGGCTACCATCGCTGGCAGCGCCGCGCGTTTCTGCCCTCCGGGCTCGCGCTGCCCGGCGGCGGCGTGCCGGAGCGGGTCGGTCCGCTCGATGACTGGAACGCCGGCGTCGTTTCGCGCGTGACGCTTTACGATTTCGGCGAGCGACGGGCTGGGGTGGAGGCCGCGGAGGCGCGGCATGGCGGCGCCCAAGCCGACGCCGCGGCGGTGCAGGCCGATGTGCGGCTCGGGGTGCGCGCTGCGTTCTATGCGCTGGCCGCGGCCCAGGAACTGCGCGCCGTGGCGGCCAAGAGCCTCGCACGCGCCGAGGCGCATCGCGAGCTGGCGCGCGTGCGCCGCGAGGCCGGCGCCGTGCCGCAGGCGGATGTACTGCGCACGGAAGCGGACGTGGCCGACGCGCGGCTGCAGGTCATCACCGCCGACAGCCGAATTCGCATCGCCACGGGCCAGCTCAACACCGCGATGGGCCGGCCGGCAGAAACGCCGCTCGGTATCGTGGCCGAGTTGCCCGTCGAGACTCCGCCGGACTCCGCGGCGCTCGCCGCGGCGGCGGAACTGGCGCTGGCGCGGCGGCCGGAAATCGAGTCCGCGGCGAAGCGCGCGACCGCCGCCCGCGCGGCGGTGACAGCCGCCCGCGCGAGCCGAGCGCCGAAATTGCGGGCGGATGGCTCCTTTGGTTGGCGCGACACCGCCTGGGTGCCGGACACACGGGAGTGGCAGGCGGGACTGAGCATCGACGTGCCGATCTTCGACGCGGGTAGTCGCGCGCGCCGCGTGGCGCGCAGCCAGGCGGAAGCCGCCCGCGAGGAGGCGGCGATGGCGAACCGCCGGCTGCAAATTCGTGATGAGGTGTGGGCGGCAGGCGCGGAACTCGAGCGCGCCTGGGCGGCGATCGCCGCGGGCGAAGCGAGCCGGCGGGCGCACGAGGAAAGTCTGCGGCTCGCGCAGGAGCGCTACCGCAACGGCGCCGCGTTGATCGCCGACCTGCTCGACACGCAAGCGGCGCTGGCCCGCGCCGAGGCCGGCGTCGCCGAAGCTCGCTGGGGTTATCTGCGAGCGCGCGCCGCGTTCGCCCGGGCGGTTGGCGCGGAGAACTGACGCCTAGCCACGCGGCTGCTCAGGAGCCGCCGCCGGCGGGCCGGCGGGGCGCTCCGCGAGCTTTCGCGCGACCTCGCCCTCGAGCTGCACCGTCTGAGTCGGGAACGCGAACGCGAGGCCGCGCGCCGCCACGCGGCGCATGAACTCCAGGTTCATCCTCTGCCGCAGCTCCATGTGTTTTCCAAAATCGCCGTCCCGCGTGTTGTACGCGATCCAGATGTCGAGTGACGAGGCGCTGAGGTCGCGGAAGTAGACGAGCACGGACGAGGGATCGATGTAGGACTCGCTCTTGAGCAGCGTGCGGATCTCCTCGACGAGCGCCTGCATCTGCTCGGGCTTGGTGTCGTAGGTGAGGTTCAGCACCTGTTCCGCGCGACGACCGGTGAACCGCGACAGGTTCAAGATCGATTCCGCGGCCACCGTCTTGTTGGGCACGACGATCAACGCCTTGTCGGCGCGCCGCAATTTCGTCGAGCGGAGGCCGATGTCCTCGACCGTCCCCGCCCGGCCGCCGATGTCGACGAACTCGCCGAGCTTGAAGGGCTGGTCGATGGCTACGACGATCGAGCCAAAGACGTTGGCCAGCGTATCCTGCGCCGCGAGGGCGAACGCCAGACCGCCGATGCCGAGGCCCGCGAGCAGCGCCTTCACGTCGTAGCCGAGGCTCTGCACCACCATGAGCACGCCCACCACGACGAACACGCTGATCAACGTCTTCTTGATCCACGGCATGAAGGCGGCGACGCCCATACCGCGTTTGACGGAAATTTCCTGCACGTGGTCGAGCAGCGCGCCGAAAGCGCGCAGCAGGCCCCAGAACACCACCAGCGAGAACGCGATGGTCTGCCCGTAGCTGAGGGCGGTGTCGGTGGTCGCCGGCAGCTTCAGCACCGCCAGCGCGGCAAAGATTCCGACCAGCGCGATGAACGTGGAGACCGGCGCCTCCAAAGCGGGAAACATCTTGTCGTCGAGCGTGGTTGCCGTGCGCGCGGCGAGCCGCTTCAACACCACGAACACCCAGCCGGTCGTGATTCGCCGCGCCAGCAACGCCAGCACGAGAAACAAGCAGGCGATCACGAAATGGGCCGTGGTGTTCTCGCTGGTGCGAACGTCGAACAGCTCGAGGCTCTGATCGACCAGGTGCTCGAGAAAGTCCGGCTGCTCCGGCGCGCGTTGACGCTGCACGGTGACCGCCGCGGCCGCTTTGGTGGCGTTCTGCGCCGCTTCATCCGCCTTCGCGGCCGCCTGCTCGGCCTGGTTCGCCGACTGTTGCGGCGGCGGAGTCGGTTCAGTGGGCTGGGCGGTCAGCGCCGGGATCCAGGTCACCCAAGCGAGCAACACACAGGTGAATAACGACAACGCGCGGCGTCTCATGGAAAAGCGGCCGAACTAAAGGTCCGGCGGCACCGAAGTCAAAGGGTTAGGACTCGGGAAACTACTGAGCCGGAATGCGGAGCTCGCACGTGGCGGCACCGCTCGCCGGCGGTGAAGGTCCGCAACTGGAACACCCGCCGGCAGATTCCAACCGTTCACTCCCCGCTTGCGGAAATTTCGAAGTCGGGGCCATTCTGCGCGCTTCATGCCGCTGTCCCTGCCACTTGCGTTCACCGATGCCATGCCGCTCTGGGCGTGGGTGGGATTCTTTGGCTTCATTGCGCTGATGCTCGCGCTCGATCTCGGCGTGTTTCAGCGGGAATCCCACGCGATCAAGATGAAGGAAGCGCTGCTCTGGTGCGGCGTCTGGGTCGCGCTCGCGCTGGGCTTCAATGCGATTGTCTGGGCCTGGCGTGGCGCCGAGTTGGGCCAGCAGTTCCTCGCCTCCTACCTCATCGAGCTGAGCCTCAGCGTCGACAACGTCTTCGTTTTCATCCTCGTTTTCGCCTACTTCAAAGTCCCGGCCAAATGGCAGCACCGGGTGCTGTTCTGGGGCATCATCGGCGCGGTGGTGATGCGCGCCGTGTTCATTCTCGTCGGCGTGAGCATGATCCAGCGGTTTCACTGGGTGCTCTACGTGTTCGGGGCGTTCCTCGTCTACACCGGCATCAAGATGGCGCTGCCCAGCAAGGAGGAGGTGAACGTCGACCCGGACCACAACCCCGTGGTGCGGCTGTTCAAGCGTTTCTACCCGGTGGCCGCGCGCAACGAGGAGGGACATTTCTTCGTGCGCCACGAGGGCCGGCTGATGGCCACGCCGCTGTTCATCGTGCTGCTGGTCGTGGAAACGACCGACGTGGTCTTCGCGCTCGACTCGATCCCGGCGGTGCTGGCCATCACCAAAGACGGTTTCGTGGCGCTCACCTCGAACATTTTCGCGATCCTCGGCCTCCGCTCACTCTACTTCGCGTTGAGCGGGATCATGCAGCTCTTCCGTTACCTGAAGATCGGTCTTGCGGTGATCCTGTGCTTCATCGGCGTGAAGATGCTCATCGAGCACTGGGTGAACATTCCCACCTCGGCGTCGCTGGCGGTGATCGCGTGCGTGCTCACGATGTCCGTGTTGCTCTCGGTCCTGATCAGACCCGCCGGGTCGCGCTCCGCGCAGCACTGAGTCGGTCGGCCCCGCGCTGGCGCGCCGCTCATAGGCACCTCAGCGCGAACTCTGCGATTCGGCGAACACTTCCGCCACGTCGGCGAGGTCCGCCACCACCTCGGCAATCCGCGCCAGCCGCTCGCAAAGCCGGTCGTTGGAGAAGTCGCCAGCCTCCGCGTAGACCACAGAGGCGTTTTCGAGCTTGAGCGCTGCGCGGTGCGCCCGGCCCGAGGCATCGACCGCCTGGTTGAGCCGCGCGCGGAGTTCCGGAATCAGCGCCGCCGCGAAAAACTCCGGCTGGTTGGTTTGGATGAACCACCGGTCGTCGAAGGCGGGGTCTCCGATGGTGATCTCGCGCGCCCCGAACAGCTCCGCCACGCGGCTGCCGAAGCCTTGCCGCGTGATGCGAAAGGTGAGTCCACCGGCCGCCTTGGGCGTGAGCGCGAGCGCCACCCAGCGTTCGCGCGATTTTCCCGAGCCGGTGGTGAACGCATACAGCTCCGCCGGCTTGCCGCGGAACAGTCCGGCTCCCCGCGCGTTCGGCCAGAAACCGAACTGTTTGCGCTGCGGCGGCAGCGTGAGCCCAAGCCGGCGCGCCAGTTGTTCCAGATTCTGATGCCCGCGCTCGTTGGCGCGCTTCGCGAGAAAGAAGATGAACCCGACAAAGCCGAGTCCACCCACCACACCCAGTAGCATCACGAATTCCGCGCGCATGCCGCGAGACTGCACCTCGGAGTTTTGGCGGAAAAGAAAAAAGCCGGGTGCATCAGCACCCGGCCCCCCGCCGGCGCGGCCAAACGGATTGCGCCCGGCCGCTCCTCACAGGAATTCTTCGCCGCGTCAGGTCACCGCAATCTTGCGCGGTTTGACCGCTTCGGCCTTGGGTAACGACACCCGGAGCACGCCGTCGCGCAACTCGGCCGCGATGCGGTCGGCATCGATCGCGTTGTCGTGCGTCAGCACGAGCTCGTAAGCCGCGTTGCTGGATTCGCGATAAAGCGCGGTCCAGCCCTCGGGCTGCTGCCACGTGCGCCGGCCGACGATCCGCAGCTCAGCCGCATCCGCGGTGATCTCGAGTCCGTCCTTCGCGACGCCGGGCAGGTAAACGGTCACGCCGAACGCGTCATCCGTCTCCTTGATTTCGTACAGAGGTTTCACGGTCGGCCCAAGATTCTGGTCGGCGGTGGATTCGCGCCGGGCCAGCGTCCGGCCGAAGGTGGGAATAAGGGAATTAATCAAAGCCATGGTTGGAAAAGCTTGAGGGTTGTTGGATCGGGGATGCGCCTTGCGGATCATTTCACCGCGACGCTGATTTTCCGCGGCTTGGCCTCTTCACGCTTCGGCAGCGTCACGGTGAGGACGCCGTTCTCGTAGGCAGCGTTGACCTTGTCGGCCTGCACTTCCTCCGGGATGTTGACGGAGCGGCTGAAGGAGAACGACTCCTCCTCCTTGCCGTCGGCGTCGGCGGTCTTCCGCTTGCCGCTGATGGTGAGGTAGTCCTCGACCATTTCGACGTTGATGTCGTCGCGTTCAAGCCCGGGCAGCTCGGCGCGCACATAGGTGTTGTCCTTGTCCTCGTAGAGATCGACGGGGAATTCCGTGCGGCCGAACGTCTCGTTGAAGCCGCTCAGGGCCGTCTCGAAGAGGCGGTCGATCTCACCTTCCAGCCCTGTCCAAGGCGAGCGGGAGAGCGCGCCCCAGGCGGGGGCCAGTGAGCGGTAGTTGGGATACGTGTAACGAACGATTCTCATGATGCGTGTTTGGTTGGTGGTTTTTGAGTGGATGAACCCGCGCGGCGCGGGCGTGGTATGCTTGGCCTTTGCACACCGGATGCCGGATTTTCGGCGTTAAGAAATCGCGTTCGCTGTGGAATTTATCGCGCGCGGCGAAAACCATGCGGGAAAAACCGTCGCGACCTGTGCCATGCTTGGCGGGAAATTTTTGCGCAGTGCCGGCGAAATCTGATGCCTCGCTGGCATGACCCTCAGCGCCAGCCGGCATTTCCCCCCGGGCCCGCGCGCTGCTAGGATTTGCAGCACTTTGCTACTGCTGCCATGAACATTGTCGTCGCCATCGTATTGCTCGCGCTGCTCACGACGCTGGTCGTGTTCGATTCCGGCGACCCGCGGACCTGATCCCGGCCTCCGACGTCGCGCGCGAGCTCAACTCGCCGAGGCCGGAGGCGCGGCAATCTGGCGGCGCAGGATATCCAGAAACTGGTGGAGCAGCCGGGACTCTTCGGTGCGGTGCCATACTGCCTGCAGCTCGATCGGCGGGCAGTCGGAACGAAGGAAACGCACCAGCGGACCCGCCGACAAGGTGCCGGCCAGGAAATCCGGGAGCAGGCACACGCCATAGCCGGTGGCCACGCGCGCGAGCACGCTATCCAGCGAATGCACCGGACGGGCGAACGTGGGCGTGAACCCGCTGACTCGGCAGCGTTGCGTGATGAACTCGCGCAGCCCGGGCGAATCCTTCGGGCCGGTGGTGACCCAGGTCTCCCCGGCGAGATCCGCCATCCGCACGTGGGTGGCGCCCGCGAGCCGATGTTGCGCGCCTACAGCAACCATCAGTTCGGAGGTGAGCAGGCTCAGCGACTGCAGGTCGTCATGATGCGCGAATTCCCGCGCGACGACGAAGCCCAGGTGCGCCTGCCGGGTGCGGAGCGCCGTGAGCTGTTCGTGGATGTGCAGGTCGCGCAGGGCCACGTCGACCCGTGGATACCGACCGCGAAATTCCGCAATCGCGCCGAGCACATAGCGGTTGGAGAGCCGCCAGTCGTTGCAGATGATCAGCTCACCGCTCGCACCGGCGAGCGTTTCCTCGACCGACGCCACCGCGACGTCGAGCTGCGCGAGGATCTTGCACGTGTGGGCGTAGAATGTGCGGCCGGCATCCGTGAGCTGCACGCGGACGCGATTGCGATCGAGCAACCGCGCGCCGAGTTCGTGTTCGAGATCGCGGATCTGCCGGCTGAGCGCCGGTTGCGCGATGCGCAACTGCTCCGCCGCCCGGCTGAAGTTCAGCTGCTCGGCGACCGCCTTGAAATAGCGGAGGTGGCGCAGTTCCATGCCCGCGGAGTATCGCCGCGCCTGGCGGCGGCGCAAGGCGGCAGCCGCACGCCCCCCTTCGGTTCAGCGGACGAGCGAGATGCCCGCGCGCACCGTCTCGGACTGCTCGCGGTAGGAGAGGAGACTTTCGCCGTAGCCGTTGAAATACTGCACGAGCAGGTAGGTCTCGAAATTGAGCAGCTTGGTTCGAATCGGATAGGTGAGATCGAGCTGAACCGTCCCTCGGTTGAAGTCCTTGCCGGCCCAGGCGGTGGCCATGAGCGACGGTCCGTCGTTGCGGCCCAGCACCAGCGTAAGCCGGCCATAGCCGCGATAATCCTTCAGGTCGCGGTTGTCCTCGAGCGTGTCGACGTATTCGAAAAGCTCCGGCACGACGAGCAGGTGCCAGCCGTCGAGATGCCCGAAGGCGAACACCGGCCGGACATACACTCCGTTGACGCTGCGCGAGACCGGACCGTCGCGGCCGTTCGACTCGTGCTTGAAGCCGGCCTGATAGCCGAGCCAGGTGAACCACGTATCCTTTTCCTCCGGCTTCGGCGTGAGCGACTCGTAGATCAGCTCCGGCATGTAGCTGGTGTCGTAGAACGGACTCGACTCGCCATCGAGATCCCACAGCGAGCGTTGCGTGAACGCAAACTGCAGCGTCCGGGCCATGCGGCTCGTGTCGACTTCAGTGAATCGCAGGAGCCGGTATTTGAAGCTGAGCTGGAATTTCGCCGCGGGACCTTCCGAACCGTAGATGAAGTACACGGGCTCGTGCGGCCCCAGCCGGTCGGCAAACGTGCGCTGGATAATCGAAGCGGCCGGCTCCGCGCGGACGAGGTTCGTCGTCGGCTTCGTGACACGTTCGGTCGCCCGCCGCGAAGGTTCCGGGGATGACGGTTCGGCTGTGGCCGAGGTGGACCAATCCAGCACGCCGCGCGCGGCGGGAAAACCGGCCAGGTGCAACTCGAGGATCCCCGTGCCGCTGGTGGCGGGCGGCGGGACGAACGCGTACGTCCACATCGCGAAGCCGCCGGGCGCGATCGAGCTGGCGGTCGCCGTGGATTCCGACGTCGCGTGCAGCTCGACCCGCCACGCTTGGCCGGCTTGCGCCAGTTCACCGAGCACCGCAGGCGGCGCGGTGAACGTCTGCGCCGCGTCGCTGCGATTCAGCACCACCAAATCGATCGTCGCCTCGCCGCCCTGCGGACTGCGCGCCGACGGCACCAGACTGAAGAGCAGCGGCTGGGCGTTCGCGACGGCGCTGGCGGCGAGGCAGAACACCAGAAGTCGGAACCTGTTCATAGAGGGTCAGTCCCCCGCGCCGGAGCGGAGTTCCCGCGGAGTACGGACGGCACCGGCGTCGCGGCGCCGTCCGTGTCCCTTCAGGAATGATGCGCGGGCGCGAGCTCCGTGGGCGAGGCTGGGGCGCCCGCCGGGATGGCGGTGCGCCGGTGTGCGACGAGGACGTAGAACGCGGGCACCACGAAGAGCGTGAACAACGTGCCGATCGCCATGCCGGCGGCGATCACCAGACCCATGCTGAAGCGCGCTTCCGCTCCGGGGCCCTGGGCCACCAGCAGCGGCAGCACGCCAAGCACCATCGCTGCGGTCGTCATCAGAATCGGACGCAGCCGGATGCCAGCGGCGTGCTCGATGGCGCTGCGCACCTCGTGACCCTCCTCCTGGAGCTTGTTCGCGAAGTCGACCATGAGAATGCCGTGCTTCGTGATCAGTCCCACCAGCGTGATCAGGCCGACTTGAGTGTAGATGTTGAGCGTGGCCACGCCGAGGAAGAGGAATACCATCGCGCCCGCGATCGAAAGCGGCACCGCCATCATGATGATGAACGGATCGCGGAAGCTCTCGTATTGCGCGGCGAGCACGAGGAAGATCACCACGATCGCGAGCACGAACGTCGCCATCAGCGAACTGCCTTCCTGCACGAATTGCCGCGACTCGCCCTTGTATTCGCTCGCGAAACCCTCGGGAAAGACGGTCTTCGCCTCGGCGTTGAGCCAGTCGAGCGCCTCACCCATCGACAGACCGGGCCGCGGGAGCAGCGAGATGGTCGCGCAGTTGAGCTGCTGGAACCGACGGAGGTCGCGCGGCTGCGTCGTCGGCACGATTTCGGCGACCGACGAGAGGGGAACGAGTTCGCCCTTGCCGGTGGAGATGTAGTAGTCGGCGAGCTGGTCCGGCGTGAGCCGGGCAGACCGCGTGACCTGCGGGATGACGCGATACGCCCGACCCTGGATCGCGAAGCGATTGACCTGGCCACCGCCCAACATCGCTCCGAGGTCCGTGCCGAGCTGCTTCATGTCGATGCCGAGCAATGCAGCCTTGTCGCGGTCGATTTTGACGTCGGCCTGCGGCTGGTCGAACTTCAGGTCGGTGTCGCCGTAAAGGAAATTGCCGCTGGCGAGCGCGCGCTGGAGCAGCGTCTGCGTCACGACGGCCACGCGGTCGTGGTTGGCCGTGGAGCTGACGACGAACTGCACCGGCAGACCGCCGCCCGCGCCAGGGAGCGACGGCGGAAGAAACGCGGCATAGTTCACGCCCGCGATGGTGCTCGCGCGTCCGAGGATCTGCGGAATGAGGTCCGCCGCACTCGCCTCACGCTGGCTCCACGGCACGAGCGAGACACCGGTCAGCCCGGAGCTCGGGCTCGCCATGCCCGACACCATGTCGAAGCCGGCGATGCTGAAGAACGTGTTCACCTCAGGAATCTGCTTCAGCAGCTCGTTGAACCGTTCCGAATAGCGCAGTGCCTGATCGAGCGTGCCGTTGGGCGAACCCTGCGAGATCGTGACGATGAACCCGCGGTCCTCCGGCGGCGCGAGCTCCTTCTTCGTCAGCGCGTAGAACGGCATGATCGCGGCCACGATCAGCACCGCCACGAGGTAGACGGCCGGCCGCGTGTTGAGCACCTGGTCGAGCAGATGTTCGTAGCGGTCGCGGAGCTTCGTGAAGGCCACGTCGAGGAAATGCTCGATGCCGCGGGGGTTCGGGTTGTGCCGCAGCAGCTTCGACGAAAGCATCGGCGACAGCGTCAGCGCCACGAATCCGGACACGATGACCGCGCCGGCGAGCGTGAAGGCGAACTCGCGAAACAGCGCGCCGGTGACGCCGGACTGCAGGCCGATCGGCGCATAGACCGCGGCGAGCGTGATCGTCATCGCGATGATTGGTCCGACGAGTTCGTGCGCGCCTTTCAGCGCCGCATCGAGCGGGGACAGTCCCTCCTCGATGTGCCGGTGAATATTTTCCACCACCACGATCGCGTCGTCGACGACGAGCCCGATCGCGAGCACCATCGCCAGCAGCGTCAGCAGGTTGATCGAGAAACCGAGCGACAGCATCAAGGCACAGACGCCGACCAGCGAGAGCGGGATCGCGACGATCGGAATCACGACCGAGCGGAACGAGCCGAGGAACGCGTAGATCACCAGCACCACGATGAGCATCGCCTCGAGCAGCGTTTCCATCACTTCGGTGATGGAGTCGTTGATGAACTCGGTGGCGTCGTAGGCGATGCCGGCGTCGAGTCCGGCCGGCAGCTGGCTGACGACTTCCGGCCAGACGGCGCGCACGCCCTTGATGACGTCGATCGAGTTGGCCGTGGGCAGGACGGAGATCGCGATGATGGTGGTCTCCTGGCCGGCGAACTTCACGTCCACGTCGTAGCTTTCGGCGCCGAGCACGACATTGGCGATGTCGCCCAGGCGGACGATCTCGCCCTTGTTTTCGCGGATGACCATTTGGCGGAATTCCCCCGCGGACTGAAGATCGGTGCCGGCGGTCAGGTTGACCGAGACCATCGAGCCCTTCGTTTTGCCGACGGCGGAGAGATGGTTCTGCGTGGAGAGCTTGGCCCAGACCTGCGAGGCGCTGAGCCCGAACGCCGCCATTTTTTCCGGATCGAGCCAGATGCGCATCGCGAACGTACGCGCGCCCATGATTTCGGCCTTCTGCACGCCCTCGACCGTCGAGAGCTTGGGCTGCACGACACGGGTGAGATAGTCGGTCACCTGGTTCGCGCCCAGCACCGCACTGGAAAACGTCAGATACATCGAGGCCGTGCTTTCGCCGACGGAGACGTCGAACACGGGGTCCTCCGCATCAACGGGCAGCTCACGGCGGGCGCGGTTCACCTTCGAGGTGATCTGCGTCAACGCGTCGTTCGGATCATAGTTCAACCGCAGCTTGGCGGTGATGATCGAGACGTTGGGCGCGCTGACCGACTCGACGTAGTCGAGACCGTCCGCCGAGGCGATTTCGCGCTCGAGCGGCGTGGTGATGAAGCCGCGGATCAGATCCGCACTCGCGCCCGGGTAGGTGGTGGTGACGCGAATGACGGCGTTGTTGGTTTGCGGATATTGGCGGATGACCATCGATTTTATGGCCAGTCCGCCGATGATCAGCAGGAAGAGGTTGACCACCGTCGCCAACACGGGACGGCGGATGAAAAGATCGGTGAAGCGCATGGGCGCAGTGCAGTTGAGAGTTGAGAGAGGGGATGGAGAGACAGTCAGCCGAGGCCGGCTGACTCTCGGTGCGCGAAGCGGATCAGCTCTCGACGGGCTTCGGAGCGGGATTCGCTTCCGGAGCGATGGAGTTGTCGACGCGGACCGCGCTGCCCTTGCGTAGTTTCAGCTGGCCCGAGGTGACGACCTGCTCACCCGGCTGAAGGCCCGAGAGAATCGCCGTCAAATCGCCGCGCTGCGGGCCGGGTTGGACAAAGCGGGGCTGCGCGACACCGTTCTCGATGACGAACACGCTGTCGCCGTACGGATTGAAGACGATCGCCGCCGACGGGAGGACGATGTAGTTTTCCGAAGCGGCCAGGACGACTTCGACGCGCGCGAACATTCCCGGGCGGAGCCGCTCCTCCGGGTTCGCGAACGTGGCGCGCACCTGCACCGAGCGCGTGGTCTCACTGACGCGCGGGTCGATCGCGGTGATCGTGCCGGCGAGCGCCTGGTTCGGCAGCACGTCGGTGGAAACATTCACCTGCTGGCCGATGCTGATCCGGCCGAGCTCCTGTTGCGGCAGGGAGAAGTCGACGTGGATGGGATCCAGCGTCTCGAGTTGCACGATCGCGTCGCCCTTGGAAATGAACTGCCCGGGATAAATGCGGGCGATGCCCAGCCTGCCGGCGAAGGGCGCCACGATCCGCTTTTTGGCGATGGTGGCCCGGAGCTGTTCGACGGCGGAGCGCGTCTGCACAAGCATCGCTTCCGCGGTGTCCAGGTCGGCCTGGGCGTTCGTGCCGTTCGTGCGCAATTCGCGCGCGCGGGTAAGAGTGATTTCGGCCAAGCGCGCCTGCGCCTCGAGCCCGGCGAGTTGCGCGCTCTCCACCGACGTGTCGAGTTCCACCAGCAAGTCGCCGGCGGCCACCGCCGAGCCCGACTCGAACGCGATCCGGCGCACCACGCCTTCGAGTTCGGCCTTCACGTTGATGCCGCGGAAACTCGCGAGTGCGCCGACGGCCGAAACCGTGTTGGGCCAGGTTTCGCGCTTCGCTTCCGTGGCGCTGACCGTCACCGGCGGCACCGTCATCGCGGCCCGCGCGGCCATGGCCTTGCGAATCGTGAGAAATTTGTAGCCAAAGATCGCGCCGAAAACGGCGAGGGCGACGACCAGCGTGAGCACGAGGCGAGTTTTCATACGAAAAATGAGTCAGCAGTAGACAAGTCCTACCGGGAAGGCGAGATCCGCATGGCACCGGCGTTCAGTTGCGCGCAGGCGGCCAAAACTGGCTCTTCGGAAGCCAGATCGACGTCGCGGGCGATCTCGCCGATCCGGGCGAGAAACCGGCCGATCGCCTCGTCCGCCGCGCCGCGGCCCTTTGGCGTCAGGTGCACATGAATCACGCGTCGATCGCCGGTGTCCCGCTCGCGCTGCACGAGACCAGCCGCCGCAAGCTGGTCGAGCGCCTCGGTCACCGCCGAGCGGGTCCCGCTCGTGTGGGCCGCCAGGTCGGCAGGGGTCGCGGGCGCCGGATCGAGGATGAACAGCGCGACCAGGATGCCCAGTTTCACCTCGGTGATCGCGAGCTTCGCCATTTCCGCCTGCAGCGTGGCCCGAACCTGCCGCGCGGTGCTGAGCAACTCGAGCACCAGCCGGCAGCGGCTTTCATCCAGCCCGTCGCGTTGCCGGGCGACCGCCAGCAACGTTTGGAAAGCGAGCGTCTCGCGATCCATCAGAGAGGCCTCCCCGACGCGATCCGAGTGAACTGGAAGAAAACCATGGCCGAATCATAGCGGACTCCCCGGTCCGCCGGAAATACTTCCTCTCGCGCACCGTCATGCCTGGCCGGCATGAGTCCGCGGGCGACCGGAACAATGCAGTTGGCGCTGGAGCGACCGGCCGCAGCGTGCTGGGCTTGTAGCCGGGGTCGCTGACCCCGGACCGGGCTCAGCGAGCCCGGCTACATCCGAGCCGCGTGGTTTACAGCGCGGCCCGCAGGGCGACGAGGCCGAGTGTTTAGGAAGAAGCGCTCTGAGGGCAACGCGCTCCACCTTTGCCCCAATTCCAGTTAGGAACCAAAGCAAGACGGCTGGCTCCGTCGCGACCAAGACAGGATCGCACAGCAGGGCCATTTCCGGGCGGTGCGCTGGTCGCGTCAGCCGCCCGAGTTTAAGTTGCGAGCATTAAAGTGATCCCGCACCGTCCTGGCTTCATGAGTTTCGATTTCGACCAGCCGATCGAGCGCCGGGGCACAGACTCCCAGAAATGGCAGAAATATGTCGGTCGCGACGTGTTGCCGATGTGGGTCGCCGACATGGACTTCGCGGTGGCGCCGGCCATTCGCACGGCGTTGCACGAGCGGGTCGAACACGGCGTGTTCGGTTACGCCCGGCCGGTCAAATCGACCGTCGACGCCGTGATCGAGATGTTCCAACGGCAGCATGGGTGGGAGGTTCATCCGGCCTGGCTGGTCTGGCTCCCCGGCTTGGTGGTCGGGCTCAACGTCATGGCCCAAGCCTATGCGGATGCCGGCGATGAGGTGCTAACGCTCACGCCGGTCTACCCGCCGTTCATGTCCGCCCCGAAGCACAGCGGTCGCGTCAGCGTCCAGGTGCCTTTTGTGCATACTACCAGCGTTTCCCGCTGGGAAATCGACTGGGACGCGCTGGAACGCGCCGTCACGCCACGCACGAAGATATTCTTCCTCTGCAATCCGCACAATCCGCTCGCCCGCGTGTGGCGACGAGACGAACTCGAACGGCTCGGCGAGTTCTGTCTCCGGCACGATCTGGTGCTCTGCTCGGACGAGATCCATTGCGATCTGATCCTGGACCCGGCGCTGCGGCATGTCTGTAGCGCCTCGCTCAGTCCGGAGTTGGCACGGCGCACGGTGACGCTCACGGCGCCAAGCAAGACCTACAACATTCCCGGGCTCGGCACTTCTCTCGCCGTGATCCCGGACGCGACGCTGCGCGCGCAGTTCGTGCGGGCGACAGCGGGAATCGTCGCCGAGGTGACCTCGCTGGGTTTCACCGCCTGCGAGGCGGCGTATCGGCACGGCGAGCCGTGGCGGCAGGAACTGCTCGCCTATCTTCGCGGCAATCGGGACCTGATCGTCGATTTCGTCGCGCGCGAGTTGCCCGGCATCACGATCGAGGCGCCGATCGAGGCGACTTATCTGGCGTGGCTGAATGTTTCCGCGCTGAACCTCGCCGATGCCGCGGGGCATTTCGAGGCGCACGGGGTCGGCTTGAGCGATGGCGCTTACTTCGCTTCGCGTCCGGGACGGCACCTGCGGCTTAACTTTGGCTGCACCCGCGCGACGCTGCAGGAAGCGCTGCAGCGGATGAAGCGCGCCGTGGCCGCCACCTCGTAGGGAGGCGAGCGCCGGCCATCAAGGTAGGACGCTCACTCCGTGAGCGCCGCGAGCGTCGAACAACCTCCCCGCGGACAGCGGAATATCGCCCTAGCAGAAACCGTTTCGAAAGTGCATGACGGTCTCCAGGGAAACCTCTCCAGCGCCGAACGCAGCGCGGGGGTTATCCCTCGCTCTTCGGCTTGCCGGTCAGCGCCGTCTGCACGGCGCGGAGCAGGGCTTCGCGCGTGAGCGGCTTCGCGAGCAACGGCACTTTCAGCGCCGCTGCTTGATGTTCGTAGTTTCCGGCTCCGGCCAGACCGCTCATGATCAGCATCGGCACCTGCGCGCCGAGCTGTCGCAGCCGGCGCACCACCGAGAAGCCATCGCCGTCGGCCATCATCACGTCCGTGAGCACGAGCTGGATTTCGGCGTGATGCGCGCTGAAGACCCGCTCGGCTTCCGCCGCCGACGAGGCTTTCAGCACGCGATAGCCGCTGGCGGTCAGCACCGTGCTGAGGACGTTGCGCACGCTGTCGTCGTCGTCCACGAGCAGGAACGTCTCGCCCGCGCCCGGGCGGGTGCGCGCGTCGGGCGCCGCCGCCGCCGGCTTCACTGCGCCGGTGAGTGCCGGCAGGTAGATTTTGAAGTTCGTGCCGCGGCCGGGCCAGCTCTCGACCGCAATGGTCCCGTTATGTCCCTTCACAATGCCCCGCACCGCCGCGAGCCCGAGCCCGGTGCCCTTGCCGACTTCCTTCGTGGTGAAGAACGGGTCGAAAATCCGTTCCAGCACGGCCGGGCTCATGCCCGAGCCCGTGTCCGCCACTTCGATCACGACGTGCGGCCCGGGCTTGATCTCCCGCAACCGCGCCGCCTCGACTTCGTTCACGAGCGTGTTCGTGACGTGCAGCGTGATGCGGCCGCCCTCCGGCATCGCGTCGCGGGCATTGATGCACAAGTTCATCAACACCTGCTTCAGCTGGGTGGCGTCGCCCCGGACGGCCCAGGGCGCTTCGCCGGGAGCGAGCGACACGCTGATCGAACGCGGGAAGGTCTGGTTGACGAAACCGACAAAATCCTCGAGCAGCGGCCGGAGCATGACGTCCGTGTGCTGGCCCACCGCGCCGCGCGCGAACGCGAGCAGTTGTCGCACCAGTGCGGCACCGTGCTGCGCGCTCGACCGGATGGACGCGAGAAACTGCTTCGTCTCGGGCGAGGTGGCCATCGGCTCGAGCAACTCGGTCGAGGCCATGATCGGCAGGAGGACGTTGTTGATGTCGTGCGCCACGCCGCCCGCGAGCAACCCGATGCTCTCGGTGCGTTGCACGCGCAGGAACTGGGCTTCGAGCCGCTTCTTCTCCGCGATGTCGGTGTTGATCACCAGGAATCCGGCCGCGGAGCCGTCGGGTCGTTGCAGCAGGCTCCAGCGGCTCTGCATGATCAGATCGACCTCCTCGCGCGAGCGTTGCCGCATCTCGCCCATCCATTCGCCGTAGAAGAGCGTGGCGTTCCGGGCGATCTCCACCTGCCCGGGTTCTTCCATCCACAAGTCGGCCGCCCGGCGTTGGCGCGGCTCCTCGTCCGCCCAACCGTAGATCCGCGCCGCGCTGCGGTTCCAGTAGGTGACGCGATCCTCCATGTCGCGTACGAGGATCGCGTCCTGAGCGTGATCGAGCAGCGCCGCCTGCTGGCGGATCCGCTCGCGCGCGGCGCGCTGCTCGGTGACATCGCGCGCCACGATCAGCACCTGCGTGATCGTGCCGCTGAAATCGCGCACCGCGCTGGCCTGCGCCTCGACATAGCGCACCGTGCCGTCGGCATGCGCCAGCCGGTATTCCGCCCGCCCGTTCCGGCCCTGATGCAACGTGGCGCGAAACAGCTTCTCGACCGCCGCACGATCGTCAGGATGCACGTCGGCAAAAACGTCCCGCCCGGTGCAGTCATGCGGCCGGCCCACCGCGGTCGCATAGGCCGGGTTCGCGTAAAGGCAGTGCGCCGAGGAATCCAGCATCACGATCAGATCCGCCACGTTCTCCGCGATCTGCCGGAACCGCTCGCGGTTCTGCCGTAGCGCCTCCTCCGTGCGCCGCAAGCGCTGCTCCTCCTGCGAACGGGCCAGGGCCTGGCGCATCGCCGGCACCAGTCGCGAGGGCCGGTCCTTGATCACGTAGTCCGTCGCGCCGCGCTTCAGCGCTTCGATCGCCCGCTCCTCGCCAATCGTGCCGGAAAGGAAGATGAACGGTTTTTCCGGGCAGTGCGTACGCGCGAGATCCAGCGCCGACAACCCGTCGTAGCCATGCAGCGTGTAGTCGGACAGGATCAGGTCGAAATCGCCCGTATCGAGCGCCGACTCGAACTGCTGACGCGAAGCGGCGCGTTGGATCTGGCACTCCGGCCAGTCCTGGGTCAACCGCGCCGCAACGAGCTCCGCGTCGGGCGTCGAGTCCTCCAGATGCAACACGCGCATGGCTCAGCCTCGTTTGCGTTCAGTCGGCTCGCACGACCGCCGCGAAGGCGGCCGGGCTCATCGCCTGGATGGGGGAGTGGTCTTTCATCGCCTCAGCGACGGGTCATTGGCGCGACTCCGCGCTGCTCCGGCCGGCCCCCGGGACAACCATCCGCGGCGGCGGTTCGTTGTGGATGGTCCAGAAGGCGCCGAGCTGTTTGACGGCCTCGATGAAGCAATGGAAATCGACGGGCTTGACCACGTAGGCGTTGGTCCCGAGCCGATAGCTTCGCACGACATCCTGCTCCTCGCGCGAGGAAGTCAGCATTACCACCGGCGTCGTGCGCAACTGCTCGTCTTGCTTGATCGTACGCAGCACCTCCAGACCATCGACCTTCGGCATCTTCAGATCGAGCAGGACGACGACCGGGTTGCCGGGGACGCGATCGGCAAACGCGCCGCGCGCATACAGGTAGTCGAGCGCCTGTTCGCCGTCGTTCACTACGACGATTTCGTTGGTCAGACGATAATCCGACAAAGCGGACAACGTCATCTCGATGTCCTGCGGGCTGTCTTCGGCGAGGAGAATGCGTTTCGGATCGCTCATGGGTAAGGCACGGGTGGCGGCGGACGGGGCCTGACCTTGCGAGCTGGAAACCGCAGGGGAGGCGAACGTTTGAGGTGGAGAGACAACAGTCAACGCCATGCTTCCGCACGGACAGCGTCCCCGGGCAATTTGCTAAAATTTTACCAGCCCTCGGGGTGAGCCGCAGCCCGCCAAGTCAGGAGGCACGCAGGCGCTTGAGGTCCCATCCGCAACCGCCACTGTGGCGGCAGCTGCATGCGCCTCGGGCCCTACGAACTCTCATCGAACCTGTTTCTCTCGCCGCTGGCGGGTTACACCAACCTGCCGTTCCGGTTGACCTTGCGCGAACTCGGCGGGCTGGGGTGGGTGACCACGGACCTCGTCAACGCGCGTTCGCTGCTCGAGCGCAATCCGGCCGCGCTCAAGCTCGTGGCCAGCAGCGCGGAGGATCGGCCGATGTCGATCCAGCTATTCGGGAGCGTGCCGACGGAAATGCGCGACGCCGCGCGGATCTGCGAGGACCTCGGCGCCCAAGCCGTCGACATCAACATGGGCTGCCCGGTGCGCAAGGTGGTGCGCGTCGGCGGCGGTTCGGCGATGATGACAGAACTGAACCAGACCGCCGCGCTCGTCCGCGGGATGATTGAGGCGGTGAAGATTCCGGTCACGGCCAAGATGCGGCTCGGCTGGGACGACGAGAATCTCACCGCGCCGGACCTCGCGCGCGTACTCGAGGACGCGGGCGTTGCGGCCGTATTCGTACATGGTCGGACCCGCGCGCAGGGTTTCAGCGGCACGGTGAACCTCGCCGGCATCGCCGCCGTGGTGCAGGCGGTTAAACGCATTCCCGTGATCGGCAATGGCGACGTCACCACCCCTGAGGCGGCGCGCGCGATGATCGAGCAAACCGGCTGTGCCGGCGTGAGCATCGGGCGGGGCGCATTTTACGACCCGTGGATTTTCCGACGCACCCACCACCTTCTCACCTCCGGCGAACTGTGGCCCGAACCGGGCTTCGATGAGCGGGTGCGCGTGATGCGCCGCCACTTCGAGCGCTATTGCGAATTCTACGGTGAGGAAAAAGGCCCGCGGCTGTTCCGCAAGGTGGCGCCTTGGTACGCCAAGCGGTTCGGTCCGGCCAAGCCGTTCAAGCGGCGCATCATCACGATCGACAGTCGCGCTGACTTCGACGCCGCGCTGGCGGAGTATATCGCCTGGCGCGCCACGTACTGCGACGAGCATGGCCAGCTGCTGCCGAAGTTCGTCCCGCCGCCGATGGTCGCGTCGTTCTTGAGGCCGCCCGGCGAGGCCGACGCGCGGGAACGCGAATCGATTCCCGTGCCGAAAGGACCGGTCGACGTCTGGTGAGTTGCCCAGCGGGGCTGCCGCGCTGGTTCCGGCACCGTTCTCGCTCCGCGCATCGTTCTCGTTCTCGTAATCGCAATCGTTCTCGTCCAGCGTGGGAGGAAAAGAACGAGAACGAGACGAGGTAACGAAACCCACCGAGCAGAACTCCATGCCCTCCGCGCATCATTTCTGGGAACTGATCCTCGGCACCGTCATTGCGCTGCTGCCGCTGATCAATCCGCTCGCCTCCGCACCGACGTTTCTCGCCATCACCGACGGCGACACCCCGGAACGTCGCAACCAGCAGCTTCGGATGGCGTGCCTCTACACGGTCGGCATCCTGGTCAGCTTCCTGATCGGCGGGACGTTCATCATGGGTTTCTTCGGACTCTCGATCCCCGGCCTGCGGATCGCCGGCGGCTTGCTCGTCGCGGGCATCGGATCGCACATGTTGATGTCCCCGCCGAAGCCGGCCACGGATGATCCGGTGCACGCCGCGGCGCGCGCGAAGCGCGACATCTCGTTTTCGCCGCTCGCCATGCCGATGATGAGCGGCCCTGGCTCGATCGCCGCGACGATCAGCTTCACCTCACTGGCGCGCGGCTGGATCGACTACGTCGCGATCATCCTCGGCATCATCATCGTCACCGTGATCACTTACGTGACGTTGCGGATTTCCGATCGCGTCGTGCGCGTCGTCGGCTTCAACAGCATGAACGCGCTCTCGCAGGTCATGGGCTTCCTGATCCTCTGCATCGGCATCCAGTTCGTCGTGAACGGTGTCACTGAAATCGTGACCGATCCCGTCCTGCTCGGCAGCATCCGCGACGCGTTCCAGCAGTCGTGAGCCGCCGCCGCGCGAGGCCGGCCGCGTGGTGCACGCCAGCCTCGGCGAGGACATCTTGCCCTACCACCAACGGCAAGCTTTCAGACCGCCCCCGCCCGATCAGTACCGGCGGGTGAGCTTGGCGCCGGTGGCGTCGCGGAACGTAATGGTTTTCTCCTGCGGATCGACCGAATCGAACACGATGCCCAGCGCGTCATCGACCGATTGGCCGGCCCGCACCGTGCGCCCGTTGATCAACGCCCGTGGCGGGTTGCCATTAAACACGCCATTGATCCGGGCATTCGCGACCCACGCTTGAAACCCAGGACTCGCGGTCCCGGACATTTCGGAAACGGTGGTCGTCGCGCTTACGCCGGGCGAAAGCTCCGAGGTGGTTCTGATCGCGACCGAGGGTGCGGGCTTCGTCGCCGGCGGTCGTGAATTGTCCGGCGTCAATGCCGCGGGCAGCGGCGTGTTCAATGCCCGCTGCGCCGGCGCTTCTTCTCCGTCGGCCATCGCGTTCACCCGCTCCTGCTCCAGGTTGCGACGAGCCGCCACCACGTCTTTCGCTTTGCCGATCGCTGCGCCAGGAACAGCCGCGATGGCGTTGAGCGTGGCGGAGGGCGTCGGTCCCGGCTTTGCCGGCGCGGTAGTGGCGGGCGCCGGTTTGGCCGTGCGCGCGGGTGCTGGCGGCGGCGCAGAATCCTGCAGAAAAAAGAACGCCCCGGCACCCAGCACGACGATCGCCGCGACGCCGGCCAGCGCGAGCGTCTTCACCGGCAACTTGCGCCGCGCGGGCGCGGCCCCCGGAAGCAGATCCTCTTCCTTCATTCCGCTCGGTGCCCGGAGATGCGGCACCGGTGGCGGCAGACGTGGAGGCTGCGCCTCCGCCGTGCCTTCCGCGATTACGGGAAATTTCGGCGGTTGCGCTCCGGTTTCCGGTGTCGGCGCGGGCACGATCACGGGCGGAACGGCTTCCGGCGGCGCCGGGATCACGGCGGGTGGGGGAGGCGGAATGGTCGCCGCAGCAGGAGGTATCGAGGCGGCCGCGGCTGGTTCAGGAGGCCGAACCTTCAGTTTGAATTTCGGCGCTTCGCTGGCCGCCGGTTCGGCCGGTTTCGGCTCCGCTGCAGGGGGAACGGTCTGAGCCGGGGGCGGCGGGGCCGCGACGGAGCGGGGTGGTTCCACCGGAACTTCTGCTGCCTTGCTTGGCGCCGGAGGCTCCGGTTGCGGTTCCGCGGCCGGCACCGACAGCTTCGGCTTCAATCGCAACCTGGGCGCGGTGTCGTCCGCCGCCGGCGGAGCAGCGGGGGGCGACGACGGAGCAGGCGGAGGCGTCGCCGACTCCGACTCAGGCCGCACGCGTGGCTTCAAGCGCAACGGAGGGGGCGTGGGCTCGTCGCTCATCGAGCGCCATGCAAGCATTTCCCCGTGGGTTGAGAAACCAAAAAAAGATTCACTCGCGCAGGAGAGATTCACGGCCCAACGTGTCCGACTCCCGCCATGAAGCTTAAGTCCACGATTCTTCTCTGCACCGCCGCGCTGGTGGTCACGGCCGCCAGCGGCTGCAACCTCTTTCGCAAATCGAAAAAGCCGAAGGAGAATCCTGCGATCGCTTCCCAGCTCGAGGCGGATTTCCAACAGCGGTGGGTCGATCATCGGGTCGCCGAACTCGTGGCCGGCGGCACCGAGGCCGCGACGGCGCGACCGCAGGCCGAACGCGAGTTTGCGGAGCGCTTCCCGCACCTGCTGCAACGGAAGAAGTGACGCCGCGCCGCCGCCGCCGAGGTTGAGATACAGCGCGCGGGCCTTTCACGCAGCACACGCGAGCCCGGATTGACCCGGGCCACCGATTCCGAAGCTTTCGCGCGATGCCGACGCCCGATGACCTTTCTGCCCCCGCCCGAGGCGCATTGGCGGCGGCCCTCGCCTATCTCGCGTGGGGATTGTTTCCGCTGTACTGGACTCAGCTCGGCGCGATCAACGCCCTCGAGCTGATCGCGCACCGCCATCTCTCGTCGCTGGTGTTCGTGCTGGCGATCATGGCGGTGGGTCCCGGCTGGAGCGAATTTCTCGCGGCGCTGCGTTCGGGCACTGCGCTGCGCTGGCATCTGGCGAGCGGACTGCTACTCACCGCCAACTGGCTCGTGTTCGTGTGGGGTGTGAACCACGGCTATGTACTCGAATCGAGCCTCGGCTATTTTCTCGTGCCGCTGGTCAATGTCGCTTTCGGGCGGTTCCTCCTGCACGAGCATCTGCGGCGGCTGCAATGGCTCGCCATCGCGTGCGCCTCGCTCGGCGTGCTGCTGCTGTTGCTGCGCGCGGGGCGGCTGCCGTGGATCGCACTGGCGCTCGCGGCGACGTTCGGTTTCTACGGACTGCTGCGCAAACGCTCGCCGCTCGGTCCGCTGGTGGGGCTCGGCGTGGAGACCTTGCTGCTCGCGCCGCTCGCGCTCGCGTTCGTGGTTTGGCAGCAACACAGCGGCGCGGGCGCGCTCGGCCGCGTGAGCGTGGGCACGCACGTGCTGCTGCTCAGCGCGGGCGTGGTGACGGCGGTGCCGCTGCTGCTGTTCGCCTATGGCGCACGACGCATCCGTTTTTCCACCCTGGGACTGTTGCAGTATATCGGGCCGACGGTGCAGTTCGCGCTCGGCGCGTGGTTCTACCGTGAGCCGTTCTCGCCGGAGCGCGCCGCGGCGTTCGGCTTCATCTGGGCCGGCCTCGCGCTCTACACGGTCGACAATTTATGGAACCAGCCGCGGCTTACTGCGGCTTGATTTCCACGAGCTGCATCTCGAACACCAGCGTGGCGTCGCGCGGGATCGACGGCGGCCGGCCCCGCGAGCCGTAAGCCAGCGCCGCCGGAATGATGACGAGCCGCTTCTCGCTCAGCTTCATCGCCGGCAAAAGCTGGTCCCAGCCATCGATGACCTCGCCCCGGCCGAGCCGAAAGCGCAGCGGGTTGTCTGCTTCAAGACGCTCGTCGAACTTTTCGCCGCGCAGCAGCGTGCCGACGTAGGTCACGCCGACGCGATCGCCGGGCTTCGGCTGCGCGCCGCTGCCCTCCTGCAGGACGAGATAGCGAATGCCCGTGCTGGTCTTCTTGGTGCCCGGCCACTTCTCGTTGACGTAGTCGATCTCCTCCGGCGTCAGCCGCTCGCGTTGGGCGTGCAGCAGGGGAGTCGCGAGAATGACGGCGGCGAACAAGGCGAGGCGCAGCAAGGGGGACGTCATGGGCGGAACGGTTTACCGCGATTTCGCCGGATTACACGGATTTTTTCAAGGCGTCGTGCCGCGCGATCAACGCGAGGGCCTGCCGGAGCAGCGTCTTGCCCGGCTCGATCCGATGCCACGGCGAGGCGCCGGACGGATGCGGCAGCGGAATGCAGTCGAGCCGGTGGCCGTGGAACTCGATCGCGAATTTCCGGCCAATGATGTCGTGGAGCGGCGCGAGCGGCAGCGGCAGGAAGCGGCCGATGGCGAGCTTGCCGACGGGCAGCACGAGCGCGGGCTGCAGCAACTCGAATTCGCGTTCGAGCCAGCTGGCGCAGTTGGCGATCTCCTCGGGATTCGGCACGCGATCGCCGCCTTCGGGCCGCTTGCCGGGAAAACAACGGCACACGGCCGCGAAGTAGATTCGGTTGCGGGTCTCGTCCTCGGTCCAGCCGAGCGCTTCGTTGAACCACTTGAATAGCGTCTTGCCGGCGGTCCACGCGAAGGGGCGGCCGAGCTTCGGCTCCTTGTCGCCCGGTGCCTGGCCGACGAGAATGATCCGGCTCGGCACCGGCCGGCCGACGACCACCGGCTTCAGCATGGCCGGGCAGCGCCGGCACGCGCTGAGCGCCGTGAGGTGGCGTGCGATCGCGGCGACGTTGGGCATGCCATTGCGGTGGCAGAGCCGGTGTGGCGGCGCGACCAGAAATTTCCCGAGGGTCGAATACAGCCGATAGGACCGCTACGTCCTATGGGCACATTCGATCTACCGCCGGCCGCGATAGCGGTTGAAGCTGCCCTTGTGCCGGATCTGCCCCGGCAGACTGCCGGGCGGGCGCGGCGGTTGCACCTGCGGCGGGCGCGCCACGAACGGTCGATACGAGAATCCCGCCAGCCGCAGCTCCGGAATTTTCTGGCCGATGAAACGTTCGATGTCGCGGACGTCGTGCGCGTTTTCCGGCGTAACAAGCGTGAACGCATCGCCCACGGCCTGCGCCCGGCCGGTGCGGCCGATGCGGTGTACGTAATCCTCCGGCTTCTCAGGCACGTCGTAGTTAATCACGTGTGAGACGCCGGCGACATCGATGCCCCGCGCGGCGATGTCGGTCGCGACCATGATCTCGTATTTGCCTGACTTGAAGCCGGCGAGCGCCTCGATGCGCTGGTTTTGGGAACGGTTGGCGTGCAGCACCGCGACCGAGTGGTTCGCCGCCTTCAGCTTGCGCGCAATCTTGTCCGCGCCGTGCTTGGTCCGGGAAAAGACCAGTACGCTGTCGAAGTCGGTCCGTGCGAGCAGCGCTTCGAGCAGCTCGAATTTCTGATCGGCGGCCACGGGGTAAAGCGCGTGTTTCACGGATTCGTTTACCGAGCGGTTCACGCCGACCTCAACGCGCGTCGGATTGCGCAGCGCGAACGACGCGACCGCCTGGATCTCCGGCGGCACCGTGGCGGAGAAGAATAACGTCTGTCGCTGGCGCGGGCAGCGCTGGATGATGTCCTTCACGACTGGCAGGAAGCCCATGTCGAGCATCCGGTCGACCTCGTCGAGCACCAGGATCTCGACCCCCTGCAGGTTGATCGTGCGATCGTGCAGGTAGTCCATCAACCGGCCGGGCGTCGCGACGATGACGTCGACGCCGCGTTTCAGCTCGGTGCGCTGCAGGCCGTAGCCGACGCCGCCGAACACGGCGACGGTCCGGAGATCGGTGAAGCGCGCGAAATCGCGGAAAGCCGTCTCCACCTGGGCCGCGAGCTCGCGCGTGGGTTCGAGCACGAGCACCCGCGGCGCGCGCGCGGCGTGCGCGCCGAGCCGCGTGAGAATCGGCAGCGCGAACGCGGCCGTCTTGCCCGTGCCGGTCTGGGCCGAGCCGATGAGATCGCCACCGCCGAGCACGACGGGAATGGCGCGAAGTTGGATGGGCGTCGGGTCGGTGTAACCGGCCGCGACCACGCCCCGAAGAACCGGAGCGGAAAGTTGCAGAGCTTTGAAAGGCATACGAGCGAGCGGGTCGAAGGAAACGAACCCGCGGTTCGGCGCGGCTTCACGACCCGGAATGCGCGCGGCTGGATCCGGGCAGGGGGCTGCGCCGGTGAAAAAAAGGACGGAGCCCCGGAGGAGCTCCGTCCTGGAAAATCAATTCGTTAGATTGATCTGATTAGTAACGGCGCTCGCCGCGATCGCGGCCACCGCCGAAACCGCCACGGCCGCCACCGCCGAAGCCACGGCCGCCACCGCCGAAGCCGCCGCTGGGGCGCTCTTCCTTCGGACGGGCTTCATTGACGGTCAGCTGACGGCCACCGAGATCGGTGCCATTCAGCTTTTCCGCCGCGGCCTTCGCCTCTTCGGCCGTGCCCATGGTGACGAACGCAAAACCGCGCGGGCGGCCGGTCATCTTGTCCATGGCAACGTAGACATCGGTCACGGAACCAAACTGGCCGAAAGCGGAGCGGAGCTCTTCCTCGGTGGTCTTGAAGGACAGATTGCCGACGTATAGTTTCGAATTACTCATTGATGATTTCTCGTAGATTCATCGTCGCTGCCAGAGTCCGTTCCCACCGTGGGTTTCGAAATCATCACTTAAGCAATCGCTCAGCCTACGACTCACCAGATACTGTCATCTAACGCTTTCTCTAACGATGTCCGGGAAGGAGTCATGGTAACCGGGTGAAAGCAAGGCAATTCGCGATGGGGTGGCGACGATCAGGCTTGCATTTTTTCGGAAATCGGCTGGCGGCGCTCAGGAGCCCCTGCGGATCAGGGCGGAAGATTGGGCGGGCTGCGCAGCACCTCGTGAACGGTGGTCAGCAACACCTCCGGCCGGAAGGGTTTGAGGAGGAAGGCATCGGTGAACTGGTTGATCGGCGGTTTCGCTTCGGGATCGGGCGCGTGTCCGCTGACGGCAACGATGCGCACGTCCGGGTTGAGCCGCTCGACCACGCTGGCCAGCGCGGCGCCGTCGAGGTTCGGCATCGCCAGATCGGTGATCACGACGCGGATCTCCTTGCTGCGTGGGGCGAACAACGCGATCGCTTCCGCGCCATCGGCGGCGGTGAGCACGCGGTAACCGTGGCGCGCGAGCATAGCCGCGGCGGTATTGCGAATGCCGGGCTCGTCGTCGGCCACCAGCACGAGTTCGCCCACGCCGCGCGGCGCAAAGGGGACGGAGAGACTTTCCCCCGGCTGACTCGTGGCGGCCTCGGCGGCCTGCAGGTAGATCCGGAACACCGTGCCGCGACCGAGCACCGTCTGCACCGTGCAGAAGCCCCCGTGGCTCTCGACGATGCCGCGCACGGTCGAGAGGCCGAGTCCAGTGCCCTTACCGGTGCCCTTCGTGGTGAAAAATGGCTCCCAGATCCGTGCGAAAATTTCCGGCGCGATTCCGGTGCCGGTGTCCTGAACGTGCATCACCAGGAAGGCGCCCGGGCTCGCACCCTCGATGTTAGCGGCGGCGATCTCATCGAGCACGCAGTTCTCGCCGCGGAGCGTGAGCGTGCCGCCGGCGGGCATCGCGTCGCGCGCATTGACGCAAAGATTGAGCAGCACCTGGTGGAGTTGCGTGGCGTTCGCCTTCACCGGCCAGAGGTCTGAAGGCACCAAGCTGTCGAGCTTGATCGATTTCGGAAACGTCTCCTCGACGAAGGTCGCGATGTCGCGCAGCAGGTGTTTTGGTTGGATCACCCGCAGTTCGCCATCGGCGCCGTGCGCGAACCCGAGGATCTGCCGCACCAGCGCAGCGCCGCGCTCCGCGCTTTTTTCCAGCGTGGCGATCATGCGGATGTCGCCCGGATCCGTCGCGTGATCGCGCAGCATGGGCGCGGCAAGCAGGATCGGCGCGAGCACGTTGTTGAGATCGTGCGCGATGCCGGCCGCGAGCATGCCGATGCTCTCGAGCCGCTGCACACGGAAGAACTGCTCCTCGATCCGGCGCTGCGCGGTCACATCCGTCGCGATGGACAGCCGTCCTTGCGGCCGGCCGGCGTCGTCGCGGATCGGCGTGAGGCGCGTTTCCATCACGTGCACCACGCCTTGGCGATCGGCCAGCCGTACTTCGCCGCGCCACTCGCGGTTCTCGGCGGCAGCCTGGTTGGCTGCGTCTTCCTCCGCCACCGTGCGCGAAGGAAATAGCTCGTGTTCGAGTCGGTCGAGCGCCTCGGCGGCGGACCAGCCGAAGGTGCGTTCGGCGCCTTGATTCCAGAACGTCACGCGGCCGTTCGGATCGGTGACGATGATCGCATCGCCGGCCTTGTTGAGGATATCGGCCTGTGCGCGCAACTGGCGCTCCGTCTCGTAGCGGCTGAGGCAGATCGCCGCGACATGCACGCCGACATCCACCAGTTGCCGGTGTCGCGCTGTCGGCGCACCGGGACGCGTGAGATACACGGCAAACGTGCCAAGCAGCCGGTGCGCGACGTCGAAGATCGGCGACGACCAGCACGCGCGCAGTCCGGCGGCGAGCGCGGCTGCGCGATAATCCTCCCACAGCGGATCGGTCGCGATGTCCTCCACCACCACCGTGGAGCGACGAAATGCGGCCGCGCCACACGAACCCGCCGCCGGACCGATGGGAATGTCCTGCAGCGCTGCGGCCACTGCCGCCGGCAGCCGCGGCGCGACGAGATGCCGCAGCCGCTGCCCATCCTCGGTGACGAGCAGAATCGAGCAGATCATCTCCTCGCACTGGCGCTCGATGAATTGCAGCAGCGTGGTGAGCGTGTCGTCGAGCGGCTCGCCGCCCGCGACCATTTCCAGGACTTGGTTCTGGCCGTTGACGAGCGCTTCGTTGCGCCGTCGCGCGGTCAAGTCGCGCATCACGATCGAAAAATGCCCGTCGCCGCCGCTGGCGTCGAGATGGGCAATAATGACCTGCGCCACCGGCAGGGCCTGTCCGTCTTTCGCGATCAGCACGCTCTCGCCGGACCAAAGCCCCTCCCGACGGGCGAGCGGGAAGTTTTCATTGAGCAGCCGGCTGAGCACTTCCGGCGGATGCAGCCGCGCGACCGTGAGATCACCGGGCAGCGGGCCGTCGTCAAAACCCAGCAGATGCCGTGCGGCGCGGTTTAGGTAGAACACGCGGCCGTCGAGGGTCGTCAATCCGACGAAATCGGGCGTGTTCTCCAGCGTGGCCGCGAGGTGTTCGCGCTCGAGCTCGATGCGCCGGGTGTGCCGCCGTTCGTCTCGCGCGCGCAACGCGCGTTGGATCGCGGGCACAAGTCGTTTCGCGCGGTCCTTCAGCACGTAATCCTGCGCCCCTGCGCGCAGCGCTTCGATCGCGCGGTCCTCGCCGATGTTGCCGGACAGGAAAATGAACGGCACCTCCGGGGCACGCTCCTGTGCCAGCTGCAGCGCGGCCGCGCCGTCGAACTCTGGCAGGGAAAAATCGGACAGCACGACATCGAAACCGCCAGCCTGCAGCGCGGCCGCGTAGTCGGAGCGGTTGGTGACATGGACGATCTCGCAATCGGGCCACGGCTGCCGCAACAGCTGCTCGACCAGGGCGGCGTCGTGAACGTCGTCTTCAAGATGCAGGATCTTCATGAAAGGAAAGGTGGGAGGCTGCGGTACACCGGGCGGATGGCCGCCGGCAGAGTCACGCAATCGACGGTTCTCACCGCATCAGCATGGATGTCCGTTCCACACGCGGCGAGCAAATCGGATTCATCTCCGCGCGGTCGGCCCTGGGCGGGAAGGCGGAGCGCGGCGCCGCCCTTCCGGCATCACTCCCATTCGAGCCCGCCGGGGAGGGGGGCTTCACCTCGATTGGGCTGATGTACGCGTCAGGACCCCGTGGAGGAAGTGGCGTTCACCGGCAGGGAAAAGAAGAAGGTAGCGCCAGCGCCCGGGGTGCTTTCGGCCCACACGCGGCCGCCGTGACGCATGATGATGCGTCGCACATTGGCGAGGCCGATGCCGGTGCCCTCGAACTCGGACTCGGCATGCAACCGCTGAAAGACGCCGAACAGCTTGGCGGCATAGCGCATGTCGAAGCCGACGCCGTTGTCGCGGACGAAGAACACCTGGCTGGCGGAATTCTCCGGGTCGGATCGCCAGCCGACCTCGATCCGCGGCGGTTCGGCGCGCGCCGAATATTTCACCGCGTTGCCCAGCAGGTTGAACCAGACCTGCCGCAACATGGCCGGATCCGCCCGCACGGCCGGGAGCGGCTCGAGCTGCCATTCGATGCGCTGATCGCGATCCAGCTCGTTGTCGCGAATCACATCCGTGATCAGCTGGTTCTGATCAACCGTCATGGTTTCGAGCTGGGCCCGGCCCATGCGGGAAAAAGTCAGCAGGTCGTCGATCAGCCGGCCCATACGCCGCGCCGCGTCAGAGATGATCGTGATGAAGCGCTGGCCCTTCTCATCGAGGGTGCCGGCGGCGTGCTTGGCCAGCAGACTGGCGAACCCGTCGATGTGGCGCAGCGGCGCGCGCAGGTCGTGGGAAACGGAATAGGAAAACGCCTCGAGTTCGTTGTTCACCAGCTCGAGCCGGGCGTTCTGCAGCTGCAGATCGAGGTTCAGACGGCGGATCTGTTCATCGATTCGCTTGCGCTCCGTCACGTCGCGAATGACGGCGAGCGCCTGCATCCCCTGCTCGGTTTCGAGCGGACTGAGCATGATGTCGACCGGGAATTCCGAGCCATCGCGCCGCCGGCCAAACAGCTCCAAGCCGACGCCCATGGGGCGGGTGCGCGGCGCGACGAAATAGGCCGCGAGGTGGGCGGAATGCCGCGAGGCAAACCGCGGCGGCAGCAGTTCGTCGATGCGCCGGCCGGACAACTCGCCGCGCTCCCAGCCGAAGAGCGCCTCGATCTGGCGGTTGGCGCGTACGATGCGACCCTGTTGGTCGACTTGAACCGTGGCGTCCGGCGCGTTGTCGAAAAGCCGCTTGAACATCTGCTGGCTCTGCCGCAGCGCCTGTTCGGAGCGCACGCGTTCGCCAAAATCCCGCCGCACCAGCCAGACCGAAGCCAGCACGAACAGCAGCGCCACGACCGTCGCGGCCACTGAGGCCGTGACGGTTCCGTGAGCGGTGCGCTGGGCGGCGCGCATGCGTTCCGCCAGCAGCCGCTGCTCCTCAAAACGAATGGCGCGAATGATCTCCCGCGCCCGATCCACGTCTGCCTGGGTGCGCAGGAGCACCGGTGCTTCACCTCCGATCACGGTGGCGGTGGCGCGGCGTTGCTGCAGTTGCTCCTCCATCGCCTGCACGACGCGTTCCGTAACGGGGGCCAGTGCGCGCAACCGCTCCTGTTGGATCGGGTTGTCGGCGGTGAGCTTGCGCAGCTGCTCCATCGCTGCGGCCAGTTCGACCCGGCTTTGGTTCAAGGGGGCGAGGACATCCTCGCTGCCGCTCAGGACGAAACCGCGGCCGGCGCTTTGCACGATCAGCAGATTCGCGAGTACCTGTTCGACCTCCCGCAACACCGCATGGGTATGGTCCACCCACCGGAAGGTGTCATCGAAGCGAAATGCGTTCCGCAGCGCCGCGCCGGTGATCAGCGCCAACAGGAGGGCCGCCACGGCAAAGCCGGCGGCAATTTTCCTTTGTATCGAAACCTTCACATGCACCGCGGGACGCAGCTCGGGACCAGCCGGACGCGCGAGCGCCAAACGAATAACGACCGGAGCATTCGGCAACTCGCCCTCGCGGCTTTCATGACAACTCGCTCGCGCCTCAGGGTTTCCCTGTCCGACCGTTCCGGGCTCCCGCAACGACGAGCGCGCGCGCGGGCGCTGCGTATCCATCAACTCCCGGCCCGAGGAGCACCTGCGTGGCCACCACGGACGGCGCAGTTGATCCAAGCAGTGGCCCCGCCGGCGTAGTGCTCTTTCTTCCAAATCGGCAAGCGGGCCTTGGCCTCGTCGATGATGTAGCGACACGCCTCGAACGCCGCCCCGCGATGCGCGGCGACGACGCCGACCCACATGGCGAGCTCGCCGATCTGCAGCAAACCCACCCGATGAATGCCCGCGACGCCCAGTACTGAAAAACGGGCGCGCGCCTCCGCGAGAATTTTCGCGCCCTCGCGTTCGGCGAGCTCGGCGTACGCCTCATATTCCAGCTGGCACACCGCTCGGCCGTCGTTGTGCTCGCGCACCCAGCCTTCGAACGTGACGCAGGCGCCGGCCTGCGCGTCGCTGAGTTGCCGGGCCGCGGCGAGGGGCTCGATCGCTGTGCGGGAAATATGAAACATGTCTCAGCCTCCCGCCACGGGCGGGATGAACACCACCGCCTGCCCGTCGCGCAAGGGCGCGCCGGATGAAACGAATTCGCCGTCGATGGCCGCACGCACGCGGTCCGGCGGCAGCGTGAAGCCGTGCCGCGCCCGCAGCTCGGCGTAGAGCGCATCAGGCGTGGCCGCTTCCGTGGTGAGGCGTTCCTCGGAGAGCCCGCGCTGCTCGCGCAGCAGGGCGAAATAGCGAATCGAAACGGTCGGCATGCGAAACGTAGGCCCAGACCAATGATCAGCGATGCACGTGGCGCAACGCGAAGCGGAACAAATCCGCGCACGGCGACGGCGCGGTCGGGCTGGCGACTTATTCCTCCACCTTGTAGTCGCGCTTGCCGCCGGTTTTTTCCAGCAGCCGAATCTCACGGATGACGATGCCCGGCGAGACGGCCTTGCCCATGTCGTAGAGCGTCAGCGCCGCGATCGTCGCGCCGGTCAGCGCCTCCATTTCGACGCCGGTCTTCGCGTGGGTCTGCACGCGGCAGTGGATGGCCACGTCGCGACGGCTTGGATCGCTGCGGATCTCGATCTGGCAATCTTCGAGCGGCAATGGATGGCACAGTGGGATCAGGTCGCCAGTGTGCTTGGCGCCCATCACTCCGGCGAGGACCGCGGCGTGAAACACCGGCCCCTTCTTGGTGTTGATCTCGCCGTCCTTCAGGAGCGCCGCGAGTTCCGGCGGCAGCGACACGACCGCCACGGCATGGGCGGTGCGCGCGGTGACGGGCTTTTCACCGACATTCACCATGGTCGGCTTACCCTGGGCATCGACGTGGGAGAGCATGCCCGGAAGTATGCAGTTCACCCGCGCGCCTGCAACGCTGGCGAGGCGCGCCGCGCCGTGACGACAGCGCCGATCCCGAGCAGCGGCCTGGTTTCTGAAGGAATGGTCACGCTCCGCGCGGCTACCAGCGGAAGACGCGGAGGACGGTGCCCGCGGGAAACTCGCGCTGCTCCGGCGGCAGCTCGACGAACCCGTCCGTGTCGCTCAAACCTGCGAGATCGCCCGACGTGTTGGGCCAGCGCGGCGTCGCGAGCAGCTCGGCCCGTGGTCCGGTCGCTAATTTCACCGGCAGGAAAAAGGTCAGTGGCGTGGGACAGGTGATTCGCTCGCTTAACGCCGCACCGACGTTGGGCGACGCGTCGAGCCCACTCGCAAGATCAAGCGCGGGCAGGACGTAACGGTGAAGGCACGTGTAGGCGGAAATGGGATTTCCCGGCAGTGCGAAAACCAACTGTCCACCTGTCGTACCGCCAAACCAGAACGGTTTGCCCGGCCGCTGGGCGACGCCGTGAAAGATCTTCCGCACACCCTGCGCCTCGAGCGCGGCCGGCACCAAATCGAACCTCCCCTTGGAAACTCCGCCGGTCATCACGATCACGTCGTTTTCGCGCAGCACGCGCTCGATCAGCGCGTCGATCTCGTGCCGCACATCACGGAGGTGGAAGTTTTCGACGCGGGGGTAGCCAGCGGTGATCAGCGCGGCGCGCAGGCCATAATCGTTGCTGCGGCGGATCTGGTGCGGTGCGACGGCCACATCGGGTTCGACCAATTCGTCGCCGCTGGCGATCAGCGCGATGCGCGGCTGCGCGGCCACCGAGAGCGCACCGGCGCCGATCGAGGCGGCGATCGCGATTTCGCGTCCGCTCAGCCGCAGTCCGGCACGCACCACGCGATCGCCCGCACGGTGATCGCTGCCCCGCCGGTGCACGGCGGCGCCAGGCGTCACTGTGGCGCGGTCGAGCAGCCGCATGGTCGCTCCTTCGCGGGCGGTGTCTTCATACGGCACCACCGCATCTGCGCCACTTGGCAGCATCGCTCCGGTCATGACTTCAACGCAGGCGTCAGCGGCAGTGCTCAGTGTGGCCGCAGGGACGCCGGCCGGCTGGAGGGCCTCGATCCGGAACGTTTGCACGCCTTTTGCCACTGCCGCCGCCCGCAGGGCGAATCCGTCCATGGTCACGCGATCGAACGGCGGCAGATCACGGTCGGCCCGCAGTTCGCTGCGGAGTACGCGACCGTGCGCGTGCAGCAGCGGACAAATTTCCGTGGGAAACGGCGAAACGTGGCGCTGGATCGTGGCTTCAGCTTCGGCCGGAGTAATCATGCCCAATCTGTAGGAGGGGCTTTACGCCGCGAGTGAATGAGATTCTCTCCCCCAGATCGCGGCATGAAGCCGCTCTTACATGAGTCAGCTTGTCGACCAGTTCAACCGTCCGTTGCGCGACCTGCGCATTTCGGTGACCGACCGCTGCAATTTCCGCTGTCCCTACTGCATGCCGAAGGAGGTGTTCGGCCCGGCGCACGCGTTCCTCCGCGATCCGCAGCTGATGTCGCAGGCGGAGATCACCCGGATCGTCCGCGCTTTCCAACAGCTCGGCGTCACGAAGGTTCGCCTCACCGGCGGCGAGCCCTTGCTGCGCGCGGACGTACCGGACCTCGTGCGCAGCCTCAAGCAGGAGCTGCGCGTGCCAGACCTCGCGCTCACCACCAACGGTTGGCTGCTGGAAAAATACGCTCCGTCTCTGCGCGAGGCCGGACTCGATCGCGTGAACGTCTCGGTGGATTCGCTCCAGGACGAAACCGCGGGGCGGATGAACGGGCTCGGGTTCAAGGTCGACCGCGTGCTCCGTGGAATCGACGCCGCGGCGGCGGTCGGATTGCCGGTAAAGATCAACTGCGTGGTGCAGCGCGGCGTGAACGACGGCGAGCTGCTGGAGCTGTGCGACTATTTCCGGGCCCGGGGCCATACGCTGCGGTTCATCGAGTTCATGGACGTCGGCAACACAAACCACTGGTCCGCCGATCGCGTGGTGCCGGCGCAGGAGGTTGTGAGCCGGATCGCCGCTCGCTGGCCGCTGGAGCCCTGCGGGCCGGCGTATCGCGGCGAGGTGGCCTCGCGCTATCGTTATCGCGATGGCGGCGGCGAGATCGGCTTGATCGGTTCCGTCACCGAGCCGTTTTGCCGCGATTGTCACCGCGCGCGGCTGTCCGCCGATGGGAAACTGTTCACCTGCCTCTTCGCTTCGCTTGGTTGGGACGTGCTCGGCTGCCTGCGCACCGGCGCCACCGAGGCGGAGCTCGGCCGCTATCTCGCGCGCATCTGGTTTGGCCGGATGGATCGCTACAGCGACGAACGCGCCGAAGTGCTGGCGGCTGGAGAAGCGCGGGAGAAGATCGAGATGAGCTATATCGGCGGGTGAGGTTTCCGCGGAGCGAAAACCTACTCGTAGCGCATCGCGCGGCCGAGATAGTTCAGCATCCAGATTTCTTTCCAGACGCGGTAGCGGCCCTCGTGGGTGATCTTGCCAAGATCGTCGCGCTCCGGGGGATGATGCAGAAAACCCAACTCCGTGTTCACGCGATCGAGTTCCTGCTGCGAGGCGTTCACGTCGGTCAACGGATCCACCGTCCACGGCTCGAGCGTGGCTTTCGCTTGGCCGAGTCGAACGTGATGCCGCGCCAGCAGCCGGCGCAGCGACCGGCGCCATGGCGTGCGTTCGACGAACCAGTGCGCCGGATAGAAGCCGGCGAACGGTACGTAAAGGTTGTCGGTGATGTAGCGTTCACCGTCCGTGGTCATCGACATTGCCGCAAGGCACACCGTGATGGCACCGCTGGCTTGGGGAATAAAGGTGACCTGCACGCGCGTGTGCGCGTCGGTGCTTTGATACATCGACACGCGCAGGTAGATGCCGGGGCCGATCTCGGCTTTCAACGCCTGCACTTGCTTGAAGCCCTGCCCGCGCAGCCACTCGCGCAGCTTCAACAGCCGCGGCTGGATCGGCCATTCGTCGCCATCCTCGTTGACCTCGTAGCGGGGGAACAACGGCATGGGGCTTACGCTCAACGCGTGAATCCGCAGCCAATTCAGCATCGTTTCGCCCAAAAACCAGACGATGATCAACACCAGCACCAGCACCCAATACGGCCGGTCGATGAGCTTGAAGCCGATGCATATCTGCGCACCGCCGAAGGCAAACACCAGCCAGCGCAGCCAACGATCGAGAATCGAGAGCATCGGTGACGCCACCCGGTGATTGATCTGCATCACCGCGAGCGAGGCGATGATCGCCGTCAGGATGAGATAGGGAAACTGCATCAAAGGGACGGCGAACCATACGCCTGTCGGGGACAGGCTCAATCGCGTTGTTGGCGAAAGTGGCGTGGTATGGCTTGGGCCTGGCGCCCATCTCTGGCGGCGCGAAACGTTGCCCGCGGGCGATACGCCCGTGCCACACCCAGACGGATCAGCTCAGGCGTACCGGCATGATGACGCAAAGGAAGCTGTCCAACGTCTTGAACACGCCGGGGCTGACGTCATCCTTCAGTTCGAAGAAGATTTCGTCCTTGGTGAGCGCGCGGAGCGGATCCATCACGAATGCCGGGTTGAACGCAACCTGCAGCTCCGGCCCGCTGTAACCGATGGCCATCGATTCGTGCGCTTCGCCGAAGTCAGGGCTTTGCGCGGTGATTTCGAGCAGATTGCTCGAAAGCTTGATTTTGACGGAGTTCGATTTCTCCGAACACACGAGCGCGGCGCGGTGCACGCATTGCAGGAAGAGCTCGCGCTCGAGCTTGATGCGCTGGTGCGTTTCCTTCGGCACGACCTGCTGGTAGTTGGGGTAATTGCCCTCCACCACCTTCGAGTAGAGATAGACGCTCTCAACCAGGCCGCTGGAGTCCTTGTCGGTCGCAATTTGGAACGCAGCCCGGCGATCGTTAAAGTTGATCTTTAGCTTCTCGCCTTTGTCGAGCAGCCGCATCAATTCCGACACAGTCTTCGCCGGCAGAATGATCGCGCCCGCGCTGTCCGCCGGAACCTCGAGTTCCTTCGACACGAGCGCGAGTCGTCGGCCATCCGTCGCGACAAGCGAAAGCTTGCCGTCCTTGAAATTGAAATAGACGCCATTGAGAATGTAGCGCGTTTCATCAGTCGATTGCGCATACGCCACACTCTTGAGCATCGAGGTGAGTTCGCTCTGCTCCAGCGTGAAGGATTTTTCCTCGCCGAACTCCGGCAGCGGCGGGAACTCCTCCTTGCCGATGCCCATGATGCGGAAATTCGAGCCACCCGACGCGAGCTTCACCTGGTGATTCGGCGAAGCGTCCACCGTCACATCCACATTCGGCAACTCGCGCACGATCGTCGCCAGCCGTTTCACCGGCAGGGTCACGGCCCCCGTTTCCTTCACCTCGGCCTTGATCTTGCAGCGGATGCCCAGGTCGAGATTCGTGGTCGTGAGCGAGATCTGATCCTTTTCCGCTTCGATCAGCACGTTGCTGAGGATCGGCATCGTGGCCTTGGAACCAACGACGTTGAGCACCTGAGCGAGTCCGTTGGCGAAATGGTCGCGATTGATTTTGAATTTCATGCGGGGTCGCGCGAGTGCGCGCGTGAAGAGCTAACAAAGGCTAAATGAAGAGGGGTTCAATAAGGAATTAGAGCCGTATTCTTATACGGAGCCAACAAGACCAGTAACTGGCCATTCCTCCTCTGAAACAGGGCGACGAACCACGGTGAAAAACTCGGCGCGGACGAACCAATAACCGAGCGGTTGCTCACAGGCGCAAAGTTGTTCGGCAACCGTTGAGGGATTGTTCACACGGAATCCGCAGAACGGGCGGTGGTGCTCGGATGACCGTGCGCGACATGAGGCCGGCGCCAGTGTCGGACCAGACCGAAGAAGATGTAGCCGAGGCAAACGCCCAGCACGGCGACTTCCTTGAAGAGGACCACCAGCCCGATCACAGCGAGGATGTAGACGAAATTGCGCAGCCGTGTCGTGGTTTGGAGGTCGACCTTTTTGCCGCTCGGATAACGGACGGTGCTGACCATAAGCATGGCGATCAAAACCATCAGAAATGGCAGCCCCAGCGCGCCGCTTTTGAGCGACTTGTCGGACTCGGCCAGCTTGAGCAAAAAGAGCACGAGAGAAGCGACCGTCGCAGCTGCGGCGGGGACCGGCAGACCGACAAAGTCCTTGTTCAGTTCTTTGCTCCCGCGGTGGAGCAGCGGGTTCGTGATCACGTTGAACCGCGCCAGCCGGATCGCCGCGCAGAGCAGAAAGACGAAGCCAACGAACCAACCGATGTTGCGAAACCACGGGATGCCCTGTGTCGGCGACAGGATGAAGAAGAACATCAGCAACGCCGGCGCGAACCCGAACGAAACGACGTCGGCGAGCGAGTCGAATTCGGCGCCGAAGAGCGATTCGCGTCCGCCCATCCGGGCCAGTCTCCCGTCCAGCGTATCGAAAGCGGCCGCTCCCAAGATGAACCAGACGGCATAGCGATAATGATCGGCCGGACTGCCGTCGAGATACTCCAGTGTGGCGGCGGTTTCAGCGAGCCGGGCGTGGACACAACTCACCACGGCCATGAAACCGCAAAACAGATTTCCCGCCGTCATCAGATTCGGCAGGAAGTAAATCCGACTCGCCTGCGTGACGTTGTAGGGATCCTCGCGCTGCTGCAGGTCTTTGTCGGCGGCGTTCATTTGGTGAGGCTGTCGAGGTATTTCCAGAACTTGGAGTGCTGCTCCACCAGTTGCTGCTCGGTGACCGGCAGTTTGTTGCGCAGCAGAAAATCCTCGAGCGAGTTTTTGTGCAGGATGTAGTGCGTGTGGATCGTCTCCCCGTGCACTTCGAAATAGAAGCGATAATCGCCGGACCGCAGCCGGTAGTAGAGCCGGTCGCCGCGATGAAACCGGCCGAGCGGCTCACGCGGATGAGCGAGATCGGAGCGCTTCAAGCTGCTGATCGGATCGATCACGTCGAGCTGCGCCAGCTTATCCAGCTTGTTCAGTTCGCGCATGCTCTGCTCGGAAAAGGTTACCTGGAACATCGAAGAGCCCGTTTGGGAAAGTGATTAGTCCTTGGAAATAGGAGCAAGGTCGACCGTGGGCGCGGATTTTCGTACCGGATCAGTCCGCGGAAGTGACGGTTCTAAGTTCGAGCAAACAGGGAGCAACGCATTTCGGAACCGGTGGGGCTCTCGCTCAGCTCACGCGCAGCACGTGTCCGACGACCAAAGAACGGTGCGGGCGATCCTCCGGACATCCACGGCTTGCAGAGTGCACGTTGCGGGCCGAACGATTTGCAATTTGCGGGAACCTGGGGCGGCCGTGACGCTCAGAAGAAAATACAAATGAGCATTAGGCGGTCACTTACACGGAGTGCGAGAACTGGAACGGCCTGAGCTAGGTGGAAGATCCACCACCCACCAATCCGTATCCGGCCGGAGTTGGAGCTCCCCGGGTACTTCAACTCCTCCCAATCATGTCTTCCCTTCCCGTGTTCGCCGATGCGCTGTCCCGTCTACAGGCCGATATTGCGATTATCCGGCTCGTCCGAGCCGGGATTCCCGCCGCGCGGATTTCCGCGGTGTTTCCCCAGCGGCGGGCTCCGAACAGCGTTTGCTGCTGGCTGAAGACGTTCACGAACATTCCGCGTGCATCCCACTGGCCCGTGGCCGCAGCCGGATTGCTTGGCCGTCTGTTTCGCCGGGGCTTCGATTCCGCGGAGGTGCGCCGTCAGCTCGAGACGCTGGGATTGCCGCTGGAAACCAGCAAACGGCTGCGGGAGAAAATCGCGGATGGTCGGATCGTGCTCTGCATGCACGCCCGGACTGAGTCGGAGGCGGCGGTTGCCTGGCACGTGTTTCATCACGTCGGCGTCGAGAACATCACGCTGCCGGCGGACCTCGTCTTCACGCCGCGCGAACTGCCGTCCTCATTGACGCCCGTTTGGTCGAGTCTTGCGGCGTGACCGGCTCCTTCCCTTCCCGCTTGAACTCCCGTTTCGCCGTGTCCGCCACGCTTACCGCCACCGAGAAACGCCGCCTCCGGCTCGCGCACCAGCTTCGCTCGGCGCAGCAAGGTTTGCAGCAGTGGGAAGCTTCGATCCGCGCCGGCCTGGCGGCTTTGCCGAACGACGCCCAGCCGTCGTCATCGGCCGACGTGGAGACGATGCTCGCCACCTTGGTGGAAGCGCGCATTGCCATCGAACACCGCCTGCGCGAAATCGATCGCGATCAACTTTCAACGGAGCCTCTCTCACCGATGCCCATGCGCGCGGCTCCGGGTCGCTGGCGGATGGGACGCGTGCAATGGCTGCAGCGGCTCTGCGTGAAAGCCTGTCAGGCGTGCGGACGCAGCTTGGCGACGGCTTTCCGCCGCGCGCGGGCGGCCGCCGATCTCTCGACCGCAACAGTTCTTTACGGCGCCATGCGCGCGTTCGAGAAACAGATCTGGCTACTGGATCCGCACCATGCACGGCTGCGTTGAACGGCCGGTCCCACCGGCATGCAGGCTGCACGAACGCCCCGGTGCGGCCTGAAAAGCCCGCGGAGGGCGCGCGGACTGAGAAGGCGTTCATCGCGCGAATTTTCCCCATGCTTCAACTCATCCTCCGTTCCGCCGTGTTCCGGCGGTCTTCATGACGTTCGCCTCCTCCGTGCACCCGGTCGGGCAGCATTCCACTGTCCGCCGGACAATCGGCTGACCTGCGCAGCGCTCACGGATTGACCGCGCGACCTTTGCAGAGCAGTCGAAAACGGCCGCTGGCCTCGCCGCTGCGGCAGGCACGGCAGCCACCTGAAATGTCACCCCGCCGATTGACATTTGGGCATTTAGAAGCCCGCTCTACGGCCGGACGAATCCGCGGCTAACCCGCTGCGCCCGTGTCTTTTCGCATGCGCCTGCTCAATCCCCGGATCTATACCTACCTGGTAACCATCTGGCTGGCGCTTTCGTTCGGCGGCATCGTCCTTGGCGTGCTGGTTTGGTTGAACCTCAGCCACAGCTTCGAAGCCTCGGTCGAGTCCGCGCAGTTCCGGCGTTCGCTGCGGCAGGTCTTCTCAGCCTTGCAAGATGCGGAAACCGGCGAGCGCGGTTTCCTGCTGAGCGGCGACGAAGCATATCTCCAACCGTTCGAGCGCGCGGAAAACGAGCTGCCGGAGCGCTTCGACACGCTGGCGGGAACCGTCATGGACCAGCCGCGGCTGCGCGAGGACCTGCTGGTGCTGAAGGGGCTCGCCGAGCTGAAACTCTCGTCGCTGCGCCGCGCGATCGCCGAACGGCGGAAGGCGACGTTCACGAACGGCTTCAACCGCGCGCGTGAGGAAGAGGGCATGGTGCTCATGCAAAAGATCCGGAGCACCATCGATCGGATGGACCAGCATCCGGAAGACATCGCGGCTGCGTCCGGGGAAGCCACGCGTTATCAACTCAAGCGGGCGCTGCTCGCCACCCTGCTGGCCGGCGGCTTCGGGTTGGGCGCGGGGATCATCGCGCTGTATCTCTCGCGCATCGCGCTGCGCAAGGAACAGAACGAGCGGCTGCTCGCCGAGCAGGCGATCCGGGCGGAGAGCGCCGCGCGCGAGAAAAACGCGTTCCTGGCGAACATGAGCCACGAGATTCGTACGCCGATGAACGCGATCCTCGGGTTCAGCGATCTGCTGGCCACCGAATTGCCCGCGGACAGCAAGGCGCGGCAGCGGGTGCGCGCGATCCGCGAGAGTGCGACGTCGCTGCTGCAGCTCATCAACGACATTCTCGACCTGTCGAAGATCGACGCCGGCGTGGTGGAGCTGCATCCCGAGCCGACCGATCTGCGCGAACTCAGCGATTTCATGCACACGGTCTTCGCGCAGCAGGCCGCGCGAAAAACGCTCGTGCTGGAATGCGAGATCGATCCCGCCCTGCCGCACGCCCTGATGCTCGACCGCTCAAGGCTGCGGCAGATCGTGGTCAACCTCATCGGCAATGCGATCAAGTTTACCGAGCACGGCACGGTGAAGCTCGGCATCCGCTGGGCGCATCACCCGGCCAATCGCGGCAGCGGCACGCTGGAGATTGAGGTGGCGGATACAGGCGTGGGCATCCCGCCCGAAAAGCAGCGCGAGATCTTCCAGCCTTTCGTCCAGGTCGATCCGCAGCGCGCGGGCGAGAAACAGGGTTCCGGGCTCGGGCTTAGCATCGTCGAACGCATCACGCAACGCATGGGCGGCACGGTGACACTGCAGAGCGAGGTGGGCCGCGGCACGCGTTTCCGGCTGATCTTCCCCGACGTGACCATCTCGCTCCGGTTACCGGAAAACGCCCGCGCGGACCTCGTCGAGGACGTCGACTTCAACGAGTTCGAGCCGGCCGAGTTCCTGGTCGTTGACGACAACGAGTCGAACCGCGAGCTGGTCGCCGGATATTTCGAAAACACCGAGCACCGGCTGCGCTTCGCCGTGAACGGCCGCGAAGCGCTCGACTTGGTCCGGCAACACCGGCCCGACATCGTACTCATGGATATCCGGATGCCCGAGATGGATGGCCACACCGCGCTGGCCGAGTTGCGAAAAATGCCGGGGACGGAACTCTTGCCCGTGATTGCTGTGACCGCATCGAGCATGATGGATGACGAACAAGTGTTGCGCGGCTATTTCGCCGGCTATGTCCGCAAGCCCTTCACCCGGCAGGCGTTGTTCCAGGAACTGGCTGCGTTCCTGCCCCGGCACACGCGCGGGCTCGTCAGTTTGCGGCCGCCCGCACCGGCTGCAACGGAGCCCGCCGGCGCCACGCCGTGCAGCCGGATCGTCCTGGACGGTCCGGCGCTGACGGCGGCGTTGCGCGAGCTCGAAGCCGGTGCGTGGCGGGAGGTTTCCGAGAGCGGCGCCATCAGCGCGGTGAAGGAGTTCGCGCATCGCGTGCACGAGCTCGGCCGCGCGCACGATCGCCGCGAGCTGCGCGACTACGGCGCGGCGTTGCAGCGGGATGCAGAGGAATACGCGATCTTGCGAATGGAGAATCGTCTGAAAGACTTCCCGGCGCTTATCCACTCGCTCGCCACGACGGGTGGAGTCGCCGCAACCCCCAATTCGCCGACCGGCTCCAATCCATCCGCGTGAGCGCCGTAGACCGCGAAACCCCCGCCGCCCGCATCCTCGTCGTCGACGACCAGGAGACCAATCTGCGTGTGCTGGGCGACATGCTGGCCCATCTCGGCTACGACATCGTGCCCGCCCTGGACGGCGAGCAGGCGCTCCGCCGGCTCAGCTCGCGACCGGTCGACCTGATCCTGCTCGACGTGCTGATGCCGGGGCTCGACGGCTTCGAAGTGTGCCGGCGGATCCGCTCGAACGTCGCGTGGATCGACATCCCGATCATCTTTCTCTCCGCGGCGGACGACAAATCGCTCATCGTGCGCGCGCTCGAGAGCGGCGGCGTGGATTACATCACGAAACCGTTCAACGCGGCCGAGCTGTTGTCACGCGTGCGCACGCATCTGGCGCTCAAGACCGCCCGCGACCGGCTGCGGCAGCTCGCGGAGGACAAGGACGAGTTGCTCGGCATTCTCGCGCACGACCTGAAAAACCACTTGGGCGGGATGCTGATGAGCGTGCAGCTGCTGAATGAGAAGGCGAAGTCGATCAACGATTCGCGGTTTCAGCGGATGGGCGCGAACATCCTGCGCGCGACCGACCAGATGCTGTCGTTCGTAAAGGAGTTTCTGGCCAACTCCGAGGTCGATCATGGCCGGCCGATGAAATTTCAGCCCGTGCTGCTCCAGGACGTCGCGGCCGCGGTGGTGCAGCGGCATGCCGAGCACGCGCAGCGGAAGGACATCGCGCTGTTGCACGAGCAACAGGAGGAGGGCCCGCTGGTGGAGGCCGACCGTGCCGCGCTGGAGCAGGTGTTGGACAACCTCGTGTCGAACGCGCTGAAATTTTCCCCATCCGGCAAGACGGTGCGGGTGGTCGTGGGCCAGACGCCGGACGGTCGCGGCGAGGTCCGCGTCGCCGACGAGGGACCGGGGTTCACCGAGCAGGACAAGCAGCAGATCTTCCGGCGGTACCGCCGGCTGAGCGCGCGGCCGACGGGCGGCGAGCCATCGACCGGGCTGGGCTTGAGCATTGTGAAAAAACTGATGCAGGACATGCGCGGCGACCTGCGGCTCGAAAGCACGCCGGACCACGGCGCCACGTTTTTGCTCACGTTCAACCCGGCGCCGGTGCCAGCATAAAGTTGCCAATCATGCCGGGCTGTCTACTGCTCTCGCCGATCATTCGCCGCCCGGGCGGGATCGCGGCGTGTCGCCGCTTCGCCCCACGCCGGCCTCCTGCATCATGGATTTCCTCGTAGTCGACGACGATCAGATCTTCCGCGAAGCCACCTGCCTCTTGATCGAGGAGGAGGGCCACTTCGCCGCGAGCGCGTCCAACGGCGACGTGGCGCTGGAGCGCGTGCGCGAGGACAAGTTCGACGCGGTGCTGCTCGACCTGCACCTCGGTCGGCACAACGGACTCACGCTGATCCCGCAGCTGCTGAAGGTGCGGCCGAACCTGCCGATCGTGATGTTCTCCGCGCAGGGCACGGTGAAGACCGCCGTGCAGGCGCTGCACCAGGGCGCGGTGGATTTTTTGGAGAAGCCGTTTACGCGCGATCAATTTCACGCGGTGCTCGCCCGCTTGCGGCGGCTCAGCGAGATGGGCCAGAAGATCGAGCGGCTCGAGCAGGAGGTGAAGGAAGTCCAATCGCAGAGCCCGGAGCCGCTGATCGATTTCGAGACGCCGGTGATGCGGGCGGTGATGGACGTGCTGCAGCGCGCAGCCAAGAGCAACGCCTCGGTGCTGATTCTTGGGGAGAGCGGCACCGGCAAGAGCGTGGCGGCCCGCGCGCTGCACGCGCAGAGTAATCTGGCGGACAGGCCGTTCGTGACCGTGAGCTGTCCCGCGCTCTCGAAGGAGTTGCTCGAAAGCCAGCTGTTCGGCCACGTGCGCGGGGCGTTCACCGGGGCGATGCGCGATCACTGGGGCAAGGTGAAGGCGGCCGAGGGTGGCACGCTGTTCCTCGACGAAATCGGCGACCTGCCGCTGGAGATTCAACCCAAGCTGCTGCGGCTCCTGCAGGAGAAGGAATACGAGCGGCTGGGGGAGACGATCACGCGGCGTTCCGACGTGCGCATCGTCGCCGCCACCAACCGTGATTTGAAGAAGCGCGTGGCCGAGGGCGCGTTTCGCGAGGATCTCTATTACCGGCTCAACGTGATCACGGTCGAGATGCCGCCGCTGCGCGCGCGGCCGAAGGACGTGCTGCGCTTCGCCGAGCATTACGTGCGGCATTGCGCGACCCAGTTTGGGCGAACCGTCGATGGCTTGACGGACGAAGCGGCGGAATGCATCCGCCGCTACAGCTGGCCGGGCAACCTCCGCGAACTGCGCAACACGATCGAGCGCGCGGTCATCCTGACGCACGAAAAGAAAATCACCGCCGCCGATCTGCCGATCGAGATTCGCCTGAACGAGTCGGCGCCCGGCGCGTTGCTCGACGCCCCGCTGCAGACCGGCGCGATGGTTTCGCTGGCGACCCTCGAGGAGCAGCACATTCGCCGCGTGCTCGAGGTCACGTCGAGCATGAATGAAGCGGCGGAGATTCTAGGCATCGATCAGGCCACGCTCTACCGAAAAAGGAAGAAGATGGGGATCAAGTAGCCGCGCCCGGAATGCTCGGCTCCGCCTCACCTAAATTTTAATCGTTCTCTTTCTCGTTCTCGTTCTCGTTCTCTCTCTTCTTTTCTCTCTCATCCGCTCCGCAGGCGAACGACTGATTCTGAGAGAACGAGAACGAGAACGAGAACGAGAACGAGACGGAGACCGGGAACCGGGAGGCGTTGGAAGCCGGCGGACTGAGTGTTTCCCAGTCGCACTCGGTTTCCGGGATGCTACTATCCTTTCATGCCTGTTACCCTGACCGATATTCGCGCGGCGCAGCGGCGGATTGCGGACGGCGTGATTGTTTCGCCGTGCCCGGAATCGATTCCGCTCTCCGAGATCACCGGCGCGCGCATCGTCTGCAAACTCGACAACTTCCAGCGCACCGGCTCGTTCAAGGAACGCGGCGCGCGCAATGCGCTGAAGCTGCTCTCGCCGACCGCCCGGCAGCGCGGCGTGGTCGCGGCCAGCGCGGGCAATCACGCGCTCGGGCTCGCCTACCACGGTCGGCTGCTCGGAATTCCTGTGACGGTGGTGATGCCGGACTACGCGCCATTGATCAAGGTCACCACCTGCCAGCGACTCGGGGCCCGCGTGTTGATTCGCGGCGTGGATTTCGCGGAGGCGCGCGCTGCGGCCGACGACCTCGTCGTCCAGGAGGGCCTGACGTATATCCACGGTTTCGATGCTCCGGCGATCATCGCCGGCCAGGGCACGATCGGACTCGAGATCCTGCGGCAGGTGCCCGACGTGGAGGCAATTTTGTGTCCGGTGGGCGGAGGCGGGTTGATCGCGGGGCTGGCGACCGCGGTGAAATCGCTCCGGCCGCGCGTGAAGATCGTCGGCGTCGAGAGCGTCTCAACCCGCAATCTGAGCGCGGCGCTCAAGGCGGGCAAGCCCACGCTCCAGCCGCGGCAGCACACGCTCGCCGACGGTTTGGCCACGCTCACGGTCGGAGCCGAAGCCTTCGCCCTCGCGCGTGACCGGGTCGACGAAGTGGTGCAGGTCAAGGAAGAGTGGATCGCGCTCGCGATCCTGCGGATGATCGAGCTGGAGAAGACGGTCGTCGAAGGCGCGGGAGCGGTGCCGCTCGCCGCGATGATGGCGGGGTTGTTGCCCAAACTTCGCGGTCGCAAGGTCGCGCTGGTCGTGGGCGGCGGCAACATCGACCCGGCAGTGCTGAGTCGCGTCATCGAAATCGGCTTGGTGCACGATGGCCGGCTCACGCGTTTCGCAGCGGTGATCAGCGATCGGCCCGGCGGGTTGGCCGAATTGAGCCGGGTGATCGCCTCGGCCGGCGCGAGCATCAAGGACATCGCCCACGACCGCGCCTTCAGCGGACCGGACGTGAGCGCGGTCCGCGCGGTGTGTACGGTGGAAACGCGCGATCGGGCCCACATCACGACACTGCACCGGGCACTGCGGAAGCATGGCTTCTCGCTGGAAATTTCTCGGTAAGGGCCTGCGGCTCGGCGCCATCGCTCTCGGGGTCGTCGGATGGCTCGCAGGCTGTGCCTCCGTGCGGGACCGCACCGCCGCGGTCGCAGACGACGCAATGGTGATCGCAGGGCAGCGGGTTCATACCGGCACGCGAGTCGTCACCTGGCTCGAGCCGAGTGGTTACAACGCGTATTCGAATCGGGGTGCGTCGGGCCGACGTGACGCGAGCAGGCTTGCAGCGACGATGCAGAAGCGCATCGCGCGGCGCGGCTGGGACCGGCGGGCGTTGCGTGAAGCGGTGGACCAGCTCGTGGTGCACTACGATGCGTGCGGCTTGAGCAGTGTTTGCTTCGACGTGCTGCAGCAGCGCGGACTGAGCGTGCACTTCCTGATCGATATCGACGGGACCGTTTATCAAACGATGGATCTGCGAGAAAAAGCCGGACACGCCACCGTCGCGAACGACCGTTCGATCGGCATCGAGCTGGCGAACATCGGCGCCTATCCGCCGCGCGAGGCGGGACCGCTGGCGGAGTGGTATCGCGTCGCCTCCGGCGGCGGAGCGCAAATCGTCGTGCCGGCGCGGACCAAGGAGCCGCGCGTTCGAACGCCGGGCTTCATCGGCCGACCCGCTCGATCGGAGCCGATCCGCGGAGTGATCCAAGGCCGGGAACTCGTCCAATACGATTTCACCCCGCAGCAATATGCTGCGTTGATTCGGCTGACGGCGGCGCTGTGCCGCGAATTTCCCCGGCTCCGCTGCGAAGTGCCCCGTCGCGCCGATGGCGCGGTGCTGGCGGAAAAGCTGCCGGATGCCGAGCTGGCGCGCTATCGCGGGATCCTCGGCCACTGGCACGTGCAAGAAAACAAGGTCGATCCCGGCCCGGCGTTCGAGTGGGCGCGTTTCCTCGCCGACGTGCGTCAGGCGCGACGTTGAACGCACGGATCACTGCGCATTCACTCGCTGCAAGAGGGACGTTGCGGTTCGAACGCCCCAGCTCGCGGGGTGCGCAAAGACTACGCCGAAGTTTTTCGGCCGAAGGCGGAATCGACCTTGATCGCCGCCGTCGCGAGGAACGACGGGATCGTCGCGATGCAGACCCAGATAAAGAAATTCACGTAGCCGAGTTTTTCCTGCAGCCACCCGGCGCCCATCCCCGGCAGCATCATGCCCAACGCCATGAAGCCGGTGCAGAGCGCGTAGTGCGCCGTCCGATGCTCCCCGTCGGCGACCATCATCATGTAAACCATGTAGGCGGTGAACCCGAACCCGTAGCCGAACTGCTCGACCGCGAGCGCGCCGCCGACGACAGCGAGATTCGTCGGCTGGGCGAGCGCGAGGAAGATGAACACGAGATTCGGCGTATACATCGACAACAGCATCGGCCAGAGCAGCCGCTTCAATCCGAACCGCGCGATCACCGCTCCGCCGACGAGTCCACCCGCCGTCAGCGCAATCACGCCGATTGTGCCATAGATCAATCCCACGTGTTGCGTGCTCAGTCCCAAGCCGCCGACGCTGCGCGCGTCGAGCAGGAACGGCGGCACGAGCTTGAGCAGCTGCGCTTCGGCGAACCGGTAGAGGAGCAGAAATGCCAGGATAGGAACGATTCCTTTTTTCCGGAAAAAAGCGGCGAACACCTCGAGGTAATCTGTGCCGAACGAGGAGCGCGTGGGAGTGGCCGCGGTGGTCGCGCGCTCCGGCCGAGGCAGAAACACTCCATGATGAATCGCCACGACCACGAAGAAACCCGCGGCGAGCGCGAAGACCCAGGACCACGCCAACGCCGGATTCCCGGTGCGATCCTGCCAGACGCCCGCCAGCCAGACGAGGCCGCCTTGGCCGGCGATCATCGCGAGTCGATAGAACGTGCTGCGCACGCCGACGAACGCCGCCTGCTGGTGGGGAGCAAGCGCGAGCAGATAAAATCCGTCCGCCGCGATGTCGTGCGTGGCCGAGCTGAAGGCGAGCAGCCAGAAAACCGCGAGCGTTCCGACGAAAAAGAAGGAGCCAGGCAGGACCAGGGCGACGAGCGCCAGCGCCGCGGCCATCGCCAGTTGCAGCGCGACGATCCAGAACCGCTTCGTCCGGTAGAGTTCGACCACGGGCGACCAGAGCGGCTTGATGACCCACGGCAGGTAGAGCCAGCTGGTGTAGAGCGCGATGTCAGCGTTGGAGACGTGCAGGTTTTTGTAGAGCACCACCGACAGCGTCATCACCGCCACGTACGGAATCCCCTGCGCGAAATAGAGCGTGGGGATCCAGCGCCAGGGATGCGGCGAAGAGGCGACGGCGGGTTCCATGGACGATGAGCGCGCGGAGCTTGGGCGGTTTCCGCGGCCGGCACCATTCCGAATCGCCGGCTTGCAGCCTCTACCTTCCGGCGGCCGGCACGCCTGACAACCGTTGTGATCACGCCGCCATCAGCTTGACCAGGCCTGGTCGTAGATAGGCGATCGCCTGCCCCACATTCGCCCACTGGCCTCCGGTTTGTTTGACGATGCGCAACAACTCGCAGCTGAGCTTGAACGCGCGTTTCAGCAGCGTCGGACTCAACACCGCGGCAACGACGAACTGGGGCTCGATGTCGTCGGCGATCATCGGCGTCGTGGGCTGCACTGGCGCACGCTTGTGTTCGTCATTCGTTTCCTGATCGGGGAATTGCCACAGCGCGATCGCAAAGGTGGGCCGATCGAGCCACTCGGAAAACGAGCGTCGCACCTGTCGATTCCACAAAAGCGTATCGAAACCATTCATGCCCCACGAGGCGATGAGGCGGCAACGGAACTCCGGAATCTGTGGGAGATGAATGAAGTAGGTGGCAGACAGACGTTCGATTCGCTTGTGGGTGATCGCGGCTGCTGGCGGACTACCCGGCGCATAGCGTTTCATCACGTAGGCTGTGCGATAGCGATGGAACTCGATGTTGGCGAAGGAAGCCGAATCCAGCGGCAGAAGCGCAGCCGCCAGCGGGGACAGGTTCACCGAGATTCGGCTTAGGTGACTGAAGTAGGGCAGCACGGAAAACAGCACCGCATGCTCCAGGGCGGAGTTGCTGTTGCAGATGATCCCGCGCTGATCGTCGGCTTTGATCTGCACGTCGTCGACCGCCGGCCGGGTCGTCATCAAGAGCGTGTCAGTCGGCTGCAGGAAATCCAATGCTCCCTTGGGCTCGCGCAGGTCGGGATACCAATGAATGGACGTGCCGAAGGGCTGCCCTTTGGCGGTCAGGGCGGCGACCACCTCACTGCTCGCGGCAGAATCTCGCATCTGGTGGAGTTCCGCCTTGGTCCGGGGCGGCAACCTCACGGAGTAGGTCACGTGATAGACGGACATACGGGCCTCCTTTCGTAGAGGGGGGTTGAAGTGCTGGGCTCTGGCCGAGAATAAACCCGCTGCGACGAAACCCGCCACGGAGAAATTGGCGAACGATCCGAATTGCCGATCAATCTGGTTTGAGAACGAAATCCGATTTGCACGGCAAAATTGATTGCACGCATGCGTGAACCCAGGCCCGGCGCGTGTTCTCTGGGGTCATGCAACCCACCCCGCCTTCAGCCACGGTGCTCCCAGCCATCGTGGTCGAATTGATCCGCGGCGCGCGCTTCTTCGCGTTGCGTTATGAGACGTTTGTCACCCCCGCCGGCGATCTGGCCGACATCACGCGGGAAGAGGTCCGCACGTTCGCCGGTGCCGGCGTCGTGCTGGCGCCGTGGCACGAACGCGCGCGCGGGGCCGCGGACGCGCTGCAGACCGGACAGGTGGTGGCGCTTGACGGCAGTTGGGAACTGCCGCTCGGCCCGGGCTTCACGCGGAAGCTGAGCTTGCTGCTCTGCCGGGAGCCGCAGCGTGCCCCCGTGATTTTTCTGCGGGTCAGCGGCTGCTTTCTCGGCTGGCCGACAGCCTATGCCACGCCGGAATTGCCGGCCGATGCCATCGTGTACGCTCAAGCCCTCGACTTCGTGTTGCGCGCCGCCGGCGCGCGTCCGGAGCAGTGGGCCGCGATGATCGATTGGGAATGTTCTCCCGCCCTGCTCGCCCTGCACGGCCGTCATCGCACGCTCCTGCATCTCCAACACATCGCGGACGCCTGGCTGGGCGAGGCGGTGGCCTCCTTCCATTTTCCGGCGGGGGCGGGGCTGCAGCGAGGCACGGCCTTGCAGGCGGCCTTGCGCGTGGCCGACGTGGTGACGGGCGCGAGCCGCGGATTCTGCGACGCGCTCCGGCGCGAGCCCGTCTATCGCGATCTGCTCGCCGCGCACCTGCAATCCGAGCTGACCCGAATCGTCCCGCTCGAAAACGCACACTTCGGCGCCTTGGGCGCCGACGATTGCGCGCTGGCGGACGAACTCGCGAGCGACCGGCATCACGCCGGGATGGTGCTCGCGGCCAACATCGCGGCCCGCCGGATCGCCTACCTCGGCAACGAGCGGCAGCGGTTCCGCGGAGCTCCGCTCATCCTGTGCGGCGGGCGCAACACGACGCAGCACGGCTGGGACATCGCGATCGCGTGCGCCCGGCGGCTGCTCGAAACCAACCCGAATTTCACGGCGGCGTTTTGGTTCGTGATGCTTGACGGAGACGACGGAGCTTCCCGGCGGTTGGCCGAGATCGCCGATCTCGAGCGCGATTTTCCCCGCGCGATCGTCCGGTCGGACGGCTCCAAGGCGGAACTGAACCGTTTGCTGGCCGTCGCGGACTTGAACCTCTGCCCCAGTCTGTTCGAGCCATTCGGACGCTGCTATTCACGCACGATCATTCCCCTCTCCTCTGCCACCGACGGGCCGGGGTCGCAGATTCCGGCCCGCCGCCCCCGCGGCCGGGCTGCCGAGTATCACCGACGCTGGCACGGAGACCGTACGCCGGCGGGCTGGACCGTTTTCCCCGAGGTGGCACAAGCGCACGAATCGACGGTGAACGATTGGAAGGAACTGATTTCCGGACATCCAGTGGCCGCGACCAATGCCACCTTCCGAGCCTTGGTGGACGGCTATTGTGCGGCCTTGCTTGAGGCGATTGATCTGCGCAGCCAGCATCCGATCGAGTTTGCGGCCATGGTTTGCTCAGCACTGAGGATTCAGCGGGAACACTCCTGGGCGCAGAGCTACCAGAGCATGATCGATCTGATGGAGAGCGGATGCGTGGCGCTCGCCTAGAGCGTTTTCAAGAAAAGCGCGGCCACGTGGTGGCGGCAGCAGGCCGACGGATGCTATCGATCGCTGAAATCCAGCACGATGTCGTCCAGCATTTCGTCGTCGTCGAGCACGTTGGCACGGCTTTGCGCCAGCAGCCGCGCCCGGTCCTGCCGCCGTTGGTGCCGACTGCGCTGGTGCGGACGTTCAAAGGTTTCTTCGTCCTCGTAGCCCCGATCGAAGTCGTTCCGGCTCGCACTCGCTGAACCGGTCGACGCGTCCTGCTCGAGCTCGCGGTAGTGGGTGAGGTGCATGGGAGGGAGTTTCCTAGCTGTTACATCGTCGCAGTGGTCACGCTCCTTGACTGCGAACACCCTCAGGTGGATCCCTTGCGGAGCAAATTTGTCCTCCACCGCGAGGCGCCTGCAACGGCCGCGGCCGCCTCATCCTGCGGCCGGAAGGAATCGGCGAACGCAGCGAATGCCGCCTGGGTCGACGCGGTGGTGGCGGGAAACGTTTCAGTGTTGGGCCGGGCAACCGATAATCACAGATTACCCCTGGCTGGCACTGTCCGCTCCATGTCCTCCTCCTTCCAGCGAATCCGCCTGGAACGCATTTGCCTGTCGCTGCTCACCGGCTGCGTCTGGCTCGCGCTTGCTCCTGGCGCAGGGTTGCGCGGCGCCGAGGCGGCGCTCGATCCGGGCGGCCGATCCGCGATCACGAATGCGGTTTCCATCTGGGAACTGACGCCGGCGGAGAAAGCGCTCCGCCATCCGTTGCAGCTCGAGGGACGCGTCAGCTTCGTCGATCCGGTGTGGAAGAATTTCTGGATCGAGCAGAACGGCGTCGGCACCTACCTCATGCTGGCGAACGCGGCGCCGCCGCTGCGCGCGGGACAACGCGTGCGGCTCGAAGGCAGCATCGTGCCCAACCTGGGCCTCGCGGCGGATTCCGTCCGCGTCACCGTCCTGCAGGACTTCGAACCGATCACGCCGCTCGACGCGAATGGGCGTATCCGCGAGATGGGCGTGCTCGCGAGCCGGATCGTCACCGTCGACGCCTACGTCGCCAACCAGCTCTATGTTGACGCTGACCACATCCGGCTGGCCCTGATCATCGAGGATCGCCCGGTGATCGGTTGGGTGAAGCCCGCCAATCCGCATGCGGTGCCGAATTGGGAGCGTAAGTTCGTCCGGCTTCAGGCGCTCTATTCATCGCGCTTCAATCCCACCAACACGGAGACCTCCATCGAACTCTGGTGTGGCGGCGAGGAGAATGTCTCGGTCCTCGGTTCGCTTACGGACTCCGGGGTTTTCGACCGGGCGTGCACGCCGATCGCCCAGTTGCCGCAGATGCCGCTGGGTGCCGAAGTGCTGGTGCGGGGAGTCGTCGAGGCGCACGATGCGGGAGCCTACCTGAGGATGCGCGACGATACTGGTCAGGTACTGGTGCGCTCGATCCAGCCGGAGCGGATCGCGTTTGGCGCGGAGGTGGAGGCCGTCGGACGCGTGGATTGCGAAGGCGCGAAATGGGTCCTGCGCAACGCGCTGTTTCGGCGGACGAAGGTGGTGCCATTGCTGCGCAACAAGTCGGCCGGGTTGGATTCAGTCGATGGTATCCGGCAGCTGTCGCTGCCGCAGGCCGCCAGCGGGTTGCCGGTGAAGATCTCGGGGCTGGTCACCTGGTCGATGCCGGGCACGGAGTTTTTCTATCTGCAGGACGTGACCGGCGGCATCCGGGTGAACTTCGATCCGAAGACGATCGAGGTGCCGCAACTCGGAAAATATCTTCAGGTCGAAGGCACGACGATGGTCCGCGGCTTCATGCCGTCGGTGCGGTTGGCGGGCATCGTCGACCGCGGCTCGATGACCCACGCCGAGGGTCGCAACGTCACGTTCGAGCAGGCGATCACAGGAAAGGAGGATGGCCAGTGGGTCGCCATCCGGGGATTCATCCAGCGCACGGAATCGCAGGGCGACTGGCGTTGGATATACATGACGACGCCCGGTGGCGAGGTGGTCGGGCATCTACAGTCACCCGTAAACTTCGTCGCCAATCCGGGTTCGCTGATCCGCATGCAGGGCGTCTGCGAGGCCACCGGCGACAGCAACGGGCTGCTGACCGGCGTGATGCTCCGGGTGCCGTTCATTCACAGCATCGTCGTCGAGGAGGACGCGCCGGTCGACTACTACGACCTGCCCGTGCATTCGATCAAGGGGCTGCGCCGGCTCAGCGGCACGCGCGAGCTCACCCGCGTCCGCATCTCGGCCGAGGTGCTGCACCAGGTGCCCGGGCGGGCGATCGTCGTGCAGGAGGAGGATGTCGGCTTGCAGCTGCTCAGCCGGCAGGAGCAGAACCTGGCCCCGGGCGACCGGATCGACGCCGTCGGGATTCTCGGGTGGGAGGGCGGCCGGATTGTGTTGCGCGAAACGGTGTGTCGGAAACAAGGCCGCGGGCCGGCGCCGCGTCCGGTGGAGCTGACCACCCCCGGCCAGCTGGCGCCGGCGCTCGACGCGCGCTTGGTGAGCATCACCGGCCAGTTGATCGATGTTTCGCAGCAGTCCGACCACGTGCGGCTCACGCTCCAAGCCGGTGATACCTTGGTGGAGGCCACCCTGGATCGAGACAGCGCCGAACCGGTCGATCCGCAGGTCGGCGCGAAGGTCCGGCTGACCGGCATCTACCGGCTGGACTTCGACAATGCGCGGTGGTTTCGCCGGTTCACGCTGCAACTCCGCTCGCCGGCGGACATCGCGGTGCTGCAACAGCCGAGGTTGTGGACCGTGCAGCGCGCGCTCCTCGCCGCCGGCGTGCTCGGCGGACTCGCGCTGCTCGGGTTCGGCTGGATCACGGCGCTGCGGCGTCGCGTGCATCAGCAAACGCGGCAAATCCGCGAACAGCTCGAGCGACAAACCAGACTCGAGGCCGAGGTGCAGCGGGCCGCGCGGCTTGAATCGCTGGGCGTGCTCGCCGGCGGCATCGCGCATGATTTCAACAACCTGCTCACGATCATCATCGGCAACCTCGGCTTGGCGCTCGCGGATGGAAAGTTGAGCGAGTCGACCATCCGGTTTCTGCGCGAGATCGAGCGCGGGGCGACGCGCGCGCGATCGCTCACGCGGCAGCTGCTGACGTTCGCGGAGGGCGGTGAGCCGCTCCGCCTCCCGATCGAGGCGCCGGAGTTCGTCCGGGCCGCGGCCGAACGCGCGCTGCATGGCTCCGCCGTCCGCGCCGAGTACGTCGTGCCGCCGGGGCTCTGGCACGTCCTGGCCGACAAGGACCAGATCGCGCAGGCGATCCAAAACCTCGTGGTCAACGCGATCCAGGCGATGCCCAACGGCGGCGCCCTGCTCGTGACCTTCAGCAACGAGACCATCGGAGCGGGCGACAAGAACAACCTTGAGCACGGTCGCTACGTGAAGATCACCCTGGCCGATTCCGGCGAGGGCATCCGCCCCGAAGTGCTGCCGCGGATCTTCGACCCGTATTTCACGACGCGCCGGACCGGCAGCGGGCTCGGCTTGGCGACGGTGTATTCGATCCTGAAACGGCACGCCGGCAGCATCGAAGTTGACTCCCGCGTGGGGTACGGCACCACGTTCACGTTGCGGTTGCCGGCAACCGACGCGGTGTTGCCCGAGGCGGCGGGCCAACCGGTCACCACGGCCGAACCGCCCACCGCACTGACGGCAATGCCCGCGGCCGCGACGAAGGGCGCGCGCGTGCTGCTGATGGACGATGAACCCAGCATCCAGCTCGTCGTGGTCCAGGTTTTGCAGCGCATCGGTGTCGAGGTCACCGCGGTCGCGGACGGTGCGGCCGCACTCCGGGAGTTCAGCCTCGCGCAGCATCAAGGGAAACCATTCCAGCTGCTGCTGCTGGACCTCACTGTTCCAGGCGGCATGGGCGGCCGCGAGGCGTTGGAGCTGATTCGCCGGCTCGATCCGCAAGTGCCGGCCGTCGTTTCGAGCGGCTACTCGAACGATCCAGTGATGGGGAATTTCCGCGCGCATGGCTTCCAGGCGATGGTGCAGAAGCCCTACGACGCGCAGCGGCTCGCGGCGGTGGTGCAGGAACTGCTCGAACAGTTGCCGCCGGGTGCGGCGACCTGACCTTCCTTCGCCGCACGCTATTTTGTCTGCGCGTAAAACACGCAGTCGCGCGGCTCCGGTCCGAGATTGGGAAACATCTGCCAACGCCGAAGCACGCCTTCGCACTGGAGCCCGGCTTTCGCCATCACCCGGGCGGAGGCGACGTTCTCCGTCGCGCAGTAGGCCCAGGCGCGGAGCACGCGCGGCTCTGCCGCGGCCCACCGGACGAGATAGCACAGCGCCTCCGTCGCGTAACCGCGGTTCCAATGCGCCCGGCCCAGCACGTAGCCGAACATGGCCCTGGCCCCATCCACCATGACGCCGATGGAGCCGATCGGCGCATCCGTGCCGCGGTGGCACAGGAGGTAGGCGTATTCGCCGTCGCCGGTTTCCCACCCCGCCGCGCGTTGCCGGAGGAAATTCGCCAGCGGCTCGATTTTTGCATACGGCCGCCACGCCAGATAGCGCGTCGCCTCTGGATCGCTGGCGTAGGCCGCGAAGACCGCGGCTGCGTCTGCTTCGCGCGGCCGCCGCGCGAACAACCGCGGCGTTTCAAACCAGTCGGGCGGTCGCAGCGGCGGCTCCGCGGCGGGCGAGTGAATGACCGCAGCGCCTTCGGCTGAAGTGCGGCTCATGGTGGCGGCAGCGTCGACTGGATGCTCTTTGCCCAAGCGACGAGCGCTTTGACCTCGGTGTCGCTGAGTCGCGCGTCGGGGTGCAGCCAAGTGTAGGAACGCAGCGGCATTTCGTGCTCCTCCACTTCCTCGATGAGCGACTCAATCTTGTGCGCGGCCCGGTCGGGCGAGTAGGTGCCGAACTGCGAAAAGTTCAGGTGGCGTCGGCCGTCCTTGACGTGGCTCGCCAGCCACCAGCCGGCCGGCTGCACCTGCGCATACCAGGGATAACGGGTCTGGTCGGAGTGACAGTCGTAGCACGCGCGCGCCAGGATCGATTTCACCTCGGCGGACGTGGGATGAAGCGCCGTGACATCAATCGCGTCGGGGGCGACGTTGGTGGTGGTCAACGCCGGCCGAACAAACTGGAGGCCCACAAGCACAAGAGCGAGGACGACGAGAATCTTGCGCGTGAGCGGTTTCATGAGACCGGGGTGCTCACGACCAGAGCCGGCGGCGAGGCCCGCGTCAAACGTCCGCGCGCGGCGCGAGGGGAGCAGCGGTCGCTTCGCGCACGAGGGCGCTGATGGCGGGAGGCAGCTCAAGCTGGCGCGCGAGCGCCTGCGCCTCCGGGCTCATCTTGCGCCAGGTTTTCCGGATGATCTCCACGAATTTCTCGCGTGGGTAATCCACGTGCTGGGCGGCAAACGCCGCGATCTCGTTTTCGAGAAACACCAGGCACGCGGCGTCCTCGAGCGCTTGCGTGCCGGCGTTCGCTTTCAGTCCGGTTTTCGACACCCACGTGGCGACCTCCGCGGCCACGGCGGGCTGCATCCCGGCCGCGAGCAGAAGTTCGCGCGCGCGCTCGGCCTGTTTCGTGTAAAGGGACCTTCGCCAGGCGAGATAACCGGGCTTGCCGTCCGGAAACGTGCTGCGGGGCACCGACCAGCGTTCGAGGTGCTGGCAACGCGCGGCGAGCCGGAGCAGGGGTGTGGGAGTTGCCGCGACGCGTTGCACCCAGGCTTCCATCCGGTTGGCGTACACGAGCTCCGCCGGCTGGCCAGCCGGGGTGCGGTTGGGATCGGCGGCGTGCGCGGCGTCGATCGCTTCGCGTGCGCGGGCATAGGCGTCCATCCGCGCAGCATGGTGGTGCGCGCGACCTCCGCGCAAGCCTCGCGGCCCGCAGCGCCGTGTCATGGCGTGGTCCGCGCCCGCCCGGGGTGCCGCGCGCGCCTCCATGATTCCCCGGATGCATCGAGGCTTTCCGGCCCGCGCGGTTGGGCCTACGCTGGCGTCGAGCCGATCTCATGGGTTTCCCTGAAAACTGTCAGGCGTGCGCGGTGTGCTGCTTTTCCATGCTCGCGACGTACGTGCCGGTCACGGGCCGCGACTGGTCGCGGCTCGGCCCCGGGGCGGAGGATGAGGCGCATTTTGTGGGCAACCGCGTCTACATGAAAATGCGTGATGGGCACTGCGGTGCCCTGGGTTGGCGTCTCACCGCCGACGGCGTGCCGAAATTTTTTTGCACCGTCTACGAGCGCCGGCCGCAGCTCTGCCGCGATCTCGCCCGCGGTTCGCCACTCTGCCGCGGTGAGCTCGCCACGAAGGCGGACCGGGTCGCGGCATGGCTGAGGAACAACCCCGCGACCGCGAGGTGAGGGCGATGCAACCCGCGGCCGTGGTGCTGGTCCACTCTGCCGTTGCCTTCGCCGCAGCCGTTCCTAATACCCGCGGCTGCGCCCCCGCGCCACATGCTTCCTCCAGAACTTTCCGCCCCGGCGCCTGAACGGCTCCGCCCGATCCACAAATTGATGGCTGCGAACCGCAGCGAGATTGCCGTGCGCATCTTCCGCGCCGGCACCGAACTCGGGCTCCGCACGGTCGCGGTCTTTGCCCAGGAGGATCGGTTCTGCATCCATCGCTACAAGGCCGACGAGGCGTATCAGATCGGTGACGGCAAGGGTCCGGTTGCGGCGTATCTGGACATCGAGAGCATCATCGACGTCGCGAAGCGCCGCGGCGTGGACGCCATTCACCCGGGTTACGGCTTCCTCTCGGAGAACGCCGAGCTCGCCCGCGCGTGCGAGCGGGCGGGCCTGATCTTCGTCGGACCGCGGCCCGAACTGCTCGACATGATGGGCGACAAGACCGCGGCTCGCGCGCTCGCCCAGCGGATCGGCGTGCCGGTGCTGCCGGGCACGGAGGAGCCGCTGACCGATCGCGACGAGGCGTTGCGCGTCGCGAAATCGATCGGATTCCCGTTGATCATCAAGGCGGCCTTCGGCGGCGGCGGTCGCGGCATGCGGATCGTGCACAAGCCGGCCGACATGGCCGGGCTGCTCGACGAAGCGCAGGCGGAGGCCGGCCGCGCGTTCGGCAATCCGGCGGTTTTTCTGGAGAAATACATCCCGCGCGCGAAGCACATCGAGGTGCAGGTACTCGGCGACCGGCACGGCAACGTGATCCATCTCCACGAGCGCGATTGCTCCGTGCAGCGCCGGCACCAGAAGGTCGTCGAAGTGGCGCCGAGCTACGGGCTGCCGGAGACGATCGTCGCCGAGCTCTGCGAAGCGGCGGCCAAGCTCGCGCGTTCCATTCGCTACGACAACGCGGGCACGATCGAATTTCTCTACGATCTCGACCGGCACGAGTGGTTCTTCATCGAGATGAACCCGCGCATCCAGGTCGAGCATACCATCACCGAGGTGATCACTGGCCTTGATCTGGTGCGCGCGCAGATCCTGATCGCGCAGGGCCACGCCTTGCACTCGCGCGAGGTGGGCATGCCACCGCAATCCGCCGTGCCGCGGCTGGGCTATGCGATCCAGAGCCGGATCACCACCGAGGATCCGGCGAACAAGTTCATTCCCGACTACGGGCGAATCATGGTGTACCGCTCGCCCGGAGGCTTCGGCGTGCGGCTCGACGGCGGCATGGGCTTCGCCGGCGCGGTGATCACGCCGTTCTACGACTCGCTGCTCGTGAAGTGCATCACCAGCGGCGACACCTACGAGAGCGCGATCCATCGCGCACGTCGCGCGTTGGCGGAGTTCCGGATCCGCGGCGTCAAAACCAACATTCCTTTTATCGAAAACGTCATCGCGCACCCGCTGTTCCAGAGCGGCCAGGCGACGACGATGCTGATCGACACCTCGCCCGAATTGCTGTCCTTCCGGCCGCGCCGCGACCGCGCGACCAAGCTGCTGAATTTTCTGGGCAACGTCATCGTCAACGGCAATCCACACGCGAAGGGCTACAAGCCCGGAAAGTCACTCCTGCCGGCCGTGCCGCCCGCGGGCGGTCGCGGCGAACCGCCGCGCGGCACGCGCCAGCTGCTGCTTGAGCTCGGCCCGAAAAAATTTGCGGAGTGGACGCTCAAGCAGAAGCGGCTGCTGATCACCGACACCACGCTGCGCGACGCGCATCAATCGTTGATGGCCACGCGCGTGCGCACCTACGACATGCGCGCGGTGGCCGACGCCCTGGCGCATCACGCACCGGGGCTGTTCTCGCTGGAGATGTGGGGCGGCGCGACCTTCGACACCGCGATGCGCTTCCTCTACGAGGACCCGTGGGACCGGCTGCGGCAGCTGCGCGCGGCGGTGCCTAACATCTGTTTCCAGATGCTGCTACGCGGCGCGAACGCGGTGGGCTATACGAACTATCCAGACCACGTGGTCGCCGGGTTCGTCCGTCACGCCGCGTCGGCGGGCATGGATATTTTCCGAATCTTCGACTCGCTGAACTATCTGCCGAACCTGCGCGTCGCCATGGAGGCGGTGCAGGATACGCACGCGGTCTGCGAGGCGGCGATCTGCTACACCGGCGACATCCTCGACGGGAAACGCGATAAGTTCAGCCTGCAGTATTACGTGAAACTTGCCCGTGAGCTGGAGCGGATGGGCGCGCATTTCCTCGCGATCAAGGACATGGCCGGACTCTGCCGACCCTACGCTGCCTACAAGCTGGTGAAGGCGCTGCGGGAGGAGATCGGGCTGCCGATCCATTTCCATACGCACGACACCAGCGGGATCGCCGCGACATCGGTGCTGCGGGCGAGCGACGCGGGCGTTGACGTGGTCGACCTCGCGATCGCCTCGATGAGCGGCAGCACGTCGCAGCCGAACCTGAACTCGATCGTCGCCGCACTGCAGCATACGCCGCGCGATCCACAGCTCGATCTGGAACGGTTGAATGCGGTCTCCGATTACTGGGAACACGTGCGTGAGTTCTACCGGCCGTTCGACACCGCGCCCAAGACCGGCTCGGCGGAGGTTTACCTGCACGAGATGCCGGGCGGGCAGTATACGAACCTCAAGGAGCAAGCTGCGTCGATGGGGGTGTCGCACCGCTGGCCCGAAATCGCGCGCACCTACGCGGAGGTGAACCAGCTGTTTGGCGACATCGTGAAGGTCACGCCTTCCTCGAAAGTCGTGGGCGATCTCGCGCTGTTCCTCTTTTCGCGCGGCATCCGACCGGCGGATGTCGTCAACCTGCCGCCCGGTACCACGCCTTATCCGGAGAGCGTGATCGACATGCTGATGGGCGGACTCGGTTGGCCGGAGGGCGGCTGGCCCGAAGCCGTATGGCGTGCGATCCTCGGCGAGGCGCGCTTCAAGGAGGCGAAGGCAAAATACACGGCCGCGACCCGCGCGACTAAGTCCAGAGCCAAGAGTCCAGAGTCCAGAGCGGGCCACAAGCTCTCAGCTCCAGACTCTCAGCTCTCAGCTTTGCGCGACGAACTCGCCGAGAAACTTCGGCACCAGCCGAGCGACGACGAGTTGTTCTCACACCTGATGTATCCGCAGGTGTTTGCCGATTTCGCCAAACACGAGCGCGAGTTCGGCGACGTGAGCGTGCTGCCGACGCCCGCGTTCTTCTACGGGTTGCAGCCCGCGGAGGAAATCTCGGTCGAGATCGAGGAAGGCAAGGTGCTGATCATCCGGCTCGTATCGGTCGGCGCGCCGGACAAGGACGGTCGCCGCACCATTGCTTACGAGCTCAACGGCATCTCGCGCGAAGCGCTGATCGTCGACCGCAGCGTCGCGCCGAAGGCGAAGCCGCGGCTCAAGGCCGACCTCGCGAATCCGCTGCAGGTCGCCGCGCCGATTCCCGGACTCGTCGTGGTGCTGAACGTGTCGGTCGGCACAAAAGTCACGAAGGGCGACAAGCTCTTCATGATGGAAGCGATGAAAATGCAGACCACGGTGTACGCGCAGGCGGATGGCGTCGTGGCCGAGTTGCACGCCGCCGTCGGCGACACCGTCGAAGCGAAGGACCTCGTCGTTACCCTGCGCGACGGCGAATAGCCGCGCGCGAGGTTTCGCCGGCGGCGCGCGGGCCAAACCGCGCGACTCCGGCGGGGCTCGTCCGCTGGGGAAATATCGGATGCGCCAGCCGGGTCCGGAAAGGCCGGGACGAAATTTACTTCGCCGCTGTCCGCGGTTGGTTGCGCATTTGCCGTGTTCAGATTTTTCTCCCGGTTTTGTTTCCTCATCTTGGCGCTGCTCCTGTTGTCTTTCGCGCTGCGCGCCCAGCACCTGACGGGTTCCTACGGCGTGGCGCACTCGCCCGACCTCGGGCGCTCGAGCTATACCTGGCAGCTGGACTACCGGCAGAACTTCGCGCAGCAGCTCGCGTGGTCCGCTGCGTGGATCAACGAGGGACATTTTCCGGGACATCATCGCGATGGGGTCACGGGCCAGCTCTGGTGGCGCACGGCGTTTCTCGACGGCCGGCTCGTGCTCGCACTCGGCGGGGGCCCCTACCATTTTTTCGACACGCAGAATCAGCCCGGTGGTGACTCGATCATCTCGCGCGGCTGGGCGCCCATCGGGAGCGTCTCGCTCAACTATCATCCGGTGGCGCGGTGGTTCCTGCGCGCAACGGCGAACACGATTCGACCAAAGGGCGACGACGTGACGATGAACACGTTCGCGCTGGGCGTCGGTTACCGGCTGTGGGACGAGCCGAAAGCCATCGGCAAGACCGAGCGGGACCCGGAAGTCGCCGTGCGCCGCTCGCTGGATCACGAGCTGACGCTGTATGGCGGACGCACCATCGTGAACGCGTCGGTGGGCGAGGGCGCCACGGCCGTGTCGCTGGAATATCGACGGCACCTCACGCCCGCGATCGATTGGACGCTGTCATGGCTCAACGAGGGCGATCCCGAGGCGGTGCGCCGGCAGGGACTAACCACGCAGCTGTGGTTGGGCCGCCGGTTTTGGAACGAACGGCTCGTGCTCGGTTTCGGCGGCGGCATTTATTACGCCGTCGATCGCGAACGCGCAGATCCCCCGGCGGACGATCCCGAAAACCTGATGCCGATCGTGTCGCCGACCATCGGTTACCGTTTCGGCGAGCGCTGGATCGCCCGGTTCGTATGGCACCGCGCGATCAGTGACTATCACCGCGACTCCGACGTGTTCCTCGCCGGCATCGGCCGCCGCTGGTGAATTTCGCGCGGCACGCGATCGCGATGCGCCGCGAGCCTCCGTTGTTGGCCGCACCCGCTGCAGCCAGCGAGAGAGCCGGGATCCATTTTCACGTATTACGTGAAAATAGCCGTCGCCCAGGCTGCGCTGACAAACGGCTTCAGGAGAGAATGGCGCGCCTCCGGCGGTGGCGGATTCTGTTGCGGCCCGTGCCGCGGCGACGATGCGCCTCCGGAGCCAATTTCACGTAATACGTGAAATTGGTTCAGACGAAAAGGGACGCGGAAAAGGAGGAGCGCCAGAGCGTGGGGCGCTGCAGGCTGTTCGGAACCGTTGGAAAACCGCGGCCGCGGATCGGTGCGGCGGATCCGGCGGATTTGCCGCGTGATTCGCGCATAGGGTCGGCGCTCGTCGCCGGCTCGGAAAGCCTGCGCCGAGCTGTGCTCGGTCGCGGCGGCCGGCAAGCGGCAGCCCTACAACTCACCGGGTTGCTTCCGGTGGTTGCTATTCCAGGCGGAGGAGCTTTGCGGCCCAATCGGCTGGATCGGCCGAATCGGCGCCCCGCGCGGGAAACTCGGGCGTTGGGATGACGCCCGTCGCATCGACGGTGATCTCCTGCCGCGCGAGCCAGTCGCCGGTGCGCGGGTTGAACCACGTCCAGCGATAACGGGCGGCGGGCGTGAACCCACCCAACTGCGCCCGCGCGGCCCGATTTTCGAAATAAAGGAGCGCGAAGTCGCGCGCCGCCGTCCGCATCATGAACGCCCAGCCATCGAGTCCCTCGTCGAGCGGGTTGACGGTTTTGCGCGTCGACACATCCATGGCGGCGAGCTGGAGCTGCTGGTAGCGATCGCCCTCGGAGAGCACGAAGTCGCGCAGGTGCTGCATCTGCGCGCCGGACTCGTAGCGCAGCGCCGTCCAGAGGTGGGGTCGCCAGCCGGCGGGCTCGCCGGTGCTGGTGAGATCGTAAGCGGCGGTGCCGTGCACGTGACCGGCCAATCCGCCCGACAGCACCGAGCCATACATCATTGCGCGCGCGAAATAGTTGTCGCGCGGCGAATTTTCGTCCGGCGTTTCGCCGCCGGGCCGGTTGATCGCGTGATTCCAGCCGGTGTAGTAGGGCTCGAGGTTCGCGGCCGGGTAGGCGGGCGTGAGCCGGAAAATTTCCTCGAGCGACGCATAGATCGCGTGATTGCGCGGCTTGTTTCCGACGGTGTGCATCGTCAGCCACGGACAGCTATCGGCATGGCCGAAGGCCTTGTAGGTCGAGGTATCGATCAACGTCGTGTAGGGCTGGCCGAACGGCAGCGGGCCGTAGATTTTCCAGTGGTAAGTGAGTGCGGCGTTAAACTCGTCGGCGGTGAGGCTGTAATCCTTCGGGATCCAGTCGAGGTGGATGCCGCTGAACACGAGGTTGAAGGCGCCATAGCGGGCGATCAGATACTGGACGAAACGCGCGTAGGACTTGTTGAAATCAAAATAAGCCTTCCAGCCGGGCCCGTGATCGCGGCGGACGGTTTCAAGGAACGGCACGAAGCCCTCGTCGGCGAGGTGCCTCAGCTTGCGATCGAGACTGCGGAAATACGCGGGGTTGATTCGATCGTAATTCGCGAGGCCTTCGCGTTCCGGGAACACTTCGAACGGTCGGTTGCCCTGTTCGTCCGCCATGTCTTTCGCCGTCGTGGTCGCGCCATCCGCCGTGGTGATCGACGCGTTGGGCGCCCAGTGGCCGAATTTTTCCCACGCGTTGCGCAGGAAAACGCCGTCCTTGTTCTTGTAGGTGGCGCCATACTGGTCGGCGTCCCAGTTCGGAAAGGCCGCGATGAAGCTGACCGAGTTGAACCCCTGCCGCTTTCGCCAGGCGACCGCTTCCTCGAAGCTGATTCCTGGGCCGGGCACGTAGTCGGCGGCGGCGGCGAAGCCCTTCCACGGCAATCGCCACGTCGACGCGGCCAGCCAGGTGTCGCCCACGAGGAAGAACGGCGTGCCGTCGGCGTAACGCAGCGCGTGGCCATTGCCGGCGGTGCGCACGAAGCCGCGCCGGTTGGCGTTCTCCGCTTTCTCGGCGTCCGTCCACCCGACGGCGCGCAACTTGCCGCCGCCGTTGTTCAGACCGGCGTCGCCCGATTGGTTCGAACCCGAGCGCCACGTCCACTCCCCGGGCGCAGTGGCGACGAACCGCACGCGAAACGTCTGCCCGCCGTCCCAGAAGCCGTAAACCCGCCGGTCGAATTCAGGGCCTTTCAACTCGATCCACATCTCCACCTCGGCGTAGGGATTCGCGTAGTCGCGCGCGGCTTGGAACATGATTTCCTGCGGTTCCCAGACGTGCACCTCGCCGGACTGGAGGCGCGCCTGGGCGCGGCTGGCGAGAACGAACACGGCGGCGAACCACAGGACGAGGCGGAGGAGGAGCGGAAAACGCATGACGGGGTGGGGATGAGACAAACTGAGAAGCCAGACGCGGCCGATGGCAAAACGGATCATCCGGTGAGCGCGTTTCTCGTCGCGAACACGTTCCCCAACGTATCACGTAGGGAGTGGCACTTCCCTCAAAGGAAGCGGCCGACGATCACGCACTACGTGACGCTTCGCCGGAGGGAGAACTGCAGCGAAACGGGGTGGACGCCTGGCCCGCGGCCGAGGTGGACGCTTGCTCAGCCGCGGAGGTGCGCGAGCTGAAGTTTGCGGGAAACTTGCAGCCATCACCGAGGGTCGGATCGTGACGGATGACTTTCTTCCGGCGCCCACCCGCCTTCAGCATTCTCCGCCATTTTGTGCTGTTGATCCTGCCGCTGGCATTGTCGGGCGCAGTCACCGCACCGGTGACGGTCGAAATTGCGCCGGCGAAGATCGAGCGACGAACATTTGATCCGAAGCATCCGCCCGCGGGGATGCCGAAGCTGACGCCCCCGGAGGTCGGCACATGCGTTTACCAGTTCGCGTGCAGCACCGAGGCACAGGCGGAAGGAGCGTGGCTGGGCAAACAACCGGCGCACGTGACCGAGATCGCGCTGCGGGCGACATTGACCGTGACCTTGTGGACGCCGGCGGGCGGACCCGCGAAAATCCTCACGCATGAGGAAGGACATCGCGAGATCTGCGAATACTACTATGATCAGGCCGAGCAGATCGGGCGAAGGCTGGCGCAACGCGTCCTCGGCGTCGCGCTGCACGCTCGCACCAAGCCAGCGATGACGGCGGAACTGGACCGGCTGCAGAAGGGCGTCATCCGCGAGTTTCTGGAGGAAACCGCGACGCGGTGCGATTTCGCTCAGGCGCGGTTCGACGCGATCACCGAGCACAGCATGAATCCGATCGCAGAGAACGTTGCGATCGTGCGGGCGATCGCGGCCGAGGAAGCATCGTACGCGCAAACGCGCGGCGGGCCGGGTGCGCGGCCCGCGTCGGGTGCGGGCGCGGCGGCGGCGACGGGACGGTTTCCCCCCACCCGACCCAACGCACGCTGAGTTTTTGCGAGAAAGGTAGCCGGGCTCGCCGGGCTACAGCCCAGGCCCACGTCGCCGGCTGCAATGTTGCGGTGGCGCGAACAGGTCATTCACTGCGGGCGCCAGCCGGCGACGCGGGGAAGCGCTGATTCGAATTCCGGGGAAACCCGCTCTGCTTTTGGCTCGAAGCGATGGCTGGCGGCGGCTGCTATCGGGCTGTTCTGAACAGCGCTGCGGCAGCCAGGCCGTCGCGGCGAAACCCAACCCTCAACACATCATGTCTTCTTCGTTTACCCGGTCGCTTTGTGTCGTGTCTTGCGCCTTCGGACTCCTCGCCAGCACTTCCGTGCTGCGCGCCGATGACGTTACGGATTCGATCGACGAAGCGGTGAAGGCTTACAAGGCCAATGACTACGCCACCGCGGCGCAGTCGCTCGACGCGGCCGCCCAGCTGATCCGCCAAAAACGCGCCGATCAGTTCAAAGCGCTGCTGCCCGACGCCCCATCCGGCTGGCAGGCCGAGGATGCCACCGCGCAAGCGGCCGCGGCGGCGATGTTCGGCGGCGGCGTCTCAGCCGAGCGCCAATACAAGAAAGGCGACGCGACGATAACGGTGAAGCTGATCACCGATTCCCCCATCATGCAGGGCGTGCTGATGATGATGGGCAACCCGATGTTCGCGAATGCCGACGGCGGGAAGCTCGAACGCATCAAGGGCCAGAAAGCGATCTTCAAGAACAAGGATGGCAGTGGTTCGGTGAACGTGGTCGTCAACGGCACGCTGCTGGTTCAGATCGAGGGCTCGGATGTCACCGATGCGGATCTGCGCGCGTTCGCCGAGGCGATCGACTACGGCAAGATCAGCCAGCTGCTATAAACCGGGAAAGGCGAGTCGGGAGCGGAGAGCTGAGGGACTTGCGCCAGGAGTGCGACGTCCGGCGGCTCGACGGGTGACTGGATGTCGACTTAGCCGCACCAGTCACGTGTGCGCGAGCTCCCTCAGGGTGTTTTCTCCGGCGCCGCGGTGAACACCGAGGCGCGCTCAGCCGGTAATACTTCAGCGGCGAGCGCGCTGATATCGCTCGCAGTCGCCTGTTCGAGATCAAGCACGCGCTGGCGCGGCCGCTCGAGTTCCTCGGTTTGGCTCTGGGCCGCAGCCACGGCCATCCCGAGCCAGTAGCCGTTGCTGCGGAGCTGCACCGGTGCATCCAGCAACCGCGGCTGGCGCGCGCGCTCGAACTCCTCGGCCGTGGCGCCGTCACGGGCCAGTCGGTCGGCGATCCGGCGCGTGGTCTCTGCGATCCGCGCCACATCCGCCGGCTCGCAGACCAACGCGGCGATCAGATAGCCGGTGTCACGCCGCACATCGCTCCGCCAGAGCTGGCAACTGGCGGCGTAGGTCGCGCCGAGTTCGCCCCGGATCTCCTGCATGAGTCGATTGCGGAGCACGTCGGCGAGCAATTCGAGGTGGTGTTCGACGCGCACGCCGCGCGGCGCAGGCACGCTCCACGCCAGCTGAACGGCGGCCTGTCGCACGGTGGCGGGGATCGTTTCATGGGTGGGCGGTAGCTGCGGGAGGAAGCGCACCGGCCGCGGCACCGGGCCGGGTTCGCGGCGCGGCAAACAGCCGAGCGTCCGACTCGCCAGCTGCACCATCGCCTCCACGTCGAAATCGCCGACGATCCCGATCTCGAGCGGCGCGTGTTGCAGCTGCGGTTCGAACCAGCGGCGGAAGTCCCGCACCGTATAGCGCAGGACCTCGCCCGGCCGCGGCAGCCGGTAGCGTGAATCGCCGCCGGTCAGCAGTTCCTGCCGGCGAGCCGTGAGATAGTTGCCCGCGTTCCGGAGGGTTTCGTCGAGTTGCGCCACGATCCGCTGCTGCACGACCGGGAGATCACTGGCCCGCCAACCCGGATCGGTGAACTGGGCCGCCAAGAGCTGCAGCAATCGCTCCGCGCCCGCGCGATCGCTGACTCCGGCGATGTAGAAGGCCTCTTCGCCGGTCGTGATCGACAGCGACGACAGCTGGCCCGCGGCGAGTTGCCGCAGAGCGTGCTGGTCATGGCGACCGAGTCCGAAAACGGTCACGCCGTGTTCGACGAATGCGCGCAGGCCGGGCAGCCGGCCCGGCTCGCCGGCGGCACCGGTGCCGAATCGGCCGCCGTAGACGATCCGCCCCGCTTCGAACGGCGTCGACTTCAGGTTCAAGCGGACGCCGTTGGCGAACCGGATCCGGTGAAGGTCGAGGTCGCCGACGTGATCGCGGGCGACGATTTTGCCCGGCCGGCCGAAATCGGTGTAAGCGAAGTGCACGGGCGCGGCCGGCCGCGGAGCCTTCACCGGGGTCTGCGCACTGCGGCGAAACACGGCGGCGAATTGCTCGGCCGGCCGCGCGAGCGTGAACGGGCCGGAGGCGAACAACCGCGGATGTCCCGGACCCCACGCGTGGCGGAACACCTCCAGGCATTCTTCCGGCGTGGCACGCTCGACCGCCGAGAGTGCGATCTGCTCGAGCTCGACCCCGGCCAGAAACACCCGATGAGCAGCGATGCTCTCCGCCAACGCGTCGGCATACGGTTCGGAAAGGAGCGTGCGTTCCGCGGTCGCCGCGTGCTGCAAAAGCGCGCGGGCGCGTTCGCGGGACAGTTCGATCTCCGCCGGCGTGAAGCCATGCAGCAGCGCCCGGCGCCGCTCCTGCTCGAGCCGCTCGACGGCCGCGCGCCACTCGCGCGGGCTCGTGTCGATCCTGAGCAGCGCCTGTTGAAACACCGGACCGCTGCTGTAGCTGGCGCTGGCGTGGAGCAGCAGGGCTGACTCACGGCGCTGGAGGAGATCCAGCCGGCGGTTCAACGCATCAAACGCCATCGTGCGCAGCAGCATTTCCTGCACGCTGGCGCGCGTGTCCACCGGCAGCACCGGCGCGATCGACGCGAGCAGGAAGCTTGCGGCTCCGGCCGCGTCGGTGGAGGGCTCGACGCCGACCACGAGCGCGTCGGGATTTGTCAGTGGGCCGAGGTTCACAACCGGCGCGGCCTCGGCGCGCGCGGGCAGGCTCCCAAACGCAGTGGCGATCTCGCGGGCGACGGCGGCGGGCTCGATCGCCCCGACCGCGACGACGACGAGGTTCTCCGGCCGATACCATGTTTCATAGAATCGCCGCAGTTCCGCGGCGGTCGCGGTGCGAATGCTTTCCTCGGTACCAAAGGCCGACGGGTCGGTGAGTGGGCCGGCGGGAAACAGGAAACGCATGAACGCCGCGTGCGCGCGCTGCGAGTGACTGTCGCGCGCGCGTTTCTCGATCAGGATCACGTTGCTCTCGCGCGCCACCTCGGCGGGGTCGAGCATCATGCCGTCCGCGAACTCGCGCAGCACGCCGAGCCCCAGCCGCAACCGTTCGGGCGTGGGCTGCGGCAGATCGAGCCGGTAGATCGTGCGATCGGTGTGGGTGTGCGCGTTGACGTCCGGTCCGCGCGCAAGTCCGGTTTGCTGCAGCGTCGCATGCAGCGTCTGCCCGGGATAAAGGCGTGTGCCGTCGAAGGCGAGGTGTTCGACGAAGTGCGCGTAGCCGCGCTGCCGCTCGTTCTCGTGCATGCTGCCGGCGAGGACCAGCAGCCGCAGGCTCACGCGTTCGGCCGGCTCGGCGTTGGGTGCGACGGCGTAGCGCACGCCGTTGTCCAACCGCCCCCACGTGACCGCGGGGTTCACCGGCAGATCGCTGACCTCGTGCGGCCACGGCCGCGGCTGGCCGTGCGCGCTCAACGCCGCGCAGCCCAGTGCCCACCAAAAAATCCACCGCATCGCCACAGGCTCAAAAATCTGCTGCTGCGCAGACGAGTCACGCCGAAATGCCCATTCACCGTCGATTCCGTCCGCTCATCGATTCGGACGGGCGTTTCGCCCGCGGGCGTGCTACGGATCGATCGTGACGATTACCAGGAAGTGCGTGCTGATGCCGTCGGTGCTCTTCGTGGCGTGGGCGCTGTGGTGCCTCGGCAGCATCGTCACCGGGGCGATGAAGGGACCGATGGCGCTCGATTGGGCGCTGCACGGCACGACGGTCTTTTGCGCGCTGGGGTTCCTGATCACGGGATTGATGTTCATCGGGTACGACTCGATCCGCCCGCGGCCCGGGCTCGGTGGTTATATGCTGCTGGTGCCGCTGCTCTGTTTCGTGGCGGCGTCCTGGTGCGACTTCCTGGCCGGGCTCACGCGCTGGGCGATCGGCTGGCAGCCGAATTTCAACCCGTCAATCAAGTTCATGTTCCTCGCCGGTGGCGTGCAGAACGGGGTCAGCTTTCTGCTCTTTTCCGGGATCTATTTTGCCATCGACCACTGGCTGCAGGCCGGCGAGCAGCGGGCGAAGGTCCGCGCGGCCGAGGCTGCGGCCCAGCAGGCGCAACTGCAGATGCTGCGCTACCAGATCAACCCGCACTTTCTGTTCAACGCCCTCAACGCGATCCGCGCGATGATCCTCGAAAATCCGTCGCGCGCGCGGGAGATCACCACGGAGCTTTCCGAGTTTCTGCGTTATTCGCTCGATGGCTGCGGCACCGAGAGCACGGTCGACGCGGAGATCGCGGCCATCGAAAACTACCTCGCGATCCAGCGGATTCGGTTCGAACACAAGCTGGAGGTGACGCTCGTCGTCGATCCGGCGGCGCGACCCTGCACGGTGCCGTGTTTCCTGATCCATCCGCTGGTGGAAAACGCGGTGAAGTATGGCATGGACACCAGTCCTCTGCCGCTGCGGCTGGAGATTCGAGTGGCGCACCAGGAGGGTGATTTGATCGTTCGCGTGTCGAATACCGGCCGGTTGGTCCCGGCGCCCGAGAGCCACGGCACCGGCACCGGGCTGCGCAACGTCGGCCAGCGGCTGGCCCTCACGTTCCCGGGCCGCCACACGCTCAGCCTCGTGGAGCGCAACGGCTGGGTGCACGCGGAAATCCGCGTCAACGCGCCGCAGCCGCCGCTCGCTCCCGCTTCATGAACCCGCATCGCGCCCTCATCGTCGACGACGAGCGGCTGGCCCGTCGCGAACTCGCCTATCTGCTTGCGGACCACCCGGAGATCGAGGTGGCCGCCGAAGCCGGCTCCGTCGGCGAAGCTGCCGCCGCGCTGGAACGCCTCCGGCCCGAGCTTTTGTTTCTCGATATCCAGATGCCCGGCGAGAGCGGTTTCGATCTCTTCGAACGCGCCCGCGTAACCGCGCGTGTGATCTTCGTGACAGCGCACGATCAGTTCGCGTTGCGTGCGTTCGAGGTGAACGCGCTCGACTACCTGATGAAGCCGGTGAATCCGGCGCGGCTGCGCGTGGCGGTCGACCGTTTTCTGGGTCGCGGCGCGCCGCCGCCGGGACCGAGCGCGGGCCGGATCAATTACGACGATTCGGTTTTCGTTACGATCGATCAGGCGCCGCGGTTCATCGCGGTGGCGTCGATCGCGTGCATCCTGGCGGAGGGCGACTACACGCGGTTGATCAGCACGACGGGTCCGATCGGGCTCGTGCTGAAACCGATGAAGGAATGGGAACAGTTGCTGCCCGAGCGGCATTTCGCGCGGATCCAGCGGTCCGCGATTGTCAACTGCGCGCACGTGGCGCGGTTCGAGCCGTGGTTCAACGGCGCGATGCAGGTGCACCTGAAAGCGCTGCCCGAGCCGCTGACGATGAGCCGGCGCTATGCGCGACAGTTCCGCGCGAAGTTTGCCGTTTAGCCGAGCCGGACCGCATCCACCGGCGAGGCGAAAGGCAGTCGATTGACCGCGGCGGTCGGACATTTCGCGCCACCTATTTCAACTCTCCCATGCTGCTTCAACCCCGCTTGTCCTTTCTCCCGCGACTGACCGCGATGGCGCTTCTCGTCACGATGCTGGCAACCCTCGGCGCCCGCACGCGGGCGGAGTCTCAGGTTCCGTTCGTTGCGCCCGACACGGTGCCCGGGCTGGTGATCGACTGGTCGCTCTCACCGACGCTGCGGCCCTCCGCGCTGGGGCCCGAGCGCTATCTGGAGGGCAAGGCCGCAGCTGCGATCGAGTGGCTGCCGGTCCGGAGCGATGCTGCGGGACTCGTGGAACTCACGCGATTCCGCACGCCCAACGCGCAGGGTGGATCGAAGATCTGGGCTCGCGCGCTCGTCACCGCGGAGCGGAGGGAGGTCCGGCCGTTTGCGCTGCGTTTTCGCGGCGACCTCGGCGTGTATCTGAACGGCCAGAAACTTTTCCACGGCCAGCGCGACGGCGCGGCAAACGAGAAACCCGACACGCTCTATTTGTCGCTCGAAGCGGGAGACAACGAGCTGGTGCTGATGGCGACGGAGCAATCGGGCGGCTGGAGTTTCACGGTTCGCGATCAGAGCGCGATCTTTCGCGCCCCGCAGCTCGCGCCGGTGTGGGAACATCAGGGCCGCTTGCCGGCGCCGGAGAGCGTCGCGCACGATCCGAAGCGCGGCATGCTCTACGTCAGCAACTTCGCCGGCAACTCGATCGCGAAACTCGCGATGAACGGCGACGTGCTGGCGCGGGATTGGGTGAAAGACGTCGACCGCCCCACGGGGCTGAAGCTGCACGGCGGCCGGCTCTATGTGGTCGCGCGCGGCGCGATCGTCGAAATCGACCCGGAGACCGGGATGGTCGTCACGCGCACGCCGATCGCAGGCGCCGTGTTTCCGAACGATCTCGCGATCGATGCCGATGGCGCGATCTACGTGACCGACACGTTTAAGAACTGCATTCACCGCCTCGCGGCAGGCAGGTCCGAGGTGTGGCTCGAGGGTCCGGCTGTGGCCCAGCCCAACGGCATCCTGGTCGAGCGGGCGCGGCTCCTCGTCGGGGTGACTGCCGATGCCGCCATCAGGGCGGTCGACCTCGCGACCAAGGCGGTGACCACGCTCGTGACGGTCAGCCGTCCGGCGAACATGGACGGGCTCACCAGCGATGGCGCGGGCGGCTACTTGTTCTCCGACTACTTCGGCCGGCTCTACCACGTGGACGCAGCCGGTCGTCCGATGCTACTCCTCGACCGTCGCGGGCCACGGCAGTTCTGTGCGGACTTCGAGTATGTGCCGAGCGAGCGACTGATCATCATACCGTCGCTCTACGATGATCGCGTCACCGCGTATCACTGGGGGCCGGCTTCAAACTAGCCCGGAGATTTCACGAGATTCGTGAAATATCCGCCCTGCGGGCCGACTTTGTCGGGGCTAGCCGCGACAAGGTCGCTCCGCCGCAGGCGGACGGAAATTTCGCACGGAGCTTCACTCCTGTTCATGAAATTTCCGGGCCAGCTACGTCGCGCCGCGAAGATAGTTCAACACGTCGGCGGCCGAGTAGGATTCGGCGTCGGGACGCATCAGTCGGTGCAGCTCGGTCAGCTCGTTGCCGGCGGTGACGATCGCCGGCTCGCGCACGCCGTCGTGGATCTGCGCGAACCCGACGGTGGCCGCGAGGCCGTTGCAGAGGCACTTGCGGCCAACCGTGTCCGCTTCCTTGCCACCCTTGCGCACATAATCTTCCACGCGCTCGGCGGCGCAGCGGTAACCGACGGTGCCATCGTCCTTGCGATAAGCTTGACGCAGAAAGCCGAGATCGCAGCGCCGCTCGCGCGCCGCATACACGCCCGCCTCGGACATTGTGCCCGGCAGCCCGACCACCTTGAAGGGAAAGCCGGTGGGCGACGCGAACGGATCGGTGAACACCTGCAGGCCTCCGGCGCGACTCGCGCGGATCACGTCGAGCTTCAAGGCGGGATCGACTCCCGACTCGTCGCAAAACGCGAACGCCGTGCCGACCTGGATGCCGGCGGCGCCGAGCGCCCGCGCCTGCGCGAGCTTGGCCGGACTGGCGTACGAACCGGCGAGCCAGAAGGGCAGTCCGAGTTCGCGGATCTTCTGCAGCTCCGGAACATCACGCGGCCCGTAGACGGGTTCGCCGCTGGCGCTCAATTGCAGGGCGCCGCGCGGCGGCGCGTTGTGCCCGCCGGCGATTTCGCTCTCCACCACGAATCCGTCGACCTGGCCGGAGGATTTCTTGGCCAGGGTCATCGCGAGCGTGGCCGACGCGACGATGGCGAGGAAGAAGGGCCGGCGCAGCGCGGTCGAAAAACCATCGCAGAACGCCGCCGGATCGAACCGCGCCGACCAGTCTTCGCCCGCCACCGCGCCGGCGACGTCGATCTTCAATTCGGCGGGCTGGCCGGCGGCGAGGCGGTCGAGCACGCCCGGAATCGCGCGGGGAATGCCGGCGCCCATCAGCACGTAGTCGACCTTCGCCAGCATCGCGCCGAACAGCGCGGGGAGCGTCGGCAGCTGCACCTTTTCGAGCAGGTTGATCCCGACGTGGCCGGCGTGGCCCTCCTTCGCGAGGAAGACCTCGACGAAACTACCGGCGACCGTCAGCTCGTTCGAGCGGGCGGTGGCGTTGAGCGTGGGCATCGGGACGGAGCGGAACGGCGTGTCGGTGGGTTTGCCGCCGGGCACGAAATATTCGGCCATCAATCGCTCGGCGACGGCCGGGACGGGAAAGGCCTGGAGCGCCCGGCGCATGTGGCCGCCGGCATCGCCCAGCTGGAGCCTGCGCGCCAACGCGATGCCGAGGGCGGTGCCCGAGACGACACCGAGTTCGCCGAGCCGCGAGACGGCCTTGGCCAGGCGCCAGTTCGACACGGCGATGCCCATGCCGCCCTGAATAATTTCCGGATGCTTCATGTGAGAAGCGCAAAGGGAGTGGCTCCGGCTCGACGACACCATTGCCGCCCAAACAGAACTGTGCTCGTCGCAGGGCACCGTTGCCTCGCATCGAGAGGCCTCGCTCGGCCCAACGCGCGCGGGGGACCATGCCGGGCCCGCGCCCGCGCGGAAAGCACGAAGTGAGGTTTTCGACGGCCGCGCCACTCGAACGCGGGCGCATTGCACTTTTTTGACGTGGGCGGGACCTTCGGCGACAGGCCACCGGCACCCGGCCGTGGGTTTGCAAGAAAGTGAAGGCCTCCTTCGAGCGCATCGCAGGCGATTCGCGGTGGAAGAAACAGCCGGGTGCGGCTAGCTTGGCGCCATGCCGCTTGCGTCCGAACCGTTCGCCGAGTCCGCCGAGGATCGCACCCCGACGGATCTGGTCGAGGTCGGCGTTTATCGTTCGTCGGGCGAAGGGTTTCAGCACGGGCTGGTCGCGTTGGCGCTCGGGCGGCCGTTCTGGCTCGTGCCGGCGGAGCAGGGCTACCGGTTGATGGTTGAGTCCGAACCGGCGGCGCTCGTGCGGGAGCAACTCGCATGCTTCGACCGCGAAAGTGCGAGCTGGCCGCCGCGGGCGGAACCAGTCCCGCGGACGATGCAACGGACGGATTGGCGGACGCCGCTGCTCTGGGCGGCGGTGACGGCGGGGGCGTTTCGGACGCAACTCATTGATCCCGGCTGGACCGAGCGCGGGGCGCTCGATGCGGCCGGCGTGTGGGAACGCGGCGAATGGTGGCGGCCGGTTACCTCGCTGTTCCTGCACGGCGACATCGCGCATCTCGTTTCGAACGCGCTCAGCGGGATCTTCGTTTTTTCCGCGGTGCTCACGGTGTTTGGGCGGATACGCGGCTGGCTGCTGCTCGCCGCGTCGGCGGTGCTGGGCAACGTCATCGCGGTGACGGCGCATCGCGCCGACGACTATCGCTCGATCGGCGCGTCGACGGCGGTGTTCGCGGCGCTGGGTTTGCTCACGGGCGGGGCCGTGCGGCGCGTGATGCGCGGGCGCACGACGGAGCGCTGGCGTGCGGTGTTCGCGCCGTTGGCCTCGGGATTGGTCGTGCTCGCCCTGTTCGGTGCCGGCGAGGTGCACATCGACGTGGTCGCGCACACCACGGGCTTCGTGGCGGGTGTCGCGCTCGGTTTGGCCGCCGGGCCGGTGTTGCCCCGAGCGTGAGAGTTCAGCTCAGGCGACCGTCACCATGCCGGCGGCGACGTAGTCTTTCTGCCATTGCTCGACCTGCTGCTTGAACTTCGGCCAGTTCTTCCAGAGCTCCTTCTCGCAGCGGACGAGTTCCTGGCACTGGATGCAGCTGTCGAATCCGCGCTTCATGGCGCAGACGCGCACGGTGCATCGCTGCTGCATCACGTTGAGCGACTGCTTTTCCGTCGGCTTGCAGCCGTGGCAGAAACACAGCGCCGGGTCGTCGATGCCGTGCTTCTGTTTCCATTGCCATTTCTCATGCACCGCCTTCATCGCGGCCGGATCCTGCGCCTGCGTGGCATGGTAAAGCTCGCAGCGGTCGTCGCAGATCAATCCGCAGTAAGCGCGGGACTTCAGGTCAGGCAGCTTTTCGGTCGGTTTATCTTCCGCGGTCGCGGCCGCCGCTTGAAGGCTGCGCATGATCGCCGCGCCGCACGCGCAGGCCAAACCGAGTTGGCCGCACCGTTTCAAAAACTCACGCCGGGGTAGCTGGGGAGTCATGACGCCGGCATAACGCCTGCGCGTCGCCCAACCCTTCGGTTGTCGCACGTCGATCTCGCGCGCCGGGCCGGTCACGCGAACTCGCGCTGCGCGGCGGAGAGTCCGCGCTCGTAGGCGGCGATCAGCCGGTCCCACGTGGCGTCGAGCGTGGTGTCGACCGACTGCCGTTGCGGCTCCGCGTCAAACCAACGCAACGTCCGCGCGATGCCGTCGCGGTACCGGGTGGTCGCGACGAAATCGGGCACGAAGCGCTTGATCTTGCTGTTGTCGAACACGGCGGAGTGCGACTTGTCGCCGAGCAACGAGCCGACGTACTCCGGCATGCATGCAGCCAGGAAATCCGACGCGATGTGCACCAGTTTCGGCTGCGGCACCCCTGCAGCCTCAGCGGTTTGCTGGTAAATCTGGTTCCACGTCAGCGCTTCGTCCGAGGTGATATGAAACGCGTGGCCGATTGATCCCGGGTGGCCCAGCAAGCCGACCAGCCCTTTGGCGAAGTCGGTGTTGTGCGTGATCGTCCAGAGCGAGAGCCCGTCGCCGGGCGCGATCAACGGCTTCCCGGCCCGCAGCCGCGCGATCGCCGTAAAACTTTGTGTCCAGCTGTTGATGGCGAGCGGGATGTTGGTGTCGCCGTAGGTGAGCGACGGCCGGACGATCGTGATCGGAAAAGCCTGCTCGCGGTAAGCGCGCAGCAGCAGTTCCTCGCAGGCAATCTTGTTGCGCGAGTATTCCCACAGCGGATTGGCCAGCGGCGTGGACTCGGTGATCAGGTAGTGGCTGAGCGGCTTTTGGTACGCACTGGCCGAGCTGATGAAGACAAACTGCCCGACGTGGCCGCGAAACAGCGCGAGCCGCTGCTCGAGATCGGCAGGGGTGAACGCGACAAAGTCGACCACGGCGTCCCACTGCCGACCCGCCAGCGCCGCGGCCACGCTGGCTGGTGCGGCGAGATCGGCGGTCAACTGTTGCGCGCCGGGAATCGCTTCGCGCCGCGAACGGTTGAGCAGCGTGACCTCCAGGCCTCGGGCGAGCGCGAGCTGCGTGCAGGCGGTGCTGATGATGCCGGTGCCGCCGAGGAAGAGGATCTTCATGGATCCGGACTGAACCACGAAATCCGCGAAACACACGAAATAATCCGGCCATAGATCGATGCCACAAGTGAGCAGCGATCCCGCAGGGAAACCATCGGAACAACCGCGATCCGTAACCACGGATAACACGGATGAAATCACGAGCCATAGGACGACCGCTTCCCTCCGTGTTCATCGGTGTGATCCAAGGTCGGTTCGGAACGGAGCGAGCTGCGACTCTCGTTCCGGGATCGCGCAGGCATTGACCGCGCCGCGGCGATCCGGGATCGTCGAGGCCGACTGCGCATCGATCATGCCCGAGAAACTCACCCTCAACGCGTCGGTGCTTTACGCCGACGTGGACCGCACCGAAGTGCTGCTGTTGCGCGGCGTGTTCAAGTTCCTCCAGGAGGCAGCGATCACGCACGCGAACCAGTTCGATCTCGGTTCGCGCGCGATGGCGACCCGTGGCGAATCCTGGGTGCTGAACCGAATGGCGGTCGCGGTGCACCGCTACCCGCGTTACGAGGAGACGATGCGGATCGAAACGTGGTCGCGCGGAATCAAGGGGTTCAAAGGCTACCGCGAGTTTCGCGTCTTCGACGCGCAGGGCGCGCCGCTTTTCTCCGGCTCGTCGCTCTGGCTGTATGTGAACATGCGCACCAAGTCGATCATCCGCGTGCCCGCTGAGCTCGCGGCAGAGTTTCCGAAGCGCGACGACGGCGCGTTTTTCCCGGAGCTGGAGTCGCTGGAATTCGCGCCGCCGGCGGCGGACGCGCGCCGCGTGCCGATCGCGATCCGCTATTCGGACGTCGATGTGAACGCGCACGTGAACAACACCGCGTATCTGGATTTCCTGCAGGAGGCGCTGGCCCGCGCTGGACTGTCGCCGCGGCCGCAAAGCATCCGGATCAAATACGCCAGGGCCATTCCGGCGGAAGCCGAGACCGTCCGCGTGGCGATCGAGCCCCGCGGGACGGGCGCGGCATTTGCGATCGAAGATCACGATACCATTTTCGCGATTGGCGAAGTTGATTAGCGCTTGGCCCGCGCGAAGCGGGTAGCGAGCCGAAAAATAGCCGGAGGCAAGCGGGACCGTCCGGATCGCCGAGATTTCACTCGACGTTCGATGGTCGTGCTGGCCCGCCCGGTGGTCGGGCCGTACCTTTTTTGAACACCGCTACTAGCCTTTGGGCGCAGTGCCGGTCGCCGGGGGAGGAGTCGCGGGTGGCGTGCGCACGCCGGTGGGCGGAGTCGGCGTGAGCATGCGCATCCAGGAGCCTCCGTACTGCTTGTAAGCCTCGAAGCCCTTTTCCCCGAGGAGCGGCTGCAGCGTGGCGGTTGCCTCCTGCGCGAGCCCGGTCATCTGCGACGCTCGATCGGCGCCGGACAAACTGCGGTTGGCGCGGATGGCGCCGGCGCGCCGCTGGATGTCCTGCTGCACGGCGGCGATTTGCGGCACAATCGTTGTCGGCAGCTCGTAGCGCGCGACCACGCGGTTGATCATGTTGTAACGCGGATCGGTGGCCTGGGTCAGTGCGGCCAAGCGTTCGGGCGTGAGCGAGCCGGACGCCGCCTGCAGAAACGCGGCTTGCCGCTGCTGCATCTGCTCGGCCGAGGTGACGCCGGTCGTCGCGCCGAACTGATCTTCCGTGCTGCGGGCGGCGCGGAACAGCGCGCGGAATTCGTCTTCCGTCGGCTTGAAAGTCGTCAGCTGTTGCCGGAGCGTTTGCGCGGTCGAGCTCGACCGCAGTTCGTAGTTTTCCAGTTCGGTCGTGGTGAGAATCTGGGCGAGGTCGCCGCGCATTTCCTTTTCGAGGTAGGCCATTTTCTGGCGGTCCTCCGGCATGAGCAGACCGTTGGCCTCGGTGAAAATCTGCGAACGGAGTTCGTTGTAGTCCTGCGCGATCTGCTGCATCTGCTCCGCTTTTTGCGGCGAGACGTCGCCGAACTGCCGGCGCCGATAGTAGTCGCCGGTGGGGCCCTCTCGATCGGCATCTTCGCCCAGCAACTCCTTCATCCGCTCGCTCTCCTCCTGGCGCAGCTGGCGGTAGGCGGACATGAACTGCGGGTCGAGCCCGAAGCGATTGCCGGTCCAGTACGGCGGTTCCTTGATGCCCGCAACGAGCGCACGCTGGCGCGCGGCGTAGTCCTCGTGCAAGCGATAGCCGACGATCGAGCGCAAGAGCCAGGAGGGACAGCCTTCCGCGCGGAGCCGCGTAACCAGCTCTTCGAGGCTACCGGTGCCGAGATCGCGCCAACGGGTCGTCGCGAGGTCCGTCTCGTGCCGGTCGTTTGGTGCTCCGGAAGCTGGATCGGCCGCGGTGGTGGCGACTGATTGGGTGCCGCGGGCAGAAGTAGCCGGCGCGGAACCCGGCCGGTGATCGACCGACACGGTCGGAGCCGACGAGACGGAATCGAGTCGCACCATCGCGACGACCAGCGCCGCGTTGACGACGAGCGAACCTGCAAGCACGAGCGGTAACGCTTTCATGGGGTGGAGAGCGGCTTATGACACGGCGGCCGTTCGTGCAATTAATTTGGATCAGGAGCGCCACGGGCGTCGTGCGTCCACGAGCTGGCGTTTGCGCCCGCCGCGGGCAGGTTTGGGCGCATGCCCACTTCGCTGAACCGTCGGGAATTCGTGAAAGGTGTCTCGCTCGCGGCCGCCGCTTCGCTGCTCGATCTCACCCCGGCCGGCGCGGCCGAGCCGCTGCCCCAACCCTCGCCGCAGAAGCTCCCGCGCTGGCGCGGTTTCAACCTCTTGGAAAAATTCATCGCGAGCGTCCGCAACGAGCCGTTTCGCGAGGCGGACTTCGAGTTCATGGCCGAGTGGGGCTTCAACTTCGCGCGGGTGCCGATGTCGTATCGCTGCTGGTCCGATCCAAAGAACTGGCGGCAGATTCGCGAGCCGGTGATGCGTGAAATCGATCAGGTGGTGGAACTCGGCCGCCGCTACGGTGTGCACCTCAGCCTGAATTTCCACCGCGCGCCAGGTTACTCGGTCGACGCGTCGCTGCAGGAGCCGTTCAACCTGTGGACGGACGCGGAGGCGCTGGAGGCCTGCGCTTACCACTGGCGGCACTTTGCCGAGCGCTACAAACACGTGCCGAGCACGCAGCTGAGCTTCGACCTGGTGAACGAGCCCGGCTTCATGCGCGAGCAGGAGTTCCTCGACGACGCGACGTATTTCCGCGTAGCCAAAGCGCTCGTCGCAGCGATTCGGGCCGAGAGCCCGGAGCGGTTGATCATCGCGGACGGACTGAGCTGGGGCCGGATCCCGGTGCCGGCGCTCGCGGAGCTGGGCATCGCGCAGAGCACGCGTGGCTACGAGCCGATGCAGGTGAGCCATTGGAAGGCAGACTGGGTCGCCGGCTCCGACCAGTGGCCGGAGCCCACCTGGCCGCTGCCGGTGCGGGGCGAGGCGGTGGAACGCGAGCGGCAGGGCATGGCGCAGTTCAAGCAGGTGTTCCGCGACAATCCGATCGTGCAAAAGCTCGCCGACGATCCCGTGCTTGCGGGCGACTGGAATCGCGAGCGGATCGAGCACCAGCTCATCCGGCCATGGCAGGAGCTCGAGGCGCTGGGCGTAGGCGTGCACGTCGGCGAGTTCGGCGCGCACAACGCCACGCCGCACCCCGTCGTGCTCGGCTGGATTCGCGATCTGCTCGGCGCGTGGAAGAGCGCCGGCTGGGGCTACGCGATGTGGAACCTGCGCGGATCCTTCGGGGTGCTGGACAGCGAACGCGCCGACGTGCGCTACGAGAACTTCCGCGGCCACAAGCTCGACCGAAAGCTGCTCGAGCTGCTGCGGGAATTCTAGCCCGGGTATTTCATGAGATTCATGAAATATCCGCCCTCCGGGCCGACTCTGTCGGGGCTGAATTGCCGCCCCGACAAGTCGGGGCTCCGCCGCCGGCGGACGGAAATTTCGGACGGCGCTTCACTCCTGTTCATGAAATTTCCGAGCTAGATCGGAGCTGAGAGTCCAGAGCCAGACGGGATGAAAGTTGAGGGATGAGAGTTGAGAGTTGATCCGTGTCAGCGATCGACGGATCGAAACGCGTCTCAGCTCTCCGCCCTCAAGTCCCACCACCGGTTTACGGTGTGGCGTTCTCGCGGATGCTGCGGATGAACTGCTCCGCTTCACGGATCGACGCCTCCATGTCGGCGACGAGCCGTGTGATGTCCGCCTCGAGTTCGCGGTTGGTCGTGGTGAGCGAGGCGAGCGCGCGCGCGTTCAGGTTATGCTTCAGGAAGAGCACCTGGTCACGAAACGTCGCGAGCACGGGGTCCATCCGGTCGGCCGCGCGACGCATGACCGAGATCAGCTGATCGTAGCGCTCGCGGGTGCGGTCCAACTCGCGCTCGCTCTCGCGGCGGAGCGTCGCGTTCGAGTATTGCTTCAGCTCCTGCTTCCACTCGCGAAACAACGCTTCGGCGACGTCCTCGACCGCGGCAATCCGGTCGCGCACTTCCTTCGCGCGCTCCTCGCTGCGCTGGTATTCGCGGTTAAGAGAATCGTACTTGCGCTGGAGTTCGCCGCCGTCGATGCGGGTGACGGCGAGGAACTGATCCAGTGCGCTGGCGAACTGCTCCTTGGCCTTGTTCTGCGCGTCGCGCGTGTCCTCGACGCGATCCACGAGGATCTCGCGCTTCGCGATGCCGAACTTCTCCATCGCGCCGTAGTAGGCGGACGAACAGCCGGCGAGCAGCGCCACGGCGCAGGCGGCGACGAGCAGTTGGATTTTCATAGGCTTCTCGACCGCAAAACTATCGCCGAGTGCCCCCAAGGCCAGATCAACGTCGTCGCGCAGCAAAGGGCACGGAGTCAGAGCTTTCACGGGGATTGGTTGGAGTGGCGCAGCTTGCCTTCAAGCCGCTCGGAGCGCGTGGGGGCGACGCGCTCCACCTCATTCGTCGGGCCGTCACGAAGGCGGAGGTAAGCGCAGATGTAGCCTCAAGTCGGTGTCGCAAGGCCGGGCGCAGCGAGCCCGGCTACATCGGCCCCTCCTGCGGCAATCGAGCGATTCGCTCGCCGAGCGGCGGGTGAGTCGAATAGACCGGTGCTTCCTCCATCGGAGCTTTCTGCTGCAGCTGGGTGAGGACGCCCCGCAGCCCGCCCGGCGCATAGCCGACGGTCGTCGCGAGCTGGCGGCCGCTCTTGTCGGCCTCGAACTCCGTCTGCGGATCGAAGCCTTTTTCAAAAAGCGTGTTCAGCACCTTGTCGATCCCGAGGTCGAACTGACTGAGGTGCGCCTGCACCTGGGCGACGTCGCTGCTGCGTTCAGCGGCGAAATCCGCGGCGGTGTTCACGAACTCGGTTCGATCGATGATCTTCAACGCATGCCGGCCGGTGATGTGCGCGATCTCGTGCGCCAGCACCGCGGCGAGCGCGTGGTCGTCGTCGCATAGCTCGTAGAGCCCGCGGGTGATGAACACGAATCCGCCTGGCGCCGAGAAGCCGTTTACCGATGGTGAGTCGAGCACGCCGAAGCGCCACGCAAGCACCGGACGCGGCGAATAGTAGGCCAGCGCGTGACCGATCAGATTCACGCGGCGCGTGATCGCCTCGTCGCGGACCAGCCCGCCGTATTTTCCGATGATCTGCAGTGCGACCGACTCGCCGATGATCCGCTCTTCCTGCGGACCGATCGGCGCGAGCGCCTTGGCGCCTTTGCCGATCTTGTTCGCCGTGTCGACGACCTTGTTGAGATCGAGATTTTTCAGACTGAAACCGGCGTGCAGCAGCGCCGGGGCCGCAGCGCCGATCAGGAGCGCGAGTCCGGCGAGGAGAGGGCGACGTTTCATTGAAACTCTCCTTTCTTCTGCTCGCGCAGAAACGCCTGCAGGTCTTCGTCGCTGACTGCGCCCTCTTCCTGCAGCCAGTTGAAATCCTCGACCGCGCTCGCGAGTCCGTGCCGCTCGGAGTAACCTTCCGAGGCGGGTGTGAGCGGCCGCGCGGCGGTCGAGGCCGAAGTTTCGCTCGCGGCGATCGGCAGCCCGTCGAGCCCGCGAGTTTCGGAAGGTTTTTCCTCCGCGACATTGCCGGCGAAGACCCAGCCGGACTTTTTGCCCTCGCTCACGCGGAGCCACGCGCCCTGCACTTCCTGGATGGCGAGCTTGCGCGCGTAAGGCAGCTTGGTGACGGGCGCGGCGAGCATCTTCGGCTCGCTCAGCAGCGCGGTTTCAAAACGCTTGGTGAAGGCGACGCCGCCGGCGGAAAACGCCGCGGTCAGCGCGGCCGCCGCGGCGAAGAACAGCAGAAGTGCGGTAAGGAATCGGGTCATTTGGTGTCGAGGGTAACGATCGGCAGCCAATCGGGGGGAGGGGGATGCAGGGCGAACCGGCGGCTGTCGGCGAGCAGTCGACCGGTCATGAGATCATCGGGGATGAGCGAGCGGGCGGTTTCGAGCGCGGCCACAGCGTCCCGAAACCGACGCGCGGTGTAAAGCTCGTGGCCGCGGCCGTAGGCCTCGAGAAAGTGCTCCTCGTCGGGCGAGAGCTCGTCGGGCTCGCCCACGAGTTCGAACACCGGCACGGCGGCTTGTTTGCCTTTGACGCGCAGGGATGCCAGCGGACGCAACACCAGCCGGTTGCCCACCTGCCGGGCGGTGGCGGCGCCGACGAGGATGCGCGTGCCGAATTCCTTGTTCGCGCCCTCAAGTCGTGAGGCGAGGTTCACCGCGTCGCCGAGCACGGTGTAATTTTTTTTCCGCTCGGACCCGACGTTGCCGACGACCATCTCGCCGGTGTTCACGCCGATCCGCAGGCTCAGCGTGCGACCGTGCGTCGCCCGGAGGTGCGTGTTGCGTTCGGCAAGCAGCCGCTGTGCGGCGAGCGCGGCGCGACACGCCGCGAGCGCGTGATCCGGCAGGGTCTTCGGGACGCCGAACACCGCCATGACGGCATCGCCGATGTATTTGTCCACATACGCGCCATGCGCCATCAGGCAGTCGCTCGTCTGCTCGAGATAGCCGTTGACGAGCGCGAGCAGTTCCTGCGGCGAAACCTCTTCCGACAGATCGGTGAATCCGGCGAGATCGCAGAAGAACACCGTTGCCTCCCGGCGCTCACCGCCGAGTTGAATCGCCGCAGGATCGCGCACCAGCAGGTCGACCACCTCGGTGGCGACGTAGCTGCCGAACAGTGCCTTGATCTGCTGACGCCGCCGCCGCTCGGTCCAGAAGTTCTCCGCGACGACGCCGAGCAATCCGAGCGCGGCGGCGGCGACTGGCGTCGCCGGGGGGAGAAACCAGCCGGAGGAAAGACCACCGTAGGCTGCGACCAGTACCGCGCCCGCCATCGCAGCGGCAATCAGCACGGGAAGCAGGATGCTGGCGTGACGCGCGGCCAATGCCGCGAGTGGCGCGAGCAAGAGCATCGCAAGCGCCAGCGCGACCCATGCGGGCAACTCGCGCAGAAAACCGGCGCCGGCGAGATTCGCCCACGCCGTCCAGTGAAACAGCACGCCGGGTTCGAGCCCGCCGATCGCAAACGGTTTTTGGTCGAACGTGCCGGCGGCGTTGGAACCGACGAACACTATCCGATCGCGCACGGCGTCGAAGCCCGCGCCCTGCAGAGGAGGTTCGGCGACGATCGCGGCGGCAAGCGGCGTGGGACCGAATTCAGGCGCGGCCTCGGCCGCGCGCACGACCATCGGCAGTCCAGCGAGAATAAACCGGGCCGCTGACAGCACGGGAACGCGCTCGGGAAAACCGCGGAGCTGGTTCAGTCCACCGTGCCAGCGAAGCAACGCACCCAAATCGGAGTGCCGTGGCGGGGTTTCGTTGTAGGCCGGCGACGTTTCGGCCGCGGAAAACGCGACGGGATATCCCGCCGCCACGGCGGCGAGCGAGCCTTGCACGGGGTAGCGACGCAGCACACCGTCCGCATCGGTGATCGACGGCACCAGGCCGGTGCGTGGAACGGTGAAGCACGTCGGGTGGCCGAGCACGAACGCTTCGTCCCAGAACACGGGCATCTGCCGCTCGGTGCGGGCGAGGACCACGTTGGGCAGTCCGGCGGCGAGCCCGCCGAGCAGCGCGTCCTGTTCGCCCGCGGAGGAATGGTCGAGGAAAGTGAAGTCGAGCACGATGCGCTTCGCGCCCGCGCGCTCGAGGCCGGCGATCAGGGCGGCGAACGCCGCCCGCGGGGGCGGCCAGTTGCCCTCGAGTCCTTCCGCGCGGAGCTGATCGAGCGTGGCATCGTCGATCACCACGATTGCCGAGCCGTCGGGCGGCGGCGTGCTGCGCAACGGTCGACGACTCGCGAGGTCAAAGAACGCCCAGTCCAGCGTCGGCCGTAGCGGCGAGAAATGAAAGGCCACCAGCGCGACGGCGACCGGCAGCAGCCAGCGCCAGCGCAGAGCGAAGCCGGAGCTCGGGGTTTGGGGCACGCGACGATCAAGCCGAGATTCGCCGCGGCTCGCAAGAGCGCGATGCGCGGAGGAGCGCGGCTGATCGGCCCGAGAAAATGTCGAGATCAGGGGGATGCGACGTCCCTCGGCACGTTGATTTTGCGGCGAACGAATCCGGCCGCGACGAGGGCGTCGCGGCTCCATCGCCGGGCTCATCCTCCTTCGCTGAAGCTACGGAGGACAAGGCGAGCCCGGCTACAACAGCGAAGTCACCGGCTCGTCAGTTCGACGCTGGCGCTCTTCAATCCGTCGCTCGTCGCGACGAGCTCAATCGCGCCCGGCTCGCCGGTGGTCTGAACGATGACTTGAGCGAGTCCGTTGAACGTCGAGCGCTGCCAGGCGGGCGCGGGCGTGACGATGCGCAGCGTGGCCGGCCAAAGCTGCTTCAGGCTGTCGCGCGTGCCCCAGTCTTCGTAGCGGGTCGCTTCGATCCGGAGCACGTTGCCGGTCGGCCGCAGGGTGTCCGCGGCGAGCGGCAGCTCGATCTTCGCCTGGGCGGGCGCGGCGTCGCGAACCAGCGGCTCACCGTTCAACGTGGCGGTTTGGTTCGTCCCGAGCGCATTCAACAGGAGCGTCATCGTCTCGCCTGCGCCGAGCGCGGGGCGATCAAACGTCGCTTCGAACACATTCTGGCCCGTCTTCACCGAACCGTCGGGCGCGTTCCACTCGCCGAGATTAATCCCGCGCACACTCGCGACAAACTGGTCGGGCTCGTGCGACGACGGATCGCCGTTGCCGACGCCAATGATCCGGCCGGGTCCGCGCAGCGTGAACGTCACGGGCACATTTCCCGTCGGCACGAGCCGTGCCTCGGCATCGCGGGCTTCGACCGTGATCACCGCGACATCGCGGCTGTCGGCGCGCAGTTCCCGGCGATCGGCCGACAGCGCGAGCGCGACCGGGGCGCCGGTGGTTTCAACCGTCGTAGTAGCGATTTCCTTGCCGTCGCGGAAACCGCGCGCGAGCAGTGTGCCGGGCGTGTAGTTGACCGCCCACGCCAGATGGCCGTTCGGCTCCATGGTTTTTCGGCCGAGTGACGCACCGTTGAGGAAGAGCTCGACCTCCCCGCAGTTGCTGTGGACGCGCACCTCGAGCGGTTGACCCTCGCGACCGGCCCAATTCCAGTGCGGGAACACGTGCAGCACCGGCTCAGTCGTCCACCACGATTTCAGGTAGTAAAAGCTGTCTTTCGGAAAACCGCAGGTGTCGAGGATGCCGAACTGCGAGGCGATCGCCGGATAGCCGAACGGCGTGGGTTCACCGCGATAGTCGAATCCCGTCCAGTAGAACAGCCCGGCGGCCCACGGCCGGGCGACGTAGTAGCGCCAGCCGAATTCGCAGTTACCGCCGGACGAGCCGTCCTCGAGTGGTGCGAGATGCGCCCGCTCGCGATCGGTGAAATAGATTCCGCGCGTCTGCTGCGTCGTCGTTTCTTCGGTGCCGACGATGATCTGCTCGGGGTACTCCGCGTGTTGTTTGTCCACATTTGCCTGCCGGACGTAGTTGACGCCCGCGACTTCGACGGTGCTCGAGATGCCGCCCCAGCCGCCGCTGATCGCAACGGTGGTGCGGCGCGTCGGATCGAGCCGGTGCGCGAAATCCTGCATCGGCACGGTGATCCGCGCGCCCTTGATGTTGCCTTCGATGCCCCATTCCTCGTTGCCGAGCGACCAGAGGATGATGCTCGGGTGATTGCGCGCGCGCCGGATCATTCGCTCGAGCTGGCCGAGGTGGTAAGGATTGATGCCCATCAACCGGTTTTCCTCGATGACGAGCATGCCGAGGCGATCACAGGCATCGAGCAACTCGGGGGTCGAAGGATTGTGCGAAGCGCGATAGGCGTTGCTGCCCATTTCCTTCAAGCGGCGAATCCTGAATTCCTGTAACGTATCTGGAATCGCCGCGCCGACCCCGGCGTGGTCCTGGTGATTGTTGGTGCCCTTCAGCACGACGCGCTGCCCGTTCAGGAAAAATCCCCGGTTCGGATCGAACCGGATCGTGCGAATGCCAAACGGGGTTTCGTAGCGATCGACGATGGCGTTGGCCTGACGGATCGTGGTCACGACGCGGTGCATCGTCGGCGACTCGAGAGACCAGAGCTGTGGGGCGTTGACGCGAAGCGAATCGCGATGCACGCCAACGCCGCCGGGCGCGACGGCCGGCGCCGCGGCGCTGGAACGGGCGAGCGACTTGCCGTCGGGGCCGAAGATTTCCTGCTCGAGCGTGTAGTCAGCGGGCGCGCGGCCGGCGTTGTTCACGCGCGTCTCGATCGTGACGGTGGCGAACTTCGGCGAAACGTCGGTACGGACCCATGTGCCATCGAGCGCGACGTGAAGCGGCGCGGTCTTCACCAACCAAACGTGCCGGTAGATCCCGGCGCCTTCATAGAACCAACCCTCCTCCATCGACGCGTCGACCCGCACGGCGATGACGTTGTCGCCGCCGTAGTTCAGATATTCGGAAACGTCGTAGCTCGCACCGAGGTAGCCGCTCGGCTCCTCGCCGACAAAAAACCCATTCACGAACACACGCGCGGCGCGAAAGACGCCGTCGAAATCCAGCCGGATTCGCCGGCCGAGATCTGACTCGGGCACGTGGAAGCTGCGACGATACCAGCCCACGCTGCGCTCCGGGAAACGCGGGCCGACCGCCTTGTAGCCGTGGCTGTGACTGCCGCGCGGATCGAACGGCACTTCGACGGCCCAGTCGTGCGGCAGGTCGAGCTGGCGCCACGTGCGGTCGTCGAACGCCGGACTCGCGGCACCGTCCCCGAAACCGGTTTTGGCGAGATAGGAAAAGTAGCCGGTGCCGTGACCGAAGTCGCGCGCGGGATCCGTGGCGTGACCGAGTGCGAACCGCCAGCCGGCGTCGAGGAGGATTCGCTCGCGGCCGGCGGCCGGAACTGCGGCGGCCGCAGCGAGGGAGTGAGGCAGGACCAGGAGGGCGGTGAGCAAAACCGCGCAGGAGAGCAAGGGTGCGAGGCACCGCGGGAGCACGGGGTGTTTCATGCAGTGAAAACCCAAACCCGCGCGGCATGAAAGATCGAGAGCGATGTGTGCGGGCGGTGGCGCGAGCGTCTCGCCCGTGATGGACACGGCGCGCTCACACCAGGCCGGGCGCCGGGTAACACTTCACCCGGGCGAGATGCCCGTGCCGCCATCGCCGCGCGCAGGACACGCTGCGGTGTTGCACGGCGGAGGATCGTGACGATGCTGAGTGCATGGCCTGGCGGATCGATGAGTCCGTGATACGTGGCGAGATTGACAATCGCACGCGCGGCCGCGTCACCGGTCGAATCTGGTTCGTCGGACGCGCGGAGCCAGTCGAGCTCGATCTGGCGGGCAACGCCTGGCGCGATCTCGCCGGACGACGGCTGGAGTTTGTCAACCCAACCCCGAAGGCCGATCCGCACCTTGTGGGTTTGGCCGTCCGGCAATCGGGCGTGATCGGCGATTGCACGGCCTCGCGGAAGGTGAAGGTGCCGGACATCCCGATGGATCAGATCGGCGAATACTACGCGGCGAAGAAACCGTGGACCTGGCATTGGGGCAACAGCCTTTACCTGGAGTGGTTCAGCGCGACGAATGGACGCGTGGTGATCGAGAGTGTGAGCTTCCAGCTTACGATCGCGCCGGAGATCGCATGGGAAATGACCGCGGCCGAGGAAGAGCAGCAGCGTCGCGCCAACGCGGAGGCGATGAGCGGATTCATGGAGAAACTCGACGCCGCGCTGTCCGCAGATCCGGCGGTCCCTGATGACGCAGCGACGGAGGCATCGCATGCGGCCGATTCCGGCGCGACGGAGGCAGAGTTGGACTCAGAGCGCCCGCTCAGCGAAGCCGAGGCGGAGCAGATGCACGAGGAGAGCGAGCGGCTCGTCGACCGGATTCAGGCTCGGCTCGAGCGGGAGGGCGACGAGGCGGATTTTGCGCAGATCATCCGTGAAGAATTGGAACGCCGGCGGCGCGAGCGGGGCGAAGCGCCGCCGACGGCCGAGGATGAGGCGCAGCGGGCGGAATGGCTCGACGAAATGAACCGGGCCTCTGAAGCGCTGGAGTACGATGCGGACTCCGCCCCCGGGCCGAGACCGGAGCACAGGCACCCCGTGGCTGAGCAGGCGTATGCATTGACCGTGCGCTTGATGCAGGAACCGGATGCGCGGGGCTGGATCCCCGCGGAAGCCGGTGAGGAGTATCCGCTGGTGGACCTGGCAGTGGCGACGTCGAAGGCGAGCGCCAAGCTGGCCGGTGCGCTCAACGGCGAAGACTGGCCGCCGCCGGTGGATTTTTGCGCGACGCACCTGGTGCGGCTGAAGCGGGCCCGCGGCTATTTCGACGATGCGCTGCTCGCGGCCGAGTGTTGCCTGCAGCAGCAACTCGGCGATCCCGCGTGGATCCAGCAGGTGCAGCGCGAGCTCACGTCGCTCGCGCACGCGTGCGACGCGCTGATCGGCGAACTGCGCGCCTTGCTCGAACGCGGGTTCGACTGAATCAAGGTGAATTGCCGCCTTCGGTATCGACCGCGTTACCCAAGATCGGCTCGTGTCGAATCACTCGCACGAGCTGTTCCATCCACGATACCAGTGCAGGATCGAGCGAGTCCTTAGAAATGTAGGGTGCGATGCGTCGTGCCATCTGCGGCTTCGATTGGTCGTAGTAGTTGGCGCGAGGCCACGTCTTCTGCAGCGCTTTCTTCAGCGATGTCTCGAGATGATCGACACTGCCAAACCGAATGGCGGGTTCAGGCGGGCGACTCGGTGCCTTCATTGAGCGCACGGAGGTATTCGGCGTAGCTGAAGACGCGATTCCGACGGTAGCCGGTCATCTCCCGCACGATTCCGAGTTCAGTGAGGACACGCATCGCAGCATTGGCGGTGGGTGCTGTGAATCCGAAGTTCGCGGTGAGCCGAGCCACCGTCAGCACCGGGTGTTTTTGCATCACGTCGTGCAGCCGGATCGCCGATCCCGCTTTTCGCCCGAGCGTGTGAAGCTTGGCTCGGTCGGTCTGGAAAAGTTGCAGTAGGCGTCCGGCCGTTTCCGCGGCTTGGGTCGCAGTTTCCTCCACGCCGTGGAAAAAGAAATCGAGCCACGGTTCCCAATCTCCACGCGTCCGCACCCGCTGCAGCAGATCGTAGTAGACCGATCGATGTTGCTTGAGAAACAAGCTGAGATAGAGCAGCGGCTGTGCGAGCACGCCGTCGTGGCACAGCAGCAGCGTGATGAGCAACCGGCCCGTCCGGCCATTGCCATCGAGGAATGGGTGAATGGTTTCGAACTGGACGTGAGCCAGTCCTGCGCGCGTGAGCGCCGGAACGGTGTCTTCGTGAAAAAACTTTTCGAGCGCGCCCATGCACTCGACGACTTGGTCCGGCGGCGGCGGCACGAAGAGAGCATTGCCGGGCCGCGATCCGCCGATCCAGTTCTGCGAAGTGCGAAATTCTCCAGGCTGCTTCTCGCTTCCGCGTCCTTTCGCCAGCATCACCCCATGCACTTCCTTGACCAGCCGCAGAGACAGCGGAAAGCCGTCTCGTAATCGGCGCAGCCCGTGTTCCATCGCCAAGACGTAGTTCGAGACCTCCTGCACGTCGTCCAGCGGCACTCCGGGCGCCGCGTCATTTTCGAACAGCAGCAACTCGGAAAGGGACGACTGAGTCCCTTCGATTTGCGACGAAAGCACCGCTTCCTTCCGTACGTAGGAGTACAAAAACATCTGCGGCTCGGGTAGAAGACCAGTCACCCCGGCGAGTTTCCCCAAAGCCACACTAGCGCGTTCGGCCATGCGGCTGAGTGAGGGCGTCCACTCCACCGGAGGATTCGGCGGCAGGGGGTTGGGCGTAAACGCAAAGCAGCGCTCGCCCACGAACGATACCGGCACCTGATAGCCTGTGGGTCCGCGCTCCATGACAACAACTTAGGGCGCAGGCTTAAATATGGGGAATGCTTATTTAAGCAAACTCGTTCTAGCTTTAATAGACGAGGAGGGCTATTTAAGTGAGAAGCCTAAACCTCTGATGGTAAGTTTTGTGAAATGGCTTCGGGCCAATTCCAAGCCGCCGCTGAGGTCCGCAGCAGCTTAACCGTGCTCCATCTTCCGTTCCCAGAGGTCCGAATGCAGCAAGCCCCACTCGAAGGTTCGACGGCCGGCAAGGGAGAAGCCGTGCGCGCGCAGCAGCGGATCGGGCACGGTGACGCGGCGTGCGCGAACCTGCGTCACACGCCGGAAGAATGCATACATCATCCAGTGAATCACCCGGGCGCGTTGGCGCCCCCAGCCCTGCGCGGGCACGGTGAAATCCGAGAGCACCCAGTACGCCCGCGGTCGCGCAGCCCGGGCCAGTCCGGCGACGACCTGCACGAGTTCGCGCGGCGGGAAACAATCCAGGAAAAAATGCGTCACGATCACGTCGAACGCGCCCGCAGGCGGCTGCCAGTTCGGTAGCGCGGCGTGGACGAACTCGAGCCGGTCGGGATTCGGCACCGTCGGAAGCGCGCGCGCCCGGGCCCGAGCCAGCATTCCGGCGCTCGCGTCGACGCTCGCGATTTCGGCCGCGGGAAAGCGATTCGCACACGCCTGCAGAAAATGGCCGTGGCCGACGCCGGCAATCAGCCAGCGTGCCGCGCCAGGCTGACGGTCGCGGCAACGCGCGGCGAGTTCATCGAGCCAAGCCGTCCGCGTGCGCTGAAGCCGACGGCCGGCGAGCACGCGTTCCATCCAGGTGTAGTGCGGCGCCAGTCGATCGAAACTCATCCCAGTCCGACCTGCCACCAAGTGCCGGCGAAGAGCGCGCCGATGGAATAAGCCGCCAAGTCGCGCCAGTCGGCGATGCTGTGCGCGGAAAGATGAGGCACGATCGCCTCGGCCATGATGCCCCACGCGGCGAGGTGCAGCGCGATTTCGCCCCACCGCGGGGGCCGGTCGTCGGTGCGCAACCCGAGTCGCCGTTGCAGCCACAAGATAAGCGGAAGCCCAGCCGGGATCAGCAGCAGGTCATTGAAATAACCTTGGAGAAACGCTCCGCCGGCGTAGTCGCGAAGCCAGAGCCGGTTCAGCAGATAGAGGACGCAGGCGGCAACGCAGAGCGGGTCGAGCAGATAGCCGAATCGCTTCACAACAACGCGGCGATCAGCAGCCCGGAGCCCAGCGCGAGCAACAGCCGCAGCACGAACGGAGGCAGGAACGAGAACGGAGAAGGCATGCGCGACTATGGAGGCACTTCCGCCTGCGCGCAAATAGCCGATGCGCCGGCGCGACGAGGAAAATCAGCGGTGGGCCAGAGTCTCCTGACAGCACGTTGTCACCTGACGGTGTTAGGTTGCCTCATGAAGACCCCCCGACTGCACTTTTCCGCTCACCAAGTCTTCCGCCGCCCGCGTCAACGTCCTCGTCTCGCCGCCGGGGTTGCAGGTCGCTGGGAGCGTTTTGTTCCGGTGTGCTTCCCGAATTTTGGCATGGCTGCACGGTGGCTGCGCCGAATTGGGACGTGCCTTCTGGCGAAGAGTGAATTGGCTGCGAACGCACGATGAACAATCTGGGGCTCTATCTCGCGTCGGTGCTCATCTGGGGCTCCACCTGGCTGGCAATCACGTTTCAGCTGGGACGCGTGCCGCCCGAGGTGTCGGTCGCGTACCGCTTCGCGCTGGCGAGCGCGATCCTGTTCGGCTGGTGCTTGCTGCGGCGGCTGCGGCTTCGCTACTCGTGGCGGGATCACGGCTGGATGGCGCTGCAAGGCGCGCTGCTGTTCGGCGTCAACTACGTCCTGGTTTACCTGGCCGAAGGGGAGATCAGCTCGGGACTGGTCGCCCTCATCTTTTCGCTGCTGGTGTTCATGAACATCGCGGCGACGCGGGTGTTTTTCGGCACGCCGCTGCGACCGGCGACGTTGATTGCGGCGGTGTTGGGTATTACCGGCGTGGTGCTGGTGCTGCTGCCGGAGCTCGGGCACGACGCGAGTCGCGGCGACGCAGTACTCGGCGCGGTGTTCGCGATCGCTTCGACGATTTCCGCCTCGCTCGGCAACATCGTGTCCGCGCGCAACCAGCGTCACGGGCTGCCGGTAATTCAGGTGAACACCTACGGCATGCTCTACGGCGCCGCGTTCGTCGGGCTGTATGCGCTGCTGGCCGGACGGCCGTTCGTTTTCGAGGCGACCTTCGCCTATGTCGCTTCACTCGGCTATCTGGCGCTGTTCGGATCGGTGCTCGCGTTCGGGGCGTATCTTACGCTCGTCGGTCGGATCGGCGCGGATCGCGCGGGCTACACCGGGGCGACGATTCCGATCGTGGCGGTATTGCTTTCGACCCTGTTCGAAGGTCTGCAGTGGCATCTCGTCACGTTCGCGGGCATCGCGCTGTGCCTGGCGGGAAATGTTTTGGTGCTACGAAAGAAGGCGGCCGCGGCGCCGACGCCGCAGCCGGCGGCGGAACTGCAGGAGCGAGCCGCCTGAGCCGGACCGCACGGCGAAGCCGCGCAGCTACGGGAGCAGCGGGTCGTCGCGAGGCGGCGCGCCGACGCGGTGGACTCGAGCCGGCGCACTTGCACCGGGCGCGGGGCTGAATTCTATTTCCGCCATGGCACCGGACTCCAGCCGTCCGTGTCGATCACGCGGCTTTCAACCCCGAGGACTCCATGGCGAAACTCACGGTGCTGGTGGTGGATGACGAGGAGCTGATCCTGCATGTGCTGCTGCGCTTTTTTCGCCGGCGCGGCGACCGTTGCGACGTGGCGCCCGGCGGAGCGGAGGCGCTGCGGCTGGTCGAGGCTCAACGCTACGACCTGGTCATCTCGGACATCGCGATGCCGGAGATGAACGGCCTCGAGTTGATCCGCCGCGTGAAGGAGCGGCAGCCGGACGCCGTTTGCATCCTGATGTCCGGGCTTGGTACGCGCGGGGACATCATCGAGGCGTTGAAGATCGGGGTGTTCGATTTCATCGACAAACCCATCCCGGATCTCGCGGCGTTGACGATGGTGATCGACCGGGCGGCGGAGAGCGGCCGGCTGGTCCGCGAGCGCAACGCGCTGCTGGAGAACCTGCGCGAACAAAACACCAAGCTCGAATACAGCCTGCTGCGGCTGCACGAGGCGTTTGCCCAGCTGCACCAGCAGGAGGCGGTGCTGGAGTCGGACCTGCAGAAGGCGCAGCGCGTGCAACGCACGTTTTTGCCGGCGGGATTTCCGCGCGTGGCGAACTTCGATTTCTTCGGCTACTACGCACCGTGCGACCAGTTGGGCGGCGATTTCTTTGGTACGCTGGCGCTGGCGGATGGCCGGATGGCGCTTTACCTGGTCGACGTCGCCGGTCACGGCGTGAGCGCGGCGATGATCACGGTGACGTTTCGTGAGTTGATGCGCGCGGGCCATCGCTCGACGGGACAGGACGCGCTGTTTGGAGAACCGGCTCGCGTGTTGCGCACCATGAACGAGGCGCTGATCGCGGAGCATTTCGATCCGCCGATCTATGTTTCGATGATCTACGCCGTGATCGATCCGGGTTCGGGGGAGGTGAACGTGGCCGCCGCCGGTCATCCGCCGCCGATTCTGGTGGCGCGCGGAGGCGCGGCCGGGGATGTCGAAGTCGGCGGAACCGTGCTCGGCACACCGGCCGTGACCGACTACCGGGCCAAGCGACTGCTGCTCGGGCCGGGCGACGCGCTGCTGTTTTATTCGGACGGGCTTTCGGAAATGCGGAGCCCGCAGGGCCGCGAGTTGTCCGCCGACCAGCTGCGTGAGATCATGGCGCGGCAACACGCGCAGCCGGCGCGCACGATCGGCGCCGAGGTGGAGCGACGGTTTCTGGAACACCTCGAGGGCGCGGCTTCAACGGATGACATCACGTTCCTGGTGGTCGCGCGCACCGCCGCAGCGGTCGAGCCGACGGTGCGCCGGCCGGACGAGATCATTCCGGACTCGGTAAAGATCGTGATGCCCGAGAAGTTGCGGCGGGTGTCCGGCGGCGCGCGGGGCCAGATCCACGCCGGTTTCCGCGGGCGAACCTGCATCGTGCAGTTCCGCGGTTTGACCACCTGGCAACTGGCGCCCGCGTTGCGGGAAATGCTCCAAGCGGCGAAGGCCCGGGCCGAGCCACCGGTGTGCATCGATCTCGATGGCTGTGAGGCGCTGGATTCGACGATGCTCGGACTGCTCCTGCAGCAAAGCGCCGATCTCATGCTGCACCAACCGAATCCGCGGGTGCTGGGCCAGCTCCACGAGATGGGCGTGCTGCACTTGTTTAAAATCAGTCACGACCCGTGTCCGCAGCCGCAGGTCGCGATGGCGATCACGCCCGCTGAATCCAAGCAGGCGTGCTCCGACCTGATCCTGTCGGCGCACGAGGCGTTGATGGAGGCCTCGGCGAGAAACCGGGAGAAGTTCAGGGACGTCGTCGAATCGTTACGTCAGGAAAACGCCGCCGCGGTGCATGCGCCGCCGAAGTAAATTCGAAGCACGAAGTCCGGAATTAGAAATAGATCCGGAGTTCGAAATGGCTTGTAAGGTGGAGCCCGCCATCCCGGCGGGCTGAGTTGGTTGCGGCTCGGTTTCAAGCATGCCGGGACGGCAGGCTCCACCGAATGGGAGCGGGCGAGACGCCCGCGCTCCCCAGGCGAACAGGCTCTCAGCTCTGGGCTCTTAGCTCTCGACTCGTCAGTACACCTTTTCGTCCAGCAAGGCGAAGAGCTCGGCTTCGGTGATCCGGCTTTGCTTCATGCTGTCGCGTTCGCGGAGCGTGAACGTGTCACCGGGCTTCTCGATCGTGTCGAAGTCGATCGTGACGCACCACGGCGTGCCGATCTCGTCCTGCCGGCGATAGCGCCGGCCGATCGCGCCGCCGTCGTCGTAGAACGCCGCGTACTTCCGCTTCAGTTTCGCGTAGAGGGCCTTGGCGCGCTGCGTGAGCTGCTCCTTGTTCTTGAGCAGCGGCAGCACGGCCACCTTCACCGGCGCGATGCGCGGCGAAAGCTTTAGGACGATGCGCTTCTCCATCTTGCCCTTCTCGTCCGGAGCCTCGTCTTCGGTGTAGGCCGCGCAAAGCACGGCGAGGAAGATGCGGTCAACGCCGACGGCGGGCTCGATCACGTGCGGCACGAAGCGCTTCTTCGACGGCTCGTCGAAATATTCCTGTGACTTGCCGGACGCCTGCGCGTGCTGGTTGAGGTCGTAGTTGCCGCGGGCGGCGATGCCCCAGAGCTCCTGCACGCCGAAAGGATACTTGAACATGATGTCCACCGTGCCTTTCGAGTAGAACGCGAGCTTTTCCTTCGGATGCGAGAAGAACGACAGGTGCGACTCGGGCAGCCCGATCGAGATCAGCCAATTCCTGCACCAGTCGATCCACTCCTGGTGGCACTTGGCCCAGTCGGCGTCCTCGTGGATGAAGTATTCCATCTCCATCTGCTCGAACTCGCGCGAACGGAAGATGAAGTTGCGCGGCGTGATTTCGTTGCGGAAGGACTTGCCGATTTGCGCGATGCCGAACGGCAGCTTCACGCGACCGGTGTCGACGACGTTCTTGAAATCGACGAACATGCCCTGCGCCGTCTCGGGCCGCAGGTAAGCGACCGCCGAGGAATCGCGCATCGGGCCTACGTAGGTCTCGAACATCATGTTGAACGCACGCGGCGGCGTCAGGCTGCCCGGTTCGCCGGTGGCGGGCGAGGGGATCAGTGCGATCTCTTCGGGCTTCGCTTCGGTCATGTCCTTGGCGACGACGGGCGCGAGCTGGCCTTGGATCGCCTTCTTGCGCTTGAAGTTCTCGGCGGCCGCCTGGAGTTCGCCCGTGGTGTTCTCGCTCTCGAGGGCGGAAACGTAGCCGACGGTTTTGTCGTCCACCACGACCGGCGCGAAGAAGAGCTGATCGGCGCGAAAGCGCTGCTTGCTCACCTTGCAGTCGATGAGCGGATCGGTGAAGCCGGCGACGTGACCCGAGGCCTCCCAGACCTTCGGGTGCATGATGATCGACGACTCGAGGCCGACGACGTCATCGCGGCGGCGGACCATGTCGTTCCACCAGCAGTCGCGGATGTTCTTCTTCAACTCGACGCCGAGCGGGCCGTAGTCGAAGAAACCGTTGAGTCCGCCGTAGATCTCGGACGACTGAAACACGAACCCGCGGCGCTTCGCGAGCGCGACGAGGTTGTCCATGGTGGTTTCGGCGGAGGCAGGTTTCTCGGACATAAGGTGGTCAGAGATGGCGAGTGGTTTCGCAGGGGTCAATTGCGGGGTTTGGCGTGGCACGGGCATCTTGCCCGTGAAGCGAGTGCTTATGTGGCTACGACTGCGGCGCGGCGCGCTCCACGGGCGGGACGCCCGTGCCACCCGCCCCGATCGTGTTTCCGTGCAACGTGCGCGGGTGCGGTGCAGTCCGCATGCATCGCGCACGGTCGGAGCGACGAGGCCAAACCGACTAAGCTGTTACGATGAACCACTTAGTTTCGGCGCGGAAGCGTGGCATGGATTAGGCAAAGGCATCGGCCCGGCCTACACCCGAACTCTCAACCGGTCTCCCCATGAAATTCGCGAACGAAAAAAATATCAGCGTGCTCAACAATCTCATCGAGACGTGCAAGGACGGCGCGCAAGGTTACGCCCGGGCCGCCCACGAGGCCAAGGATCCCGAACTCGCGCGCGTGTTCTCGGACTACGCCACCCAGCGCCATCAATATATCGCCGAGCTGCAGCAGAGCGTGCGCGCAGTCGGCGGCGATCCCGAAAAGCATAGTTCGATCGCCGGCTCGCTGCACCGCGGCTGGATCAATTTGAAATCCGCTCTCTCCTCCAACGAGCCTCATGCCGTGCTGGCGGAATGCGAACGCGGCGAAGACGCCGCCGTGCAAAACTACCGCACGGCGCTCACCGAGGCCGAACTCGACCTGACGACGCGCGCCCTCATCCAACGGCAGGCCGCCGGGGTGAAGGAGGCGCATGATCGGATCAAACAACTTCGGGATAGCGTCACCTATGCGCAAAAGTAGTGCGCCGGACCCAGACGCCAGGACCCCCAGGTAAACACCAAAACGCCGCGCTGGCCCCCTTTCGCCAGCGCGGCGTTTTTGCGCAGAGACGAGGCTAAGCCGCCCCCGCACGTATTCGGCAAGAGAGAGATCGGGCGTGGCGTCCGACGCGGCCAACCAACCCAGGCAGCGGAATACGAGGGTGCGGGCATTCGTCGGATGTCACCCTAATCGGGTACATTCTGCGGCGCGTGTTTTTCATCGTCATCGCCGGTGCCGCTGCGCAACGTCAGCGCGCGTATGAAGATTTTCCCGCGCTACTCCCTTCTCATCCCGCTGCTGACGGCCAGCGCCGTTTGGACTGCGGCCGCGGAACCGGCCGGCACTCCGCCGGCGGCCGCGGCGAAGCATGGCTATACCGTGATGGTCGAGGTCAAGGTGAACGATAAAGGCGAGACCGAGAGTGTCCGGCTGGTTGACACCGACGACAAATCCGTCGGCGACATCTTGAGCAAGATGGCGCTGGCGATGGCGCTGAAGACCGACCTGCCGGCCCGGCAAAAGGACGGGAAGCCGATCAAATACACGGCGCGGCTGCCGTTCTTCTTTCCCATCGAGGGCGATGAAGGGCCCGAGGCCAACCTGGCGCCAAAGCCGATGGGCAAGGGGAAGTTCACGATGCCGCTGTATCCGCGCTCGCTGCTGGAGCAGGGGGTCGTAGGCGGCGTGATCTTCGAGCTGCGCGTCGACGAGCAGGGCCGGCTCGCGCAACTGAACACGCTGCGCGCGTCGCATCCGGAGTTCGAAGCGGCGGCGCGCGAGGTCGTGCAGAAATGGGAATTTCAACCGGCGCAAAAAGACGGGCAGCCGGTCGCCAGCCGCTGGAATCTCGCGGTGGCGTTCGAGACCGCGGACCATATGGCCGATCTGAAATGGCGTGTCCCGCCGCGGCCAAGTTTCGGCACGCTCATCATCCTGCCCGAATCCGACGCGATGACGCCCGCGACACCGGAAACCGCGCCGACTGCGGGCGAGGCGCCCGCTGCGGCGCCCACGCCGCCCGGCACCGAGCCGGCGAAGTAAACAACGAGCACGTCAGGTGGAGCCCGCCGTCCCCGGCGGGCTTTTTCTTTTTGTAGGGCGGAGTCTTCTGACCCCGCCCTGCATCTGCCGCACGTGGGGGGCCGCGGCAGAACCGGCGTCACACGCGCAGGAAAATCTTCCGCTGATGCATGAACCCAGCGAGCACGAACACCAGTCCGAGACTGACGAGTGTGACCACGATGCCGCCGAGTCCGGGCGCGATATTCGAGTCGAGCCATTCACTGATGTCGCCGCCGACGAGCCGGGCCGCGGCTTCGCGGAAACCGACGATCGTGGAGAGTAGGTACAGCGTGATCGGATTCATGCCGATCCAGACGAACGGCTGACACCAGCGGCGCCATTGCCGGACATCGATCACGTAGTAAAACGCCGCGAGCAGCAGGAGGCTCCAGCCGCCTGCAACCAGCACGTACGAGGAGGTCCAGAGCTTCTTGATGATGGGAAACTGAATTCCCCACAGCCATCCCGCGGCGAGCGCAGCGACCCCGGCGAGCGCGAGTGTGACGACTTTGTCGTGGCCACCGATATCGGTTCGCCGCAACAGCAGTCCCGCGAAAATTCCCAGCAGGCACGTGGCGATCGCCGGCAGCGTGCTCAGCAATCCTTCCGGATCGTAGTAGTGATCGTAGCGCGCGCCAGGCAGGTAAACGTAGTCGAGGTGATTCGTCAGGTTGAGCCCGGGCTCGAATCGACCGGTCACGCGGGCCGTGGTCTGATCGAACAGCTGCCGCACCTGCGCTTCTGCCGGAAAACCCTGCGCGTCGCGCGGAGCGTCAGGCAGGTGCGAGACGAGGGCGGCGCGGTCGAGCTGCACGTCGCGAATCGGGATGAACGTGAGCAGCGCCCAATAGCCGACGAGCAGCAGTGCGGTGACCGCCGCCAGCACGCGTGGCTTGAAGAAGACGAAGAGCAATCCGGCGGCGGCGTAGGCGAGCGCGATCCGCTGCAGCACGCCGACGAGCCGCACGTCCGGCCATTGGTGAGCGAGCCCGCCGTTGTAGAAAATTCCGAATGCGAGCAGCAGCAGCGTGCGGCGGAGGATCCGCTTCACCGCCGCGGCGCGGCCCTCGCGGGCGACCAGCGATGTGAGCGAGAACACCGTCGACACGCCGACGATGAACACGAACAACGGGAAGATCAGGTCGTAGAACGCGAAGCCGGCCCAGTCCTTGTGTTCGAGTTGCCCGGCGAGCGCGCGCAGCGTGGGCGACAGACTCATCGCGCCGAGCGCGAGCACCAAGGCATCCGCGCCGAGGATCCAGAACATGTCGAACCCACGGAGCGCATCGACCGACACGAGCCGGGGAGGGGAAGACGGGGTTGGGGTGGACATCGTGAAGGAGGGGCTGCGTCAGCCGAGCGGATGCGTGGCCGCGCAGGCCGGCTGGGGCGGGTGAGGTTCACTGCGCGCAGAGCGCAGCAAAAGTGCGACGTTCAACAGGGGCGACGAGGTTGCCATCAGGCCTTTTTTCCGCGGCGACTGAAGTGAGCTTCGATTTCCTCGAGCGTCTTGCCCTTGGTTTCCGGCAAGAGGAACGTGGCGGTGACGAAGTAGACGACGGTGCAACCGGCGAAGAGGAAAAAGATCGTCGAGTAGCCGTACCGGCCGACGGTGGGCAGGAATACGGCCGCGATGGTCGTGGACACCCCCTGGTTGATGAGCAGCGCGATGCTCATCCCGTTGGAACGGATCCGCGTTGGCATCAGCTCGGATAACGCGAGCCAGACGCACACGCCCGGGCCGACGGCGAAGAACGCCATGAACGTGAAAATGCCGATGGCCGTCAGCCAGCCGTGACGCTCCGTCGGCACCGGTGTGATCAGTGCATTCTCGATTTTCAGCGGAGCGGTGCGGGCGGTGGCGAGATCGGCGAACGGATTCGAGAAGAAGGCGACGACCTTGTTGGGCGGCACGCAACCGGCGCGGGTCAGCTCAAGCGGCGCCGCGGCGGGGTCATCGGAGCGCACGGCCTTGGTGGCGGTGCGAAAGTCGCCGTAGGAATAAATCACCACCAGTGTCGCCGGACCGCGTGCGATCGCCCGGCCGGCTTCACCGGCGGTCGCCAGCAGCGTTGGCAGCGTCGCAGTGTTGAACGGCACTGTCGCTGTTTGTTCGATCGACACGGTGGCTTGGACCGCTTCGCGCACGTCGACGCGCCGCGACTCCGGTTGGCGGAACATCAGCCCGACGAACACCAGCGACACGATAATGCCGGCGCTGCCCAGCGAGAGGAGAAACTTCCGGCCCTTGCGATCGACCAGCACGACGGCACCGATCGTGACGAGGAAGTTGACGAGCGTGAGGATGAGGTAGCCCCAGTGGGCCTGCACGTCGGACAGGCCGCTCTGCAGCAGGATCGTCGTGTTGTAACCGATGATCGAGTTGACGCCGGTGGCCTGGTTGCAGGCGAGGATCACGCAGGCGAGCACGAAGGGCACGACGTATTTGCGGCGCAGCAGTGATTCGCGCACGCGCGCACCGGCGGTGGCGGCCTGAGCTTTTTCGGCGGCGATCGTCGCGGCCATTTCCTGCAGCTCGATCGTCGCCTGCTCGTCGGAGCGGGAACGCAGCAGCGCGGTGCGTGCGGCGTCGGTGCGGCCGCGGCGGAACAGCCAGCGCGGAGACTCCGCCACCAGAAAACCGCCGAGCACGAAGAGCGCGCCGGGTGGCAGCGAGACCCAGAAGATGCTGCGCCACGCCTGGTCCTTGAAGGCGAACAGTTCCGCGGGCGAGCCGAGCCGCGCGACGTCCTCGACGCGGATGCTGAAGTACATGCCGATGGCCGCGGCGGCGACGATGCCGAGGGTCAGCAACCATTGGAAAATCGCGGTGCCCTTCCCGCGGTGAGCGGCGCCCAGACACTCCGCGAGATACAGCGGGACCACGACCCCGATCAGGCCCGCGCTGACACCTTGCAGCAGCCGGCCCAGCACCAGCGGCACGTAGCCGTCGGCGAGAGCGATCATCGGGATGCTCGCGACGAAGAGCACGCCGCTCGCGATCATCAGCGGTTTGCGGCCAAGCCAGTCGGCGAGCAATCCGGCGAACAGCGTCGAGATGACGCTGCCGAGCAGCACCGCGGCGACGATGAACGAGAGCTGGCCGGCATTGAGCCCGGATGTGGCCTCAAGATACGGCAAGGCGCCGGCAATGATGCCGACATCGACGCCGTAGAGCAGGCCGCCCAGGCCGGCGACGAGCAGCAGGAAGCGATTGTATCCGCTCTTGCGGTTGTCGGGGATCACAACAGGTGCAGGCGAGGTGGACATGAAGTTGGGGTTAACTGCGGATAAAATCCGTCGGGCCCTGTTACCGGCCGCAAGTATTTACGGAGCGGCGGCGGTGACGAGCCGACGGATGGCTCCGAGCGCGGGCAGCTGGACGGCGTCGTGCGGTTCGGCGGCGCGTTCCAGCACGGTGAATTGTTCGGTGCGCCACGCCGGATCGCGCGCGTCGCCGCGGGCGATCGCTTCGAGCGCGGCCAGTCCGACGGCGCTGGCCTCGGCCAGCGACTTCGCGACGGGCGCGCTGTCGCGACCGAGCAACGCGCGTTGCGTCAGCAGATCGGCGACTTCGAGTCCGGCGGCTTGCCAGGCGAGAAGTTGCTCACGGAGCTCTTGCAGAGCGGCAGCGGAATGCCCGTCGGGACGGCGGGCTCCACCCAGCAGTCGGTCCACGGCGACCGTGAACTCACGCGCGGTGTTGCTCTCGGGCCGCGCGCAATCCGCCACGCGGGTGAGCGGCGTCGCCTGCCGGTGCTCGGCATGATACCGGCCGCGCTCGTAACCTTTCACCGGCTCCACGGCCTCGACGAAGATCCGCAGGTTTTCCAGGTCCTCGGCGCTGGCGCCGTCGCCGGCGAGCCGGCGCAGCATCGCGGGGCGGTTGCGCTCGTGATTCAGCCCGGTTTCCTCGAGCCGCTGACTGACGATCGCAAGCCGGCGGTACATATCAGCGACGTCGTTCACGTCGCGCGGCGACCACAACCGCTCCGCGATGGCGGCGGTGCGTGGCCAGATCCGCGAGTCGATCGTCTCAGGCGAAACCCACTCCGCCCACATCGTCGCTTCGCCGCCGAGGATGCGTGACTGCTCCGCCAGCGGGATGGCGGTGTCTGCCGGCAACGGATCGTTGCGGTAGTGATCGGCGGCGGAATAACAGAGATCGATGTAGTAGCCGTTCGACAGGATGGCGGCATGGCCGGCCTTCGCGGCCGCGGCGAGTCCGGTCGGACCACGCCACGAATGCACGATGGCATCCTGCGGCAGATCCGGGTGCAGAATCTCGTCCCAACCCACCATCTTCTTGCCGTGCTTCGTGAGGATGTCGCGCACGCGACGGTTGAAGGTGGCGTGCAGTCCCTCGTTGTCCTTCAAGTCGTGCTCGCGAATGAACGCCTGGATCCGGGCGTTCGCGTTCCAGTGCTTGCCGTTGTTTTCGTCGCCGCCGATGTGGAGATACGGGTCCGGGAACAGCGCCGCCATTTCACCGAGAAAATCTTCGAGCAGCGCGTAAACCTTTTCGTTGGTCGGATCGAGGACCGGATCGAAGATGCCCCAGCCGCGCTCGATCACATAGGGGCCGGGGGCGCTCGCGAGTTCCGGATACGCCACCGCCCAGCTCGTCGCGTGGCCGGGCATGTCGAACTCCGGTACGACGCGAATGCCCCGCGCGGCGGCGTAGGCGATGATCTCGCGGATCTGGTCCTGCGTGAAATACAACCCGTCGGAGCCGAGCTCGTGCAGCCGCGGATGCGTTTTGCTCTCGATCCGAAAACCCTGGTCCTCGGTCAGGTGCAGGTGCAGCACGTTGAGTTTCACCAGCGCCATGCCATCGAGGTTGCGCTTGAGGACCTCCATCGGTTGCCAGTGCCGGCACACGTCGATCATCAAGCCGCGCCACGGAAACCGCGGCGCATCCTGGATCTTCACGACCGGCACGAACCAGCCCCGCGCGTCGCGCTGCAGCAGCTGGAGCAACGTCTCGAAGCCGCGCAGCGCACCGACGACGTTGGGCGCGCGCAGCACCGCCTGCGCCGGGCTGACTTCGAGCGAGTAGGATTCGTCCTCGCCGAGCGTGGGCAGCGCGGAGCCGGCGGCGGAGCATTCGACGACGAGGGCGGCGCGGCTCGTGTCGCTCGCGAGCACAAATTCCGCCTGGGGCGTGCGTGCGAACGTGAACCCGGTCCGCTCCTCCCAGCGACGGAGCGCGCGTGAGAGTCCGGCGCGGAGCCGCGCGTCATCGTGGCCGCGCAAGCTGACGGAAAACTCCGCGGTGACCGGCAGCCGGCCTTCGGCGAACGCAAGCTGGGCTGGCGCCGGCAGGAGGTCGTGCGGCGCGGGCGCGGCGGAAATCGACACGGGCAGGGCAACAGCGAGCATGGCAAGCAGCATAATGGGGAGGTGGAGCGCGTGGCCTCCAACGCGCTTGTCCAAATCAGAGTCCGGCCCGCGAGATAGCGGCAGGCTTCCGTGCCGGCCGCCGAATGCGCTCGCCCGGCAGGCACGGAGGCCTGCCGCTACACGCCAGCGCGTTGAGGGCAACGCGCTCCACCGGGGATTCAGTTCACACTTCGACATGGCTCAAGAACTCCTCGGGTGACATGCGTTTGAAAGCCTCGATGGCTTCGTATTCCGCGAGCCCGAGCGCGTTGTAGGCGTCGGCGAGCTGGCGGCTGCGGTCCTCGGTGCGCTGCCAGAATTCCCGGCGGTCGTCGCCGAGGAAGAGCGCTTGGTCCTTCTGCGTCTCGTGCCGGAAAATCGCGCGGCGCCGGCGCAGGACCTCCTGCGGGCTGAGCGGCACGGCGAGGTCGATTTCGTCGAGCTCCCAACCGGCCCACGCTCCGCGATAAAGCCACAGTTCGCTGGCACCGAGCCAAGGCTCACTCGTACAGCGGGCGAGCGCCTCGCGGAGCACGCGAAGACACAGCCGGTGCGTGCCGTGCGGATCGTCGAGATCGCCGGCCGCGTAGATCAGGTGCGGCCGCAGCTCGGTCAGCAGCCGGTGCATGATCGCGACATCCGCGTCGCCGATCCGGCGCCGGCGCGGGCTGTCGCTCTCGTAGAACGGCAGCTCCAGGAACCGCAGCCGCTCGGCGGGCAACCCGAACACGCGGGCGGCGGCGATGGCTTCGAGCCGGCGAACCAGGCTCTTCCACCGCAACAGCGCCGGACTCGGCGACATCGCGCCCGTCTGCTCGAACTCGAGACACCACCGTTTCGCTTCCGTCGCGGATTCACCGGTCAGCACGCCCGCCTCGCCGGCGAACCGCAGCTTCGACCACATCGCTTCGTCGGACACCGCGCCGGAGCCGGACACTTGATAGGCCACATGTACATCGTGGCCTTGCTCCACGAGCCGGCAGAGCGTGCCGCCCATCGAGATCACGTCGTCGTCGGGATGCGGGGACAGCACGAGCACGCGTTTGGGAAACACCTCGGCGGACGAGGCACGCAGCGGCCACGCCGGCGCGTCGCCGGGCCGCGTGCGGCGTGGGTCGCGTCCGCCGGGCCAGCCGGTGATCGTATGCTGCATCTGATAAAACCCGGCGCGGTTCGTCTCGTAGGCCGAGCCGTGGACGCGCAGCAGATCCTGTAGCCCGGCCTCGTTGTAATCGTCGTCGGTGAGCTTGAGCAGCGCCTTCTGGCGGCGTTGCGAGAGCCAGAGGATGGCGCGCCGCTGCATGCGGTCGTCCCATGCGAGCCCCTGGTCTTCGAGCGCGCCGACGAGCCACGGCATGCGGTAACGCGTGAGCTGCCCGGCGGCCGTCTGGTCGAGCACGAACAGCGCGTGGTCGTGTTCCTGGAGAAACGAGGCGGTGACCTGCGGCGTCATTTCGCCCTCGACCGCGGCGCGCACGACCGCGGCTTTGTGCTGACCCCACGCCATCAGCACCACCTGGCGCGCTTCGAGGATCGTGGCCACGCCCATGCTCAACGCGTAGCGTGGCGTGTGCTCCTCGTCGCCGAAGTCGCCCGAGGCGTCGCGGCGCGTGAGCGGGTCGAGCGTGACGAGCCGCGTGCGTGAGCGCCGGGAGCTGCCCGGCTCGTTGAAACCGATGTGGCCGGTCCGGCCGATGCCGAGGATCTGAAAATCGATGCCGCCGGCCGCGCGAATCGCTTCCTCGTACGCGCGGCAATGCGCGTCGATTTCCGCGGCCGCCACGGTACCGGACGGCAGGTGGATGTTCGCCGGCGAAATGTCCACGTGGTCGAACAGGTGCACCTGCATGAACCGGCGGTAGCTCTGCGGATGCTCCGGCGGCAGCGGATAATATTCGTCGAGGTTGAACGTGACCACGTTCGCGAAGCTCAGGTGCTCCTCGCGGTGGAGTCGGACCAACTCGGCGTAGAAGGCAACGGGCGTGGAGCCGGTGGCGAGCCCGAGCACGACGGGTCGCTTTTCGTGCTGCCGCTGGCGGATCAGCGCGGCGACCTCGGCCGCGACGGCACGCGAGGCGTCGATGCTGGACGGGATCACCGTCAGCGCGAGGTGTTCGCAGCCGTAGCGTGGCAGTGGAACCAGGGAGTGCATGAGGAGGACAGCTTGGTCCGGTGTGGTGAGTTCCGCTTTGCTGGAGATTCGCGGCGAGACGAGCTGATCGTTCTCGTTCTCCTAATCGTTCTCGTTCCCTCGGGGGTTCCGCTCCCCGAGCTGAGAAAGAGAAAGATTACGAGAAAGAGAAAGAGTTGGGGCGGAGTGCATGCGATCACCGACATATTACGACTGGCGGCCGGGATAAAAAATGGCAGAAACGACGATGTTTTTAACAGAAATGACTTCCAAGCCCGATCTCACGACGCTCGTGAACCGGTTGCCGCAGCCGCCGCATCCGCTGATGGGCCGGCGGCCGGGCGCGGTGGCGCTGCCCGACAACATCGTGTGCTTCCAGCGCCGCGCCGCATCGGAGCTGAACCGTCCGCGGCGCGGGCGGGCGCTGCACCATCGTTGCGTGCTTATCCTCGCGCTGCGCACGGCGGTGACGGTGTGCGTCGACGATCGCGTGCTGCGACTCGGCGCGGGTGAGGGACTCATCGTGCTGCCGTTCCAGTTTCACCATTACCTGCATCCGCAGAGTGAGAGCATGCTGTGGTTGTTCGTGACCTTCGACCTGGCGGACACGAGCCAGCTCGCGTCGCTGCGGTTCAAACCCTTTCCGCTCACGCCTCCGGTGCAGGGCGTGGCGACGGAGTTTCTCGCGGCCTATGAGCAGGAGGGTCGCGAGTCCGACCTGCCGGCGCTGCTGCTCGCGCTGCTGCTGGCGCGCGTGCGCCGGCTCGCCCGGACGCCGCGCCGCGCGCCGCTCGAACCCGAGGCGTCGCCCGGCGTGGTGATGCAGGTGAACCAGCTTGCGCAGAAAGGTCCGGAGCGAAGCGGGATCAAGCAGATTGCCCACACGCTCGGCATCAGCCCGAGTCATTTGCGCGCGCGGTTCCGGGCCTCGTGCGGCGTCAGCATCGGCCGGCACTTGCGTCGGCTGCGGCTGGAGAAGGCCTGCGGGCTGCTGCGGCTGACGCCGAACCGCGTGTCGGAAGTGGCGGAGCAGTGCGGGTTCAATTCGATCTATCACTTCAGCCGCGCGTTTCGGGCGGCGTATGGCATTTCGCCGATGCAGTACCGGCATGCGGATAAGCGGTAGGCTCTGGGCGGTAAGCGCAAAGCCGTCAGCCTGGGAGCGCGGGCGTCTCGCCGGCCCGAACGAGATGGCCGCAAAAAGGCGCAAGAGGCGCAAAAGCGAGCGCCCGACACGACGACGGATCGCTCGTCGTGACCCGCGCGGGTCCTGCGGATCGAGATGGAACGCGTCGCCCTGAACGCGTTCGACGCGCACGCGCAACTGCGTCGATTGCGACGCGGCGGTGTTTCAGCGAAAGTCTCACGGGTTCCGCTACGGAAGCACGTTGGGCAACGCGCTTACCTCGGCCGATGCGTGCCGCTTCCAGCTTACCGCCCAAGGCCTGCCGCTTATCGCTGCTCGCCCGACGCCCTCGCTTCTTCACCCTTGCGCGATCGAACCGAGCCGAGTCCAGTGCGGACATGAAAGTGTCGTTCACCACGAAGGAGTATGCGCGCCTGCTCGAGCTGGTGCACATGGGGCTGACGATGGCCGGAGCCCGCGCGGATGATCCGGCCACGATGCCGGAACGTTACGGCGACGTCGCGCAAAAGGTGCTCGGGCTCGCCGAGGTGTTCGGCTGCGCCGAGCTGGTGGAAACCGACGTGAACGGGGAATATTTTCCCAACGAGAAACTGACGGGCGGCGTGCCGCAGGAGAAGATCGACGCGTTTGTCGACGACGTGTTCTGGAGCGAGCTCGTGTCGCGGCTCGCGGCGCGCGATCTCCGCGCGGAGATCGGCGCCGAGGCGGCGGAGATCGAGGAACTGCCGGAGGAACACGAGGACAAACTGGGCGAGTTTGAGGACGGCTACTGGCGCGAATTCGAGGCGAACGGCGTCGATCATCTCCACGTGCTCCGCGGCGGCCGCGGCTGAGGTGACGCTGACCTCGGTTTGTTGGCGGGCCACCCCCGCCGAGGCGCCCTTAGCGGCAGCGTGAACGGGACGTGCCGCCTTGGCGCGGTGCACGCTAAACGCCGTTGACCCCTGAAGCGCGCACTGCAGGTTTCCTGCAAATGTCGCCGGGTCCCCGCTGGTTGCTCCGCTGTTGCGTGCCGCTGTTCGTGTTGGGCTGGCTGTCGCTGATGCTGGCGCAGGACGTGACGGTGGGCCCGATCTCCTGGCTCGACGCAGACGACCCGCCGGACCAGTTGCCCACGAGGAAAGCGGCGTTTCGCCCCGAATTTCCGGAGGAGCTGAAGCAGAGCCCCGACCTCGGCTGGGCCATGTTTGAGATCTGGCTGAGCGACGATGGCCGTAGCGTGCAGCTCGTCACCTACGGCACGCAGCCGGCCTATGCGGATGCGCTGGAGCACAGCTACGATGCCCGGCTGCGGTTCAAGCCGGGCAAGCGCGACGGCCGCGCGGTGAACACCCGGGTGCGCGTCACAGCGGTTTTCAACCCCGCCGGCGCTGCGCTGAAACGCGCTGACGCCACGCCGCGGTTGCTCGACGCGCAGGTGATCATCGACCCGCGACAGAAACCCGAACGGCGCGAACCGATGTGTTCCAATCGCACCGTTTGGGCGAACGTCCGCGTGCGCCCGAACGGCGAGGCGACGCTTGCCGGCGGCGCGCCCGATGAACTCGCCGACCTCCTGCGCGGGGCGCTGCCGCAGTGGCGGTTTGCGCCGGCGCGGCGGGGCGGTCAGCCGGTGGAAGCGGAGCTGCGCGTGCCGTTCATTGTCGTGCCGCCCGAGGCGACTTCGGGCGGGGAGCAGGTTCCGCCGAAGATCCTGCAGGCCACTTCGCCGCATTATCCCTGGTCGATGCAGGCGAGCGGACTGCGCGGAGACGTGGTGGTGGAATTCGTCGTCGATTACGAGGGGCGCGTGCGCAAGCCGATCGTGGTGCGCACGCTCAACCCGGGATTCAACGCCGCGGCGATCGAGGCGATCAGCCGCTGGCGGTTCGAACCGGCCACGGTGCACGGCCGGCCAGTTAATACCCTCGTGCAACAGGGGATTCGATTCGAACTGAGGGACGCACCCGGGGGCGGTTCCGATGGGCTCGAGGTTAAACAGAAAGCCAACCTCTCGAAGCTGCCGCCGGAGCTGCGCTACGACACGCCGCCGAAACTCACCACCCTGGTGCAGCCGAAATATCCCTACGCGCTCCTCCGCGAGGGCAAGCGCGGCACAGCCCAAGTAACGGTGCTCGTGGGCGCGGATGGCCGCGTGCTCGAGGTGCGCGTGGCGAAGGCGCCGCAACCGGAGTTGGGTTACGCACTCGAGGCAGCGGCGGAGATGTTCGCATTCCAGCCTGCGCTCAAAGGCGGGCATCCCATTCCGGCGATGTATGGCTTCGAACACGACTTCGACCCGAGCGAACGCACGCTCGTCCCCGAAAGCGACTGGGCGGCTTTGCGGCTCGAGCAGAAGCATCCCGAGGAGATTCTTACCGCGAACAAACTGGACCAACCCATCAAGCCCGAGACAACGAAGCCGCCGCGGTTTCCCAGCAGCGTTCCGCAGGAGGTCGTGGAGGGCGAGGCGGTGGTCGAGGTGTTGATCGACCACAAGGGGCGCGTGTGTGTGCCGCGCGTGGTGTCGGCCTCGCTTCCCGAGTTCGGCTACGCGGCGGTCCAGGCGGTGGCCGAATGGCGGTTCGATCCACCGACCAGCGGGGGCAAGCCCGGCGCGGTGCGCGTGTCGGTGCCGTTTGCGTTCAAACGGCCTCCGCTCGCCGCGCCCGCCTCGCCGCCCTCATCCTAAGCGCTCGGAGTTCTTTCTTTTCCCCATGCTTCTCGCGCGTATCGGTCTCCTTGCTCTGATTTGCGCCGGACTGCTGGCGGGCTCGATCGCTCGCGCGGCGACCGCTTCCGCTCAGCCACCGGAGCCGCCGCTCGTCGCGGACGGCCCGGCGCTCCTGCGTGAGTGGAGCCCGCCCGTGTATCCGCCGGAACAGCTCGCGAAGAAAACCGGCGGAATGGTCACCGTGCGGTTGATCGTCGACGAGCATGGCATCGTCACGTCCGCGCGCGCGATGCCCGACTCGGACGAGGCGTTCGTCGCCTCGGCGCTCGCGGCCGTGCGGGCGTGGAAATTCGCGCCGGCGATCGAGGAGCAAAAGCCGGCGCCGTGCTGTCTCGAGACCCTCGTGGCTTATTCGCCCGCGCGCGGCCAGCTGAAGCCCTCCGTGGTTCCGCCACAGGAGCAGACCTTCTCGCTGCCGGCCCGCACCACGCCGGAACCGCAGTCGTCACCGCCGGGCGAGTATCCCAGCGTGTTGGTTGATCGCAAACTCGCCGGCGCGGTGCGATTCGGTGGCGTGGTGACGACCGATGGCCGGCTGATCCAGCCCCGGATCGACGCGGCGTCGCACGTCGAGTTCGTGCTGCCGGCCTTGCAGGCGCTCGAACGCTGGGCGTTCAAACCCGCCATGCAGGGCGACCTCGCCGTGCGCGCCAACGTGGAGGCGGTGATGACGTTCGAGGCGCTTTTCGACAAACCGGAAGAGGTGTTGACGGCGAATCGGATCACGGCGCCGGACGGCTCCCCGCCGCCGACCGCGCCGCGGCCGACCTTCGTGGCGGATCCGGTCTGGCCCATCGACGCGCTACTCCGGGGCGAAGAGGGCGCGGCCACGGTCGAGTACCAGGTGACTCCCACCGGCCGGGTGCGGGGGGTGCGGGTGCGCGAAGCCAGTCAGCCGGAGTTCGGTGCGGCGCTGGCGGCGGCGATCGAAGCTTCCGGTTACGGGCGCACGCTCGGGGATCCCGGCGCGCCGCCCATCGCGCTCATGCAGCGCGTCGCGTTCAAGGCGGTGCCCGCCGATTTGACAGAGTCGACGGATCCGATCGCGCGGCTGGTGATCGCCATGCGAGCCGGCCAGATCGGCTCGGCGAAGGGACTCGACCGCAAGCTCGCGCCGATCTATCGCGCGCCGCCCGCGTATCCGGGATCTCTGGTCAGCGCCGATGGCGGGCCGAAAGGCCGCGCGGAGATCGAGTTTGTCGTGGACCGCGAGGGACGCGTGCGGCTGCCGCGGATCGTCTCGGCCACCCAGCCGGAGTTTGGTTGGGCCGCGGCGACGGCGATCGCGCAATGGGTGTTTCAGCCTCCGACCCGCGGCGGTCAGCCGGTCGACGTCAAAGTGAAAATCCCGTTCGAGTTCGCAGCGGTGACGGCGCCGGAGTGAAAGTGATCCATTGACGCGCCAGGTGCCGGGCGCGCAGAGAAGAAAGGCGCCCAGCCAGCGGAAACGCGGAGAACGCGGAGGCCGCGAAGTTTTTGAGCTTCTCCGCGCCCTTCGCGTCCTCTGCGTTTCAGATCGAATGCTCCGCTGGTTTGCGGGCTTTGCGTTCTCTGCCGTTGACCGAGTCCCGATCCGACCGCGGTCGACAAATCGAGCATCGCCGCCCACGTTGCTGGATGGGCATGGAAATCAAAGCGCGCGACCTGATCGCGGCGGGTTGGCGGGAGGATGCGCGCATGGGGATGGTGCTGAAACGCGCACGCGAGCTCGAGGCGACGGGACTCGATCGCGCGGGCGTGCTCGCGGCCCTCGAGGCCGATTTCCCGAAACTCGCGCTGCGGGCAGAACTGCGCAGCACGCCCGCGGGTTGCAGCGAGGCGATCGCGGCCGAGACACCGGCCGAAATCGCCAGCGTCGCGGCCTCGCGCGCGCGGATGCTGGAGCTGTTGCACGTGCCGGTGATCAAGCGCGGAGCCCTGATGCCGGACACGTGTCCCGCGGGCGCGGGGATCGCGACGATTCCGGTCGGTGGTGCGATCGAGGTGGAGAACGCGCTACTGCCAGGCGCGCACTCGGCGGACATCTGCTGCTCGATGTTCGCCAGCTTTTTCGCCGACAACCGTCCGGTCGGCGAACTGATGGATCACCTCTGGGCCTCGACGCATTTCGGCGCCGGCGGCCGGCCACGCGGCAAGCAGTTTTACTCCACGCTGCTGGAGGAGCCGGTGTGGGATAATCCCTTTCTCGCCGGACTGCAGGGCCGCGCGCGCGAATTTCTCGGCACTCAGGGCGACGGAAACCACTTCGCCTACGTTGGTCGGATTGAGTTCACGCCGGACCAGCATCGCGCGATCGCCCGCGCCGGGGACACCGACCTCGCCGCGGCGATCGAGCGGCGCGAAGGTGGTTTCCACGTGCTGGTGACGCACCACGGTTCGCGCGCGTTGGGCGCCAATGTCTACAAACACGGGATGATCGAGGCGCGCGCGTGGATGCGGCAAAACGCGACCAGCATCCCCGAGGCGGCCGCTTGGCTGCCGGCGGACTCGCGCGAGGGGCGCGACTACTGGGCCGCGCTGCAGTTCGTGGCCCGATGGACGCGGGTGAATCACGCGCTGATCCACGACGAGTTTTTGCACCGTGTGGGTTTGCGGCCGCTGGCCCAGCTCGGCAACGAGCACAATTTCGTGTGGCAGCGCGGCGACGCGTTCTATCACGGCAAAGGCGCGACGCCGGCTTGGCGCGACGCGAAGGGTCGGCCGCTGCTGGGACTGATTCCGCTGAACATGGCGCGGGAGATCCTGATCGTGCTCGGCGGCGACAACGACGAGTTTCTCTCGTTTTGTCCGCATGGCGCCGGACGCAACCTCTCGCGCAAGGCGATGCTCGCGCCCTACCGTGATGCCGAAGGCGACATCGATCCGGCGCGGGTGAAGCAGGTGCTCGCCGAGACGACCGGCGGACTCGACATCCGCTGGTTCAACGGCGCGCCGGATTTGTCGGAGACGCCGCTCGGCTACAAGGACGCATCCAAGGTGAAGGAGCAGATCGAGCGGTTCCAACTCGCGTCGGTGGTGGGCGAGATTCATCCGCTCGGCTGCATCATGGCCGGCCAGGCGGCCGAGCCGCCGTGGCTGCAGAAGAAGCGTGAAAAACGCGCCGCGCACAAAGCCGCGCGGCGCGAGTGGACGACAGAGAACGAAGAGTAACCCGGTCGGCGAGAGCCGCGCGGCGCGCCGCACCGCGCTGGCTCAGGATTCGGCCCCCAGCGTCAGCGGGAAGATGGCGCGCACCGGCACCGCCCGGCCGTTTTCCAGCATCGGCTGGAACTTCCATTGCGCGATCACCGGCAGCAGCTTTTGCTTGAGGTCCTCGGGCATGAAGCCCACGGGCGCCACGTCATGTACGTTGCCCGCCGCATCGATGATGAAGGTGAGTTTGACGGTGGCGTCTTTGAAGCGCGAAGGCAGCCCCGTCGGCGCGACGACCTGCACGGGAACGGGGCGAACGGTCGAGGCGGTATCAGCGGTGATGGGCGTGTCAGGAGTCGCGGCGGCGGCGCCGGTGGCGAGAAGCGCGGCGGCCAGGAGCGCGCCGGGAAGGAAGGATTTTTTCATAGGAGCAGGAGAGGGGGGAATGTGTTTTTCCGAGCGCGGAGTGGTTGAAGTGCGCTCAGTGACGTGCGGGAAAACACGGCGGCGGCCGGAAAGGTTACAGCAGTTGCGAGTGATGACACAAAGGTGCCGGCCCGCGCGGGGCCGCCGATCGAGCGAACGCGTTGCGTCGCGGGAGGCGTCGGCCAGACGCCTTCGCCGCGAGCACACGAGGGCCCGCGCCACGACGGCCCGCAACGTTTGCAGACGAGCGATGTAGCGCCCGGCGCCGCGTACGATATCGCTGATCACATTCACCCCTCCCAGCCGCCTGCGGCTGAACCCCGTCCTGTCATCTCCTCTATGAAATCGAGCAAACCAGTTCCGACTACCCCTCGTGCTTGCTTGGGCTCGGCAGAGCACTCCCGCACCTCTCATCGCCGACTGCTTCCGTCCTGGCTGGCCGTACTCTGCGTCGCGGCGCCGTTCGCGGGCGCGCAGACGACCACCCCGCCGGCGCCTGCACCGGTCGAAGACGAAGAAATCATCATGCTGTCGCCGTTCGAAGTGTCGGCGAGCGAATCGGAAGGTTACGCGGCGGCGACGACACTCGCGGGCAACCGGTTGAACACGCAGCTGCGCGACGTGGGCGCGGCGGTATCGGTGGTCACAACACAGTTTCTGCGCGACACCGGAGCCACCGGCAACACCTCGCTCCTGCAGTACACGGTCGGTTCCGAGGTCGGCGGCGTGAACGGCAACTTCGCGGGCACCGGCGACGGCGCCGTGCTGGCCGAGCCGTCCCGCCCGAGCGAAACCACGCGTGTCCGTGGACTCGCGGCCGCCGACAACACCCGCGACTTCTTCCTCTCCCAGATTCCGTGGGACAGCTACAACATCGACCGCGTCGATCTGCAGCGCGGTCCGAACTCGATCCTCTTTGGCCAAGGCAGTCCGGCGGGTATCATCAATGCGGGCACGAAGGTGGCCAGTTTCCGCAACTCGGGCGAGGTCGAGACCCGCATTGGCAGCTACGGCACCCTGCGCGGGTCGCTGGACCTCAACCGTGAGCTCGTGGAGAACCAGCTGGCGATTCGGCTCAACCTGCTCGACAACGAGGAGAAATACCAGCAGGAGGAGGCGTTCACGAACGACCGGCGCGCGGCTGGATCGCTGCGCTACGAGCCGGAGGCGCTCAATCGAAACGGATTCCGGTTCACCGTGAAGGCCGGTTTCGAGACCGGCAGGATCGACAGCAACAATCCGCGCATTCTGCCGCCGCAGGATCAGATTACGCCGTTCTTCGAAGACGGTACCATAACCGTAACGGATCCGAACGGAAGCGCCAGGTCAGTCGCGCGCGGAACGAATCAAGCCACCTACAACGGCTGGCAGCTCTGGGACAACCAATCGGGTCGCATCGGCAGCGGCGTCGCTCGTCCGACCGCCTATGAGCATGCGGGCTCCATGTTGATTCCCTACGCCTCGGATTGGATCAAGAATTCCAACTTCGGCGGCAGCATCAACGCCAACAATCCGGTGGCCTTCTTTGGCAATGGCGGCGGTGCGCAAACCGCCTATTGGGTCACCACCGCGAGTCAACAGTACCAGGGAAACCTCTCGCTCGGCTACGTCACGGCACCCGGGTCCTGGGCCAGCATCGCTCCCACCGCGACTTGGGCGGTCAATGCGAACCTGCCTTACTCCGGCGCGGGCATTTTCAAGAACAACGTCATCACCGATCCGTCGGTCTTCGACTTCTACAATCATTTGATCGACGGCGACACCAAGCGCGAACGGCAGCGGTTCCACCGTGCGACGTTCAATGTCGCGACCACCGCGCTGAACGACCAGATCGGTCTCTCGTTCGACTACAACAAGGAAGCCTACAAGTTCACGCAGAGCGCGCTCCTGGGTGGCAACGTGACCCTGTATATCGATCCGATGGCCGTGTACAACAACGGCACGGCGGACGCGGGTTTGACAGGCGTCCCGTACTCCGACGGCACGGCGAATCCTAACGTGGGCCGTCCCTTTGTTTCCTCGGTCGGCGGCAGCAACAATTCCACTGCCACCGAGAGTGAAGACAAGCGCGTGACGGCGTTTGTCACTCGCGACCTCCGCGAGGATCTTCCGGGCTGGCTGGGCCGGATTGTCGGCAAGCATACGGTAACCGGCCTCTGGGCGGACTCGGAGCAGACCACCGACAATCGTGGCTGGGACAGCTACGGCTACCGCGATCCGAACGTCTATCGACTGCAGGACCCGGATCTCGACCCGCAGACCGTCAACTTCACGTTCGTGCGGCCCGCGATGGTCATGTATCTCGGGCCGTCGTTGCTGGGCAAGTCGGCCACCGGTGCCAGTATCCCGGTGATTTCGGGGACTCCGATGATTGCCAGCGGCGCGGTGACCTATTTCGACGATACCTGGAATGCCCCCGCGAGCGTCCGTCCGACCGATCCTTGGACGAACAATGCGTTCACCCTCGATCCGACGAAATTGGCTCCGGGTTACTTGGCGGCGGCGGGTGCCGGAGCGGTCAATCCCGCCAACTTCACGCAGGCGAACAATCCCGCCAACTACGTGGGCTGGACGACCGCCCCGCTCAACATCACCCACGCTGATTCGGACGCGAATCGCGACGCGTTGACGACGAGCGCGGCGTTGAACCGAGCCCAGACGGTGTCGAAAGCGCTCGTCTGGCAGGGCAAGATGCTCGACGACAGCATCGTCGCGACACTGGGCTGGCGCAGAGACACGGCGAAGGCCTACGGCTTCCAGCGCGTTCTCGGAAACGACCCGCAGATCAACTTGAGCAACTACACCATTACGGGTAGCGCGAATCACGTCCTGGAAGTCGGTTCGCGCTCCGAGAGCTTCGTGGCGCACCTGATGGACTTGCCGGGCCTCAAGGGCCTCACGAAGAACCTGCCGTTCGAGGTCAGTCTTGCGTACAGTCACTCCACGAACTTCCAGCCGCTCGCTGGCCGCGTGAATGTGTATGGTGAGGAGATCGCACCGCCGTCCGGCAAGACGTATGATCGCAGCATCACGATCGCGACGCGGGACCAGAAATATTCGCTCAAAGTCGGCAAGTACGTCACTTCGCAGAAGAACATCACGTCGCTGAACAACATCTTCGCGAACGATTTCAACTGGTGGATCGGCAGCCTGACGAACTACACGAACATGTTCGATCCGGCCATCCAGGGCGGCCCCGTCTGGGGGCCGATGAAAAGCGGCTCCAATATCGAGCAGTACATGTTCAGCGACAGCACGACGACCCAGTCGCCTGAACTGGCGGCGCGTCAAGCCGCGGCGGTCGCAGGAGTGCGCGCGTTCCAGAATGCCGTCGATCCGCGTTTCTGGTCAGCGTGGGGTTTCACCAGCAAAGAGTTCATCCAGTCCAACCAGACGGGGAACCCGTACACGAATGTGAACTCCGTCCCGAACGGCTTTGCTCTCACCGAGGACGGTGTCTCGGAAGGCTACGAATTCGAACTGAGCGCCCAGCCGCTGCCGAATTGGCGGCTGATCTTCAACGCCAGCAAGATGACGGCGGTCCGCAGCAACATCGGCGGCGACGCGCTCAACGAGATGATGGAGCAGATCATCACGATGGTTAACGGCGACGGCGGAAAGATGCACTTCTGGTGGGGCACCTCCGATGTTCCGGATGCCCGGCAGGTGTTCTATACGGGCGTCGGAGCTCCCGGAAACCGCGGCCTCGGCGCGGACTGGGCCAGCCTGAAGCTGATCGAAGGCGCCTCCGCCCCGGAGATTCGTACCTGGCACTACAATCTCATCACGAACTACGATTTCACCGACGGGTTCCTCAAGGGCTTCAGTGCGGGTGGTGCCGTGCGGTATCAGAGCGGGGATACGCTCGGTTATCCTCCGACCGGCAACCCGACCGATCCGGCGAGCCTCGGGTTCGACCTCGCGAATCCCTACAAGGGGCCGTCCGAGACCTACGTCGACTTTTGGGTGGGTTACCGGCGGAAGCTCACCGCGAAGATCGATTGGCGCGTTCAACTCAACGTCCAGAACGTCGGCAAGAATGATGGTCTGATTCCCATCACGGTGCAGGGACCGATCCCGGGCCAGCCCGGCGGAACTCCCGCCGGCTACCGCATCGCTCCGGTGCAGACGTTCACGCTCACCAACACGTTCGAATTCTGAGGTCGTGATGCTGCGCGCGACTCAGCCGGTCGCGCGCAGTCACGAGCGCCTCTCCACGCAACGATGCCGTCATCTGTAGGGCGGGGTCGCCCAACCCCGCCGTGCGCGGCAGTCCGGCGGCAACGGCGGGGTCAGGCGACTCCGACTTACAGGCCGGCTGCGTCGGGTGGCGCAGTTCGCCCCGCTCACTTTTTTCAAACCCTCACCATGTCTCCGTCCATCGTTGTGGCCCACGGTCAACGTGCGCGTGGCACGGGCGTCTCGCCCGTGGACGGCGCTCCGCGCCGCCGAGCCGCGCGCACCGCCGACACGGTGACCACACGGGCGGGACGCCCGGGCCACCGCGAACCTGCCGACGCGCGAGCCGCGAAACCATTTCGGCCCCTCGCGTTCGACGCCGCGATCTTCGACATGGACGGCGTCATCACCGACACCGCGGCGGTGCACTCCGCGGCGTGGAAGCGAATGTTCGACGAGTACCTCCGGCGGCGGGCGCAGGCGCGCGGTGAGCGCTTTCAGGAGTTTGCCCACGAACGCGACTATCGAGCCTACGTCGATGGCCGGCCGCGGTATCAGGGGGTCGCGACGTTCCTGAAATCCCGCGACATCGATCTGCCGTTCGGCGTGTCGACGGATCCAGCCGGCGCCGAAACCATCTGCGGACTCGGCAATCGGAAAAACGAACTTTTCCACGGGATCATCGAGGCGGACGGCGTACGCGTTTACCCGTCTACGCTCGAGCTGATCGAAACTCTTCGCAGCGCCGGCATCCAGGTGGGGTTGGCGACTTCGAGCAAGAACTCCGGGCTGATCCTCGCGAAGACGCGGACCGCTCCACTTTTCGCGACGGTGGTCGATGGTGTCGTCTCGGAGCGGCTGGGGCTGAAAGGCAAGCCCCAGCCGGACATCTTTCTTGCCGCCTGCCGCGACCTCGGCGCGCCTCGGCATCGGGCGATTGTCATCGAGGACGCCGTGTCGGGCGTGCAGGCGGGCGCGAACGGCGGGTTCGGGCTCGTCGTCGGCGTGGCCCGGGAGAACAACGCCGTTGAGCTGCGCGAGCACGGCGCCGACCTCGTCGTGGGCGACCTGGCAGAGCTCACGCTCGATGAGATCGATCGGAAGGTTCGCCTCAAGGCCGCCGGGGCGTGAGTCTCCCGGCCTTTCCCCATGCTTACTCCGCAAAAACCCCGCCTCGGATTCTGGCAGCTCTGGAACATGAGTTTCGGCTACGTCGGAATCCAATTTGGCTTCGCCCTTCAAAACGCGAACGTCAGCCGCATCTTCGAAACGCTCGGCGCGAGCGTGCCGGACATTCCGATCCTCTGGATCGCCGGCCCGGTCACCGGTTTGGTGGTGCAGCCGATCGTGGGATACATGAGCGACAAGACCTGGAACCGGCTCGGTCGCCGCAAGCCGTATTTCCTCGTCGGCGCGATCCTCGCCTCGCTCGCGTTGCTCGTCATGCCCAACTCGCCCGCGCTCTGGTTCGCCGCGGGCATGCTCTGGATCATGGACGCGTCCATCAACATCACGATGGAGCCGATGCGTGCCTTCGTCGGCGACATGCTGCCCGACGAGCAGCGGACGACTGGTTTTGCGGTTCAGACCTTCTTCATCGGCGCGAGCTCGGTGATCGGCTCGCTGATGCCTTGGCTGCTCACGAATGTTTTCCACGTGGCGAACACGGCGCCGGAGGGCGTCGTGCCGGACTCGGTGAAATGGTCGTTCGCGCTCGGCGGCATCGTCTACTTCCTCACCGTGCTCTGGACCGTGGTGTCGGTGAAGGAATATTCGCCCGAGCAACAGCGGGCGTTTCACGGGGAATCAGAGCAACCGCAAAGCGCGGATGTGTCGCAGCTGACGCTCGACGCGGGCCGCTACACCCGGCTGGGCTCGGCGCTGGTGGCGGGCGGACTGCTGGCCAGCGTCGTGATTCGCCAGCTGAGCTGGGATCGCGGGCTCTACATCCTCTCGTTCGGCGCCGGAGCCTACGGCCTGCTGCAGCTCGTCGCGGCACACCGCTATCGCGCCGGGAAAAAGCGCGGGCTGGTCGAGCTCATTCACGATCTCAACAACATGCCGGCCGCGATGCGCCAGCTGGCGCTCGCCCAGATAGCCACGTGGTTCGCGCTCTTCGCGTTCTTCATCTACGCGACGGCGGCCGTGGCGAACCACCACTTCGGCAGCACGGATCCGCGCAGTGCGCTCTACAACGAAGGTGCCAACTGGGTCGGCGTACTGATGTCGGTCTACAATGGCGTCGCGGCGCTCGTCGCGTTTGCGCTGCCGCCGATGGCGCGCCGGCTGAGCCGCGTGAAGACGCACGTCGTCTGCCTGGTGATCGGCGGACTCGGGCTCGGCTCGATGTATTTTTTCAAGAACCCGCAGTGGCTGATCGTCTCGATGATCGGACTCGGCATCGCGTGGGCAAGCCTGCTCACGCTGCCCTACGCGATCCTCAGCAGCGTGGTGCCGTATCGGAAAATCGGCGTCTACATGGGCATGTTCAATTTCTTCATCGTCATCCCGCAAATCCTTGCCGCGGCGGTCCTGGGCCTGCTCGTTCGCACGGTGTTCCACGGCCGCGCAATCGACGCGCTCCTGCTCGGCGGCGCCTCCATGATCCTCGCCGCCGTGCTCATGCTGCGGGTGCAGGACCAGCGGGGGAGGACGTGACCTTTTAATGAAACAGCTTTGGGAAATCAGCACCACCGAATGCGCCGGCAGCAAGGAAAGCATCATGCTCCGGGGCAATGTGTATCAGATTGCCAATGGCGCCATGGGCTATCGCGGCACGCTGGACGAGTTCGGTCCGGCCGAAGCGGTGGGCATCACGCTGGCCGGGATTTTCGATCAAGTGGGGGAGGCCTGGCGCGAGCCGGTGAACGCGCCGAATGGCGGTTACACCCGCGTGTCGCTCGACGGCACCCCGCTGTCGGCCCTGGACGACACCGTCGTGGCGCACCGGCAGGTGCTGCATTTCCGCGACGCGCGGTTTGAACGCGAGACGGTTTTCGCCGTCGGCGGAAAGAAGCTCACGTTGCGTTCGTCGCGGTTCCTGAGCGTGGTCGAGCCGAATCTGGGTGTGATCCGGCTTTCGGTGTCGTGCGACCAGGATGCGGATATCGCGATCGCCACGGGCATCGACTACAACATCTGGGACCTGAATGGACCGCACCTGCGTGAGCTCACGCCGAGCCAGTCGGACGACCTGCTGTGCGTGGACGCCCGGACCCACGAAGCCCGCAAGCGCGTCGCGGTGGCTGAGGCGGTTGCGACCGAACTCGGCGGCAGCCAGCCGCTCGTCGCGGAGAACCGGAACCTGCGGCGCTTCGCGTTTCGCGCGCGGGCTGGGGAAATCTACGTGCTCGACAAGTTTTTCGCGGTGTTCGCCGAGCAGGATTCGCCGGCCACGCCGCCGGCGCGCGGGGCCCTCGAACTCGTCAAGCGCGCGCGGCAACTCGGTCGCGACGCGTGCCTGGCGCAGCACGCCGCCGAATGGCAAAGCCGCTGGGCGCGCTGCGACGTAGTGATCGCCGGCGACGACGAAGCGCAGCAGGCGCTGCGCTACAGCCTCCTGCAGCTGTTGATGGTCGCGCCCGTGCAAGGGAGTGCGAACTCGATTCCGGCCCGGGCGTTGTCGGGGCAGGTCTACAAGGGTGCGGTGTTTTGGGATACGGAGATGTTCATGTTGCCGTTCTTTCTGCACACGTATCCCGAGAAGGCCGTGGAGCTGCTGCGCTACCGGATCCGGACGCTCGACGGCGCGCGGCGCAAGGCGCAGACGGAGGGGCCGGGCTATCGCGGCGCCTTCTACGCGTGGGAGAGTCAGGATACGGGCGACGACGCGTGCACGTATTTCAATATCGGCGACCCGATCACCGGCCGGGAACTGCGCACGCATTTTCGCGACAAGCAGGTGCACATCAGCGGTGACGTGGCGCTCGCGCTGTGGGAATATTTCCGCATTACCGGGGACGACCGGATGCTACGCGAGGGCGGGGCGGAGGTGATTCTGGAGTGTGCGCGGTTCTACTACTCTTACGCGCATTTCAAGAAGGACCGAGGCCGCTACGAGATCCTCGATGTGATCGGGCCGGACGAATACCACGAGCGCGTCAACAACAACGCGTTCACCAATGCGGTCGTCCGCGAGACCTTCGCGATCGCGGGGGCGGTTGTCGCGCATCTCGAGCGCACGCATCCGGCGGAGCTGAAAACGCTGCTGGCGAAGCTCGATATCGCGGGCGAGCTGCCCGCCTTCGCCGACGCCGCCGCGCGGCTGTATGTGCCGGCGCCACATCCGAAGACGCGCGTGATCGAGCAGTTCGAAGGTTATCTGAAGCTGCGCGACGCCTCGGTGGAGGAACTGAAGGCGAAGATGGTGCATCCGAACGAGTATCTCGGCGCCGGTCAGGGGCTCGCCGTGCCGACCAAGCTGATCAAGCAGGCGGACGTGGTGATGATGCTGAACCTGTTTCGTGCGCGGTATCCCACCGAAGTGAAGCAGGCAAACTGGCGCTACTACGAGCCGCGCACGGAGCATGGCTCGAGCCTCAGCGCCTGCGCCTACGCGATGGTCGCGACGGAGATCGGCGAAGGGGAGCGCGCCTACGACTACTTCCTCAAAACCGCGACGATCGACCTCGAGGCGAAGTACAAAGTCTACGTCGGCACGACGTTCATCGGCGGATCGCACCCGGCCGCCAACGGCGGCGCGTGGATGACCGCCGTGTTTGGCTTCGGCGGCGTGCTGATCGAGGAGAACCGGATTCTCATTCAGCCGCGGCTGCCGAGGAAGTGGCGGAGCTTGGAGTTTGGACTGGAACACCGGGGCGACCGTTTCCAGATCCGGATCACCGCGGACCGCGTGTCTGTCGAGCCCGCGCTGACGAATCGGCACGAACACGCGTTTATGGTCGCGGGAGAACCTGTCACCTGCGCACGTGGCAACCCGGTGACGGTGGAGCATGGCCGGAGCAAGCCCGCGCTCTCCGGCTCGCGCGCGATCTGATGTGAACCACGGATGAACACAGCTAGACTCAGAATGAATGAACGATTTCCGAGCGCAGGATTCGGCGCCGCACGCTCACGCTCCTCTGATCTGCGTGCATCTGTGTTCATCCGGGGTTGGTTCGTGAGCGGTTTACCCGATCACGCAGCGGGTTTCCCCCGCTGCGCATCGTGCTTCCAGATGCCTGTGCGACCTTCATGAGCTCCGCATTTCCGCTTCGTCTCTGTTGCCACTTCACGATTACGCTCGCGACTTTCCTCTTCTCTGGGCATGGGCAAGCGGCTCCCGTAGACATTGGCGCCGAAATTCCGTGGACCACGATCGAGGCGGAAGCGATGCAGACGTCGGGCACGATTCTCGGACCCGCCTACGGTCCGCACCGGATCGAGATGGAGTCGTCGGGGCAGAGCTGCGTGCGGCTCGGCCGCGCCGGCGACTACGTGGAATTCCGCGCCACGGCGGAGTCCGATTCGCTCGTGCTCCGCTACAGCCTCCCGGATGCGCCGGCCGGCGGCGGCACGAGTTCGACGCTCACGCTGCTGATCAACGGCCGGCCGGTCCAGACGCTCGCGCTGAGTTCGTGCAACGCGTGGCTCTACGGCACCTATCCGTTTTCGAACGACCCGAGTTTGGAGAAACCGCGGAATTTCTATGACGAGCTGCGGCTGAAGCACATGAAGATCGCGCAGGGCGATCTGGTGCGGTTGGAAAAAACAAATGACGATGGACACGCGTGCGTGATCGATCTCGTCGACGTGGAACTGATGCCGGCGCCACTCGCGCCGCCGGCGGGTTCGCTCTCGGTGCGCGAGTTCGGTGCGCGCGGTGACGGTGTCGCCGACGACACGGCGGCGTTGCGCGTTTGCATCGTGCGCGCGCAGGAAATGCGACGCGTCGTCTGGGTTCCCGCGGGCGACTACCTAATCACCGGCGATATCATCGTGCCGTCCGGCGTGACGATTCAGGGCGCGGGCTTGTGGCACACGACGTTCGTCGGCGATGCCGCGCTCTACGACCAGCCGGCCCGCCGCGTTCGTTTCAAGCTCACCGGCGAGGACGTGCACCTCGCGGACTTCGCGATCTTCGGTCAACTGAACTATCGCAACGACCAGGAGCCGAACGATGGCGTGGTCGGCGCCGGCTGCACCGGCGCCTCGATCCGTCGGATCTGGGTGGAGCACACGAAAGCGGGCGCGTGGATCTACAACGGTGCGCAGCTCGTGATCGACGGCTGCCGGTTCCGCAACCTCCTCGCCGATGGCGTGAACCTGTGTGTCGGCACGCACCACTCGGTCGTGGAGAACTGCACCGCGCGCGGCACGGGCGACGATTGCTACGCGATCTGGCCGGCGCCGTCGGACCAGGGGCACGAGCAGCGCGTGGAAAAGCCGGGACACAATGTGATCCGCCGGTGCACGGGGCAGCTGACGTTTTTGGCGAACGGCGGCTCGCTCTATGGCGGGGCCGACAACGTCATCGAGGACTGCCTTTTCACCGACATCGCCACGGGCTGCGGCGTGTTGATCAGCACGACGTTTCAGACCGCCGACGAGGAGGGGCGCGTCGACAACACCTTCAGCGGGACGACGCAGGTGAGGAACGTCCAGTTGCTCCGCTGCGGCGGCTACGATCACACCTGGGCCTGGCGCAGCGCGCTGCAGATCTGCCTGGATCGGCGCAGCATCTCGGGACTGCGGATCAGTGACCTCGAGATTCGCGACAGCCTGTCGGACGCCCTCTCCGTGGTGGCACCGGGACGCGCGAAAGGGCAGGGCACTCTGTCGAACGCGGTGCTCGAAAACGTGGTGGTGCAAAATGTCGGGCTCGGCAGTACGACGGGACGCGGGTTGTGGATCCGGTCCGACGCATCAGGCCAACTCCAGGTGCTCAACTCGCGCATCCCCGAGCTGCGCAACGAGTCCGGCGACTTCGAAATCATTATGCAGCCGTAGTAGCCCGGAATTTCATGAATAGGAGTGAAGCTCAGTCCGAAATTTCCGTCCGCCTGCGGCGGAGCCCCGACTTGTCGGGGCGGCAATTCAGCCCCGACAGAGTCGGCCCGGAGGGCGGATATTTCATGAAATATCTGGGCTAGCCGGTTGAGGCGGGTGTCCGGGGCTTGACCGCCAAAACCGGCAACAGCACAAGACGTCATGCTTTCCGTTGCCCAGTCCGGGAAGGTTACCCTGCAAGACGTCGCGGCGAAAGCGGGCGTGTCGATCTCGACGGCATCCCGCAGCCTCACGGGCGCGGTGGGCATTTCGAAAGCGACGCAGGAGCGGGTTCTCTCCATCGCGCAGGCGCTCGGCTATCGCTACAATCCGCTGCTCGGCGAGGTGATGCGGTCGACGCGCCGCGGCACGCCCAATCACTATCTCGGTACGCTCGCCTACATCACGCCGTACGACGACGTGAAGGAATGGCGCGCGACGCCGACGCTTTGCCGGCACTGGTCGGCGGCGTGCGACCAGGCGGCGCTGTTTGGGTTTAGCGTGAGTGAGTTCGCGCTGACGTCGCATGGCATGACGGCGCGCCGCCTGGGCGAAATCCTGAAGGCGCGCGGCATCACGGGCATCCTGCTCGCGGCGTTTCCGAAGGAGCCGTTCGAGCTGGTGCTGCCGTGGGAGCATTTCGCCACGGTGCCGGTCGGCCACATGGTGCAGAATCCGCAGCTCGACTGCGTGGTGAGCGATCACACGCAGGCGGTGCTGCTCGCCGGGCGGGTGCTCGCGGCGCGCGGGTATCAGCGCATCGGACTCGCGATCGAGAGTTACCAAAACTCGATCACGAACCACGGCTGGGCCAACGGCTACGCGGCGCTGCCGGTGGAGAACCCGGAACTCGCTGCGATCCCGCCCTTCCTGCCGCCGAAGATCACCGCGCGGGCGTTCCTCCAGTGGGTGAGGCAAAACCGCGTCGACTGCGTGCTGACGCTGTCGACCTTCCGCAACGAGCCGAACCCGATGCGCGAGTGGCTGGCCGAAGCCGGCCTGATCTGTCCGCGCGACATCGGACTCGTCTCGCTCGACGTCACTCCTGCGACCTCGACGTGGGCGGGCATCGACCAGAATTCCGATGAGATCGGCAAGGCGGCCGTCGACCTGGTGGTTTCAAAAATCCGCGCGGGCGAACGCGGCGTGCCGCGCGTCCGCCGCAGCCTCCTGGTCCACTGTCAGTGGCGCGACGGCGACAGCGTGCGGAGCGGCAGAGCTGCGCGTCCCAACGCCGTAGTCGAACGCGCGCTCGCGTAGAATGCGCCTTCCGCCTGGTTTGCGTTAACCCGCCCCCGCAGCTGTTTGATGGCGTGCCGAGCGGCCGACCGACCGCTTTTTGTTCACCATTGAGAAGCGCCGTTAATTTCGCCGGGCGCGAGCTGACGGATCGATCAAGGTCATCATACTTGTGCCGATGCAGACTGCGTCCGCCGGTTCTTTCAGGAAAAACAAAAGGCATTCTATTCCGATACATGCCTCGGCTGCGGTGTCCGAGTAGTCCCACTCCCTCGGGAGGCCTTCGGGACGAATGCCCGCGGCTAGGAATTGACCACCGAAATGGTCAACCGGCCTGAAAGAACCGGCGCTCTTTTTGGAAATTTCAGGGGTTCCACCTGCGCGGCCGCAGGAAGCGACTATAGTGCCGCGTGAATGCGGACACTTCAGAGCGGGCAGGGTTTGCGTCGTGGACGGTCGTCGCGGCGGGCGCGGTGCGGGCAGGTTTCGGCGTGGTGATGGCGCTCGACGCCTACCTGAAATGGCAGCCGGCGTTTGCCGAGCATTACGTCGGGTATTTGAGAAACGCCGCGCTGGCGCAACCGCGGTGGCTCGATGCCTGGTTTCAAGGCTGGCTGCGGCTCGTCGAGTCCAACCCGGACTTCTTCATTTCGGCCACGCGGTGGATCGAAACGTTGATCGCGGTCGGGTTGCTTCTCGGGTTCGCGCGGCGATTCATCTACTACGGCGGCGCGATTTTCAGCCTGCTCATCTGGTCGACGGCCGAGGGGTTTAGCGGGCCTTACACCGCGGGCGCGACGAACATCGGGCCGGCACTGGTTTACGCGCTTGTCTTCGTCGCGCTGGCGATCTTCGCGCGCCTGCTGGGCAGCACCCCCTACAGCGTGGATTACCATCTCGCCCGCCGGTACCCGCGATGGGGATCGTGGGTGGAGTTGGCGCCGCCGGAAGTCTGGCGCCGGCCACCCGCGGTGATCGCACTGCGGCACCAATTCGCGGCCGTGGGCGCCATCGCGATCGCGCTGGGCCTTGCCGTTGGAACGCTGCGCAGCGCGATGAACGTTCCGCCGCCGACGCCCACCAACGCCGCCGCCGCCGTCACCCCGCTCAGCCTCTACAACGGCCTGCCGGTGCAGCAGGCGCATCCCGCCCGACTCCCGCCGCTGCTCGGCACCGGCGACTCGGTGGGCGTCACGCTCATCGCGACCGACACGACGGTGGAGATCGCCAACGGAGTTCAGTACAACGCCTGGACGTTCAACGGCACCGTGCCCGGTCCCGTGCTCCACGTGCGCCAGGGGCAAACAGTAAACGTGACCTTCGTGAACCGGGGACACATGCCGCACTCGATCGACTTTCACGCGGCGGAGGTCGCGCCCAGCGTCGCCTACCGTACCATCGCGGTCGGAGAAACGCTCCAGTTCTCGTTTCTCGCCCGCACGGCTGGAGCGTTTGTGTACCACTGCGGCACCCCGCCCGTCCTGCTGCATATGGGCAATGGCATGTATGGCGTCATCATCGTCGATCCAGCCACGCCGCTGCCGCCGGCCGACGTGAGCTACGTCCTCCTCGAGAGCGAGTGGTATACCCAGCATGCGGGTGGCACGGTCATGAACGGCGACTACGCGAAAATGCTGGCCGGAACGCCGGACGAGATGGTGTTCAACGGCGAAGCCTTCCAGTACAACGACCAGCCGCTCACGGCGAGAACGGGCCAGCGCGTCCGCTGGTACGTGCTCAACGCCGGCCCGAATCGAACGAGCGCATTCCACGTCATCGGCAGCATGTTCGCGGCCGTGTATCCAGACGGCGATGCGGCGCATGCGCTCACCGGCGTGTCGACCTACGTCATCGGTCCGGGCCAGGGGGTGGTGCTCGACACGATCATGCGGGAGAGCGGCGACTATCCGTTCGTCGATCACAGCATGCGGGCGATGACCATGGGCGCGGTCGGCACGTTACGCGTGGGCCCGGCGGAGGGCGGCGGCTGATGCGGGCGTCGGGCCGGAGTCGGCCTGGTGCCCGGCTCGGCGTTCCGGCGGAAATCCGGAAGAGACCTCTGAACCCCGACAACTCAGCGGCTCCGGCGCGCGGCGCTCCCGGCCTCGACAGGCTCCAGGCCTTTGGCTCTCATTGACGAAACAAGTCCTTGGATTCGTCTTTCCGCGTTCGCCGCGGCTCATGCCCCTCCATCGAAAAAACCTGTACCGTCCGCCACCGCCAGCCCCCACCACGATCTACGTGCGGCCTGGTTACAACCGCGTGCTGGCCGAGGAATTCGAGGCGCTGAAGGTGAAGCGGGCGGCACTGGTGCTGGACAAAATCGAGGCGCACAGTCAGGGCGACCTCCGCGAGAATTTCGGTTTCAAGGCGGCGAAGGAGGCGATTCGCGCCGTGGACCGGAAGATGATGGCGCTCGACCGGTTTGTCGCCCGCAACACGTTCAAGGAGGTCGATCCCGCCGCGTGGCTCACCAAATCGACCGACACGCTGCAACTCGGTCACGTCACCACGATCGAGAAACAGGACGTGACGACGAAGCGAACGCATAGCTTCACGTTCCTCGTGACGACGTACGGCGAGACCGCGAGCGATCCCGACTCCGGTCTCGAATGCCTGCCGCACACCTCTCCGCTGGCCACCGCCGTGCTCGGTCTGGCAGCGGGCGCTCAGACCAAGGTGATGCTCCCCGCGGGCGAATCGCTCCTCACGCTGATCTCCATCCGCAATCCGACCCAAGCGGAGCTCGATCGGCTGCTGATGCCGATCAAGCCGCCGGACATCGACGAGGAATAGAGCCGGGCCGCGTGGCTGAGGATCTCAGCTTCGCTCCAAACGCCAAAGCCGACCATGGTTCGCTCCGTCGCGGATCCGGCCAGCGCCCACGCCTTTCCGTCGTTGAACTCTGCAGTCGGGGCGCAAGGCTGACCGGATTCCCTGCGGCCTTCGGTCACCCGCGAGAGTTTTTCCCCATGTTCTTCCCGCTCATTCGGAAATCGGCCTGGACGGTCGTGCCGCTGTGCTTCGCGCTTTCCCGCCTGCTCGCCGTCGAAATCGATCCGATCAGCGCGGGCCCGTTGGCCGTGGCCAGCACGAATCTGGAGGTGAGCGCGCCCGCGCCGGATGTGCCCATGGTCGACTACCTGAACGGCAAGGCGACCTCCAAGCGGACGGTCTATCTCTCGGATATCCTGGCGCATCCGGACTCGGCGCTGGCGCTGACGATCGACGTTCCCGCCGATCCGAAAACGTTTGGCTGGATGGCCGGCCGGCGGATTCCGCTCGTACTCTACGTGCTGTATCCGACAACGCCGGACAATCCGCGGCCGGATTACCGATTTCCTTACCGGGAAACGGGCGACAACGTCCTCCCCCACATGCAGCCCGCCGGCGAGCGGCCGATTTTCGCGGATGCCTCCGCCGCGTATCCGCTGATTGTTTATTCGGGCGGCTACAACACGCATGGGCTGTGGCACCTCGAACACTTGAAGGTGCTCGCGGCGCATGGCTATATCGTGGTCGACATCTTTCACGGCGACAACCGCGGGCCCGGCTTCAAGGCGAATCTGGCACTGCGCGCGCTCGAGTTTCGGGCGGTGTTGGACTTCATTCTGCGCCACCCCGACTTTGCGCAGGCGATCGACCCGGAGCGCATCGGCGCTTCCGCCGCGAGCGGCGGCGCCCATACCATTCTCAGCGCGATGGGCGGGTTCGATCCCGCGGCCACGGGCGCGCGACCGGCGGCCGATCCGCGGATCAAGGCCGGTTTCGGCGTGGTGCCGTTCATGGGGGGTACGTTGGGCGTCTGGCCGCTTCAGACAGAGGCCTGGATGTTCGGCCAGGACCACGCGGGGCTGCGCGGGGTGCGGGCTCCCTTTCTCGCGGTGTACGGCGGAAAGGATGAGAATGTTCCTCCCGACGGCGTGGAGGCGGGAATCCGGGCGCTCGGCGGTGCCGCGGGCGCCGTGAGGCTGGACGGCGAAACCCACAGTCTGTCCGCCAGCACGGTGAGCGACGTGAACACGTGGGAACTCCTGTTCTTCGAGGCCTGGGTGCGCGGCAATGCCGAAGCCCGCCAGCGCCTTGCCGCCGCCACCAGCGTTCGCGGTGGCGTCAATGATCGCCGCACTTTTCCGCGCTGAGCCGCAACCGGGCGTTCGGCACCGGCCAGCGATGAGTACGCGACGCCGGCGGGCGTCTTGTCGCGCCAGACGCGGGCGCCCCAAATCCGCCGCATCGCCCCTCCCACGCCCGCTGGTGCTGCGGTCGGCCTGTGCGAAGCCGTCTCGAGGAAAACGCTTATCGACGACGGACGTCGCATTTCTGCGCGTCGGCCTCGTGCCGCGCGAGCGAGCCCGGGCCAGATTGCCTCGGCTCGCCGCTCGCGCTCAGTAGCGCCGGCGGGGCGGCGGGCGATAGGTCGAGGACGGATCCTTCATGCGAAACGTGATCCGCGCCTTTTCCGTGTCGTACGGACTCATCTCCATTTTCACCATGTCGCCGGCAGCGATCTTGATGAAGTGCTTGCGCAACTTGCCGGAGATGTGCGCCAGCACGATGTGTCCATTGGAAAGCTGCACCCGGAACATCGTGCCCGGCAAAACGGCCACGATCCTCCCTTCAACTTCGATATGCGTCGTGGATTTCGGAGGCTCAGGGCGGGCGGATGTATTTTGGATCAAGATTAGATCAAAGCCCGATAACGCAGCTTTCGCAATGTTCGATTTCTTCAAGCGCGGCAGCAGCGGCCAAAGGTCGTTGGATTCCGTCGTGTTTGGAGACCCGGTGACGGGCCACCAACGGGTTGATCGTAACGACTCGTCGTGGAGAATGGCCACAGGAGGCACCGAAGACACAGAAGGTTTTTGTGCATTCTGTGGCTTCGGTGTGCCACATTCGAAAGAGCTGCGGAGCTTCTTTTCCTGGACGCAGCCTTGGCTGCGCGACGATGGCGACGTCTGCGCGCTTTCGCGGCCACATGGGCTGCCGCGACCGTCACGTCACGGCTCTGATCTCCAGTCGTGAGTCCCCGGCCGTGTCTCGCACGAGCAGCCAGTCCGTGTCGGTGATCTTGGCGAGAAATGACTCGTCGTGGCTCACCAGCAACATCGCGCACGGGCAGTCCGCCAGCGCTTCTTCCAGGCAGACGATGCCGGGCAGGTCCATATGGTTGGTGGGTTCGTCCATCACGATGAGATGCGGACCGCGCACGATGCCGATCGCGAGGAGCAGCTTGCGCACCTCGCCGGGACTTGGCAGCGCGCTCTCAAGCAGCCGCGCCGGTCGGGAACCGAGCCGGCTGATCGTCGTCATCACGCGGCCGCGCTCGTCGTTGGGCAGGCGTTTCACCGCTTCCAGCAGCGCGCGTGACTCCTCGGCGGAGATTTCCTGCGGTACCGTCACGACCTTCTCCGCCGGCAACTGCAGCTGGCCGAGCAGATGCCGGACGAGCGTGCTCTTGCCGAGCCCGTTGGCTCCCTTCAACGCGATGCGGCTGGTCCCGCCGATCGCGAGGTCGGGATAGTGCAGTGCGCGCCCGCCGCCCAGTGGCAGGTGCCCGGCCGGCAGTCGCAGCAGAAAGTCCCGCGGCATGAAGGACGCGCCCTCGACCCAGATGCCGGTTTCGTAGCGCTTCTTCACGGCGATCTCGGCGCGCTGCGCCGCCACCTTGCTCGCGCGCTGGCTCATCTGCGCGACCATCCTGCCCGCATACGCGTCCTTGCCGGTCAGCTTCGCGAGGTTGCGCATGGCGCGGCCGTCGTGATCGTGGGCGGGAATCTTTTTCTGTTTCGAGCCGCGGGCCGCCGCAGCCTTCTGGTCTGCGATCACCCGGCGCCGCTGCGCCTCCGCCTGGAGCCGGTTCGCGCTCCGGCGAAGCGCTTCGCTGGCGCTGTGCGCGGACTTCTCGTCGAGCTCCTGCTGCTTCAGCGCCTCCGTCACGCCGCCCGGCCGCATCACCGCCTCGGGCGGATCGAGCAGCAGACATTGCGGGCAAAGTTCGTCGAGCAAGGTGCGGTCGTGGCTCACGAGCAGCCCGACGCCGCCGAAGTCCCGGAGCGCCTGCCACAGCAGCCGGCGCGCGTCGGAGTCGATATGGTTGCTCGGCTCGTCGAGCGCGAGCACCACGGGCTCGCGCCAGAGCGCCACCGCGATCTGCGCCCGCTTCCGTTCGCCATGACTCAGGGTGGCCCAGCGCTCCGGCCAATCCTCACCGATCCGCAGCCGCGCCTTGAGCACGCCGGCATCGGCCGCCCACACAAAGTCCTCGAAAAACTCCGGCGGGTCGTCGGTGCGTTGCGCGACATACAGCGCGAGCCCCTGACGGTGCACCACTCCGCTCTGCGGAGCGAGTTCCCCGGTGGCGACCTTCAGCAGCGTCGTCTTGCCGGCGCCATTCGGTCCGACAATGCCCGTCCAGCCCGACGGGAACTGCACGGTCAAATCGGTGAACAACGGCGCCGTCATCCCCGGATGCGCGAACTCGACCGACTGCAGCGTCAACTGGGCGGAAGCCATGCCGACAGCGTGAAGTCGCATTGCTGTCCCGCAACGCCAAGTTCGCGCGTGCGGGCAATTGCGTCCCCTGCGTTCGAACTACATCATCCTGACGAACGCGCACTCGCTGCTGTCGGCCGTAACCCAGTGGCAATGACTGGACGCAACGCTGCTTGGCGTTGCTCTCAGCTCTGGACTCTCAGCTCTCAGCCAAAGAATGGGCCCACTGGGATTGGCTTCGCTTGCGCTCGTCTCGCGTTGCGAGATCCGCGCTCCGCGCGGCCCCTTCTGCGTTCGCTGCGCTCACTCCGTCGAACCCATGGGTTCTCATCCCAGTGGCTGTGGCCGGACGCAGCGGTGCTTGGCGTCGCTCTCAGCTCTGGACGCCTATCTCTCGACTCAAGTAATGGGCCCACTGGGATTCGAACCCAGAACCAAAGGATTATGAGTCCTCTGCTCTGACCGTTGAGCTATAGGCCCACAGACGGAATGATGGTAAAGTGCACGGACGATGTCGCCAAACGACATCTTGTGGTGACAAAACTGGGGCGACAACTTGTGGTGACCAGCTTTTCAGCGAAAAGCACGACGACTTGTGCAGCCAGTTTTGATCACCACAAAATGTCGTGCATTGCGGCGCTGAAAAGTGTGACACGAATTTGTGTTCGAATCAGTTTCTAGCTCCGACGCTGAAAAGCGCTCGCCCCAACTCAGCCTTTTACGAACAGTAACCCGTTCGCTTTTCCGGCTGTCCGCAGTGCCGAGCGACAGTAAGCCGGCGTCGAGTTAGGGCTTGGCGGTCCTACCGACGCGAATAGCGCGAGATCCGGTATCGTTTCTTAAGCCGGGCCGAATACTCGACGTGTAATCCCCGTAGGGTTTCCAGAGCATACGGAATGAATTCCCGTTCGAGCACGATGCGTTGGAACCGGTCCAGCCGCAGTTTCCCAGAGTTGGCACCTATCATCTTCTTAAGGAGGGCCTCATCCCTGTGGCCTGCGGGAATCCGGCCATCCGCATGCACCAGGATGTTTCGTAACGCCGAGAACTTCTTGATCGTGGCCCAATGCGGCAGTTCGTCCGGAAAGCCCACCCGGGCCACCTTCTTCAGGTAAATCTTCGCCCGCTCCATGCCCTCGCCCCGGATTTCCTTGAAGGAAATCTCCAGCTTCTTCGCCTTTTTGAACAGCTCCGCCAGGCCATTGAGCGTGTTCTCAAAGTCGGCCATGCACATCACGAACAACGATGCCCGAAACATCGCGGGAAATGTCTCGTGCAGTTCATCGTAATCTTCCGCTGCAGAATCCACATAATCCTGCCTCTGCGCCTCTGGCATGTTCTTGAGCCTGCCTCCACCTTCAAGCTGAAGCTCTCCGCCTGCCGCTTGAACATACCTTCCAGTTGCCGCCCGTAGGACTCGAACTGCTCAAATCGCCGCTCGGTAAACTGCCGCTGCAGTTCTATCTGGAGATAGGGCGGGATGGAGGTGCGTTTGGTAGACTTCAATGCGCGGAGCATGTTCGAAGAGGTCGATCTGAGACTATCCTCTGGGCACCGCTCGGCGATCACTACTTCGACGCCGCTTACCAAGTCGCGGAGACCGGCTCTACAAACCGGCAGCCTCGGGCGACTTCGGTCATTCGTGCAAACGGCCAACGCAAGATGCACCTATCCGGTAGCACCTTTTTTATCGGCCTTCGCCCCACCACCGCCTCCAAGCGGTGGCGATGGTGGACAAAGGCCAGCGCATGATAGGCGGTGCGGCTCGAAGGCCAAGGCGCTCGGCGGAGTCTGCGTCTTCGATGTATTTCTCCGTGCCGCCAATTCGTTCTAGCTCCACCTGGGATCAGTCGTTCCAGTTTCCTCGCCGAGTGCCCAGACGTCAGCGGGGGCTCGACAGGCCTGCACGATTTAACGCGCAAGCCACCAGCCGAGGCACTAGGACTCTGTGCATTACATGAACCTAGACTTATCTGAGCAAGAAGTTCGCGCGCGGCTTAATTTAGCGTTGGAACAACTAGCCACACGCGACGGATATTTGGTGAAATACGGTCTAAATGAAAGGACTGTGACTCACAAACTGGCCGAGTACCTGCAGGCAGTTTTCCCAAAGTGGGATGTCGATTGCGAATACAACCGCGACGGACCTGATACAAAAGACGTCCTAATTCCTAATGTGGACGGCGATCTCGACGACAACCCGGTGTATCCAGATATCATCGTGCACCAGCGCGGCGACTTCCGAGCACATGACCACCCCCCGCACCTTCTTGTGATCGAAGCACGAAAATCTGGTTGGGGCGTCGGCAAAATCTCCCGTGATCAATGGAAGGTTTGGGCCTACCTTAACGAACTGCGCTACTGTTACGGCGCCCTGGTCGAGTATGCTTTCGTTGATGGAAAGGTTCAGTTTGCGATGGAATTCATTCCGCGAACCTGACGCGAGCGCATTCTTGACGGTCAAAGATTGATAGCAGACTCGTTATGAGCATTTTAGCAACGATTGATCATCTAAATTTTGAACGTATTCTTCGCGAGCTTCCAAGTTCGTCTCGGGTCGAAATTGCTACTTACAATTTCGACTACAGAGATAATAGCCGACTTCTCCGGGCAATACGGAGTCTAGAAATTGAGCAAATCGAGGTCGTGACCGGAATTCCCGACTGCCGCGGTGATATTAGCCGGGCAGACGACCAACGCGTGAATGAGCAGATCCGATCGTACTACAGAGCGATGAACCCAGCGCGTTATCGAAGTAATACGAAGTTCTGGATCAGCCATCGCAATCACGCCAAAATCATCTGCTGCGACCACATCGCGTACCTTGGCTCGGCTAACTTTTCCGCTGGGAGTGAAAAGAACTTCGAAATCGGGTATTTGACTGAAAAGCCGGAGGAGATCCGAGACCTTAGAAAATTCCTGAGTGAGATAAGGTCTCGTTCGATTCCTTATTTCAAAGTAGATGTGTCACTTCACCTACAGAAGTTGATGCAGTTTGCGGCCGACACAGACTGGATAGCCTCTCGGCTTGAAGAGCACTGCTATGAGATCGTGAGTGAATACGGAAACGTTGACGGGCGCTTGGAGTTTAGTTTGGGCAACTTTGGTGTTCCGGAAGCCACGGGGCGATTGATCAAGTGGGCGGCCGTGGTGGCTGCTGATCTCGAAAAGCGCCAGGCACAGGGGAATCGCCTAGCCGGTCGTGAAGAAAGGCTCATCGAATTGGGCCTGACCAATTCGATTCTCCATTTATCAGAGGAGCTCGAATCGATCACCGAGCAGACCGAACTTGAGCCAGAGCTTAGCCAAGCCGGCGTCGAAAGCAGTCTGCTGGAAAAATACGCGCTGCGCGACGATCCGGGTTCCGACCCGGAGATGATTGAGGAAGCGACCGAGATCGTGATCAGAAACCGCGAACAGCGTTATGGCCCAGCGAAACGTCAGATGGAGATCTTTATCGCGGACGTCCGACGGGTGGGAGAGCAAATTTTTGATTGCTTGCGAGTCTGACGCATTGTCGGAAATTGTGACACTACGGCCTGCCTACACAACGTTCCTTGCTGATCTGATTACCCGAGCCAGACTCGTAAATAGAACTGGCATCCGGCATCGCCAAGAGACTTTAAGGTAGATGCCTTTCCCTTTGCCTCGCAGTGAACGCGGCGGTCCTTAATGTTTCAGCCTGTTGTCGACGCCCAAGGAAGAGGCTAACTTTTACGCGACGCCTCTCGTGAATTACGAAGGACAAAAGATCGTGTTGCAGCCGCTTCTGGAACCGTCCCGGTTGGAGCAATTCGAGGTACCGCCTCCATATCGTCCGAAAGTCTAGCCGAGGTTAAGGCGTCTTGGCCTTCCGAGAAATCCGCCTGTTCAAGTTTAGTCGTTCGGCTAGTCTTCGGGTTCCTCCAACTCGTGCCCAGTTCCGTTCCAGCGTTATTCCTCTCCAAAGACGAATATGTCTTTCAGCAGCTGTGCCGTGATATTCTACATGCAGAACCAGACATTTCTGGGTGTGAAGTCTATGGCCAGCGCGGTCAGATGCAGCGCGGCATAGATGTCTGGGCGTGCCGGCGCCCTGACCAACAGATCGAGGTCGGTCAATGCAAGCGTTACGCCACGTTAACGGCGCGACATGTCGAGCAGGCGACGAAGGACTTCTTTGCCCACTGGGAATTCTGGAAAGCCCAGGGTGTGCGCCGATTCGTCCTGTTCGCGGCCTGCGATACCTCGTCGCGGAAGGTCCAGGATGCGATCTTGCGCCAGCGGCCCATTTTTCGAAAGAAGCGAATCAAGTTCGAGGCCTGGGGTCTAAACGACCTGAAGGGAAAATTGGTTTCGCTGCGCCAGAATGTTCAAAGCCTCTACGGACCGGACGTCGCGGATGCGATTTGCGGCACGGTCGCCGAAACCCCGGCCCTGCGAGCCCAGCATCAGTGGATGAATCACCACCTCGGCGTGGTGCTCTCCGAGCTCGAGTCCGGACGGAGCGCGGAACTTGACGGCCTCCGTGAAAAGAGCCGCGAGGGCAGGCATGCCGAAGCTCTGGCCGACGTGGAGAAGATTAAGACCGCGCCTTCCTGGCCATCGTTGCCGCGTGGTTTGCAGGCCCGCTTTCTCCGCTTCGAAGCCGCGCTCCGGCTGAATCTCAAACAACCGGCCGCGCGCGTCGCGCCGCTCGTCGAACAGGCGCGCGCAATCGATCCCCAAGGTGATTTTCAGATCATTGATGCGTACGTGAAATATCGGGAGGGCGGTCAATCCGCAGCGCTGGAGTTGCTGTCGGCTCCCCGCTCGATTGACGGCTGGAATTTTCGCTGGGGCCTTCTGCTCGATGTCGCCCGTGGTCCCGAGATCGAACCGGAACTCGCGCGGCTACCGGCGACCGTTGCGCCGAACGCCGAAACGCACCGACTCGTCGCGCTCGCGGCACTGTTGGCTGGCGATTTTCCCAAGGCCGACGCCCAGGCGGCCACGGCTCGGGCGCTCAATCCGACCCATCACGGGGTCCGAATGATAAGCGCGGTCGTGGATTACTTCAGCTGTGTCGTGCTGGAACCGGGCAAGCCGGTGTGCCTGAGCTGGCCGCCACCGGTGCCGTGGGAATTTGTGAAGCGCGATGCCGACACTCTCGCGCGATTGCGGCGGGCCGCGGGCGAATTTGCCCGGCTTGCCGCTGAGCTGCCGGAGCGGGACGAAGAACGTGAGCAGATGGAAGTATTTCAATTGGCCGCGATCGCCTGCGACTCTGCGCGGCGAGATGAAGCAACCGCTCTGGTCGCGAAGTTGCTCAGCGCAAATCCGGCGCACTATCGGATAGCGGCCTGGGCAGTAGAACGAGCGCTGCCTTTTGACACCAACGCTGTCGCTTCGGCTCTACTCGCGGCTGCCACTGCGGGAAATCTTACCCAACCCGATGCGTGGCTGGCGTGCTGTTCGGTGCTGCTGAGTGCGAAACGAAATGCGGAAGCCGAGACCGCGATCGATCGAGCGGAGCCATCGTTCGCCACGACGGGAAACATGGACCTCTGGCGTTTTCAAAAGTCGCAGTTCTTGGCGAACCGAGGGCTGACTGCCGAGGCGGCGGCTCTCGTCGAGAAGGTCGAGGATCAAGGGATGCGAAGCTCGGCGCAACTGGCGTTGGCGCGGATCGGGGCTCGCAGCAAAGCTGATTTTGCCCGCCTCGGGGCTCAGCTGGAAACAGAATATCGGTCGACGGAATCGCCCCAGCTCCTGTTCAAATGCTGTGAGATCCGAGTCCGGACTACCGACTGGAAGTTCATCAGTGAGCACGCCACCGAACTGGTGGAAAAACTGCGCACCGACGCTGCGCTTCGTCTCGCCCTCCATGCCACGTTCAACCATGGCGACTACGAGCTGTGTCTGAGTCTACTCCGACAGCATTCTGGACTGTTGCTCGGCGGCCAACTGCCCCCGGACATTCGGAGTCTGCGGGCGGAATGCCAGCAGCGGCTGGGGCACTGGCAGGAAGCGATCGCTGAAGCCGAAGCCCTTTACCGGGAGCGACCGAGTGTTGAACGTTTCGCCGAGTATTTCCGACTGCTCCTGATCACCGCAGATGTTCCCCGCTGTGCGCTGATCGCTCGCGAGTTGCTCGAATTGCCCAATGCTGAGGCCGATCTGTTATTGCAGGCCGCGCGAGTGACGCGACTGCAGGATCAGAATCTCGCGAGGGAACTTTGGCGGCGCGCGCTCAAGCTGCTGCGCAATGACATGACGTTGATGACCGCCGCGCTTGGCCTGGCTTATGAACTCGGGCTCGAGCGGGAGGCGGCCCAGCTGCAACAACGATTGTTCGCCCAAGGTCGGACGTGCAGCGGACCCTTTCAGGTCAAGACGTTCGAGGAAACGGTTGCGATTCTGCGCGAACAGCGCGCCGAACAGGAGCGGTTGAACAAGGTCTACAACGAGTCGGCGGCGCCGATTCACCTCATTGCCAAGCAGGTCGGCGCGCCGCTGGTCGAACTCTACCACGGTACGCTGAGTCGAAACCGGCAATCGCCCAACTTGATCGCTGCGCCTGCACTGCTGGCGCGATATGGCGGCCGGAAGATGCCGGACCGTTTTGCCGTCGACACGGTTTATGCCGACGTTACGAGCCTGATTCTCGCCGCCGACTTGGAAATTCTCGATCAGATCGAAGCCAAGTTGAGTCCCATCCAGATCAGCGGCGACGTCACGCCAAGTTTGATGGAGCAGATCGCGCGGGTGACGCCACATCAACCGAGCCAGCATGCTCAACGGGCGGAGATGTTTCGCCTGATCAAGGTCAAGCAGCTGGCCGTCGCGGAGGTCCCGAGTCCCGCACCAGAGGTCGCGGAGTCGATCACGAAGGACTTGGGGGAGGAATGGACCGCGCAGTGGCAGGCCGCCGCCGCCGCGGATGGAGCAGTGCTCGCGGACCATCCGTTGGTCACGCATGACGGAACTTTCCGTCCCGTGGAATTGCCGGTTCCGATTGGCGTCCGCGTTTTCAATCTCCGGGAGTTCCTGCACGCGCTCTTTCTCGCCGGCGGGTTGACCGCCGACGAGTGGAAGTCGGCGGTTGCGAAGGGCACGGTGCTGGCGGGATACCCCGAACGTGCCGAGGCGGAGTTGGCCTGGCCGAAGGATCGGATGGTCGCGCTGACGGGCGCGGTGTTCGTGATGCTGTTTGACGGCGGCTGGCTCGACGCGGCTACGACGCACTTCCGTTTGGTGATCAGTCAAACTGCGTTGAAGGAGGCCGAAGCCGAGGAAGCGGCGCATGGCCGACGCGAGGAACTCGCGGCGTGGAGTAAGGGTCTCCTAGAGCGGATTCAACGTGGGATTGCGCAGAAGAAATATCGGGTGCTGCCGCAACTCGCCAAGCCGGCGCAAGCGAAACAGGATCTCGGCGCGGATGGAGTTGGCCTCGGGACCCTGCTCCGCCATGTGTCGGTAGCCAAGACCGGCGTGCTCTGGTGCGACGACCGCATGGTGAATCGTCACCTCACGGCTGGGTCGCGGCCCATCGTTGGGATCATCGAGATCCTCCTCATGTTGCGGTCTACTGGGGCTTTGTCCGAGGCGGAATACTACGGCAAAGTTCTGCACCTCCGCCGGAGCAATGTGCGTTTTCTTCCGGTGACGCCGGAGGAGATCCTCCATCACTTACGCCAAGCGACAGTGAACAACGACACGTTGGTGGAAACTCCGGCACTCGCGACGTTGCGCCGGTATCTGGCGGCATGCCTCGTGGACCGCGAGCGCTTGTTGGCGCCGCTCGCGCCCGTCGAGGGCGGACGGCAGGACATTCGCGAATGGGAATTCGTGCTCCAAGTTCGCCGCGCGAGCGATGAAACGCTGCGCAAAATTTGGGAGCAGCAATCCGACAGCTTGGAGATCCGGAACGCCCAAGCCGATTGGCTCTGGCAGGCCGTTTTTCTGGATGTCCTCGGCATGCGGCAGAATCTGGTCGTGGAACGACCGATCGGCGAAGAACGAGAACTCACGGCGTTTGCCGTTGCGATGAATTTCCTGATCGGGGTGACTTTGTCGATCAAGGTGCCGGGCGCGTCAGACGCCACGCTGGCTCCGAGAAAAGGATACTACGACTGGCTCACCACGCGGATGTTGCAGCCGCTGGAGCGGAGTAATCCCGGCTTTGTTGGGTTGGTGGCCAAACTCGTGGCGGACGATGTGACGGCGACGACGCGAGCGGCACTGAAGAAAAAATCAAAGGACACTCGGATCGGTGAATGCGGCGTGATGCGGCAACTGGTGTGGAATCTGCCCAACGATTTGCTGCAGGAGTTGGATCTACCTGCGGACGTAATGGCGGGAATCAGCCTCAAGGCGAACGGGCCCACGGCGACGGTGGATGGAGGTGAATTCGATGTCGGCACGCTGTGGGCGGCGCAGGCCGAGGCGATCAATGGGCGGCCCGGGCAGGTGCAAGACCGAACGGGAAAGCGCCAGCTTTCATTTGTGCGCGATGACAAGCCGGGGGGCATAACCCTCCGCGTCAGCGATACTGCGTCGGCGGAGCCCAAGTTTTGGCGCGAATCGGCCTATCCCTTGATGCTCGACGCCGTCGCCGCGCGCGTGGCCGACTTGGAACAACATCCGGAATGGTTCGACTGCCCGGCCGCTGAGCGGCACGAAGCGATCCAGGCCATTGCTAATGCGGAACGACCGGCTGACCGCGCGGAGCGGTTGCATCAATGGATCAACAAGTCGCCGACGGTCTGGTATCGGCGGTTGACGAATCAATTTCGCGGCCAGGAAGGAATTTCGGCGGATGAAATTCGCCTGCCGAGTTGGTCCCGGCTTCGCGCGCATTTGCGGTTCAAGGATGGAGCGGAAATTCAACCGCGCGAAGGGTTCAGCGTCGCGATGAGCGACCTGCTGCGCGAGGAGGGGTTGTTTAGAACATTGCAGCGGGCGATTTGTCTGCCGGTAACGCTCCCGCCGGCCCTCGTAGACGCCTGGATCGCGTTGCCGACGGCCGACGCGCGTTCTGATTGGTCGAAACTCCGCCGAGGGGCGCCGTCGCCGATCGCCGTGATCCAAATATTACGGCTCGGCCTCGTCCGCGCTGACATTGATGCGGCCGAAATTAAGGCGCTTTTCGCGGAGCTCTTCGACCCCGTCGCGGGTGAGGAATTCGCGGATTCGTTCAACTCCGTGCTGGTGTGGGTCGGCAGAGAATTGGTGCACTGGCCAAACGGAAGAGCGCTGCCCGCGTGGCAACGGCATCTGATGATTTGGTATCACGCGAGCCGTTTGCACGCCATGTTTCGCATCGGGCGCGCCGATTTGGCGAAGCTGCCGGGCTGGTTTGCCAGCCATGGAGGGACGTGGAACGAAAGCATCCTCACGTATGATCCGCATTTCGCCGACGATCTCCTGCACCCGTCGGAGGGCTCGCGCGGCTGCATTGAGATCAACGGCTTGGTCAACGCCCTGGCGGGTGTGCCGGATGACCGCGTGCGACTCCTGGATATTTCCACAGTGTGGATGCGACTCAGGACGGAGAGCCCGATTCAAGTCGCCGGGCTGCAGTCCGACTTGGCGCGTCGCATCGATTTGGCGCCGGATAATCTTGGGGCGCTCCTCCGCCGTTCCGACCAGACGGAGGCGGTTCGTGTTCTCGGTGAAGGAGTCGTGAAGGAGCTATTCCTGCGAAACGACGACGAGGAAATTACGGAGGGGATTCGCGCTCTCGTGGCAGCGCCTTACGCGCAGAAATCGTGGACGGTGCTTCTCGCCACCCTGCGCGATCTGCCCGCGCCCACCGCTTGTCGAACCGCGCTTCGCGAGGCCTTGCAGGCGATCGATTTCGTCGAGTTCATGCGGCGCGAACCCGACTGGGCCTGTATCGCACTCGCCTTTGCGGCCGGCCAGGCGCGATTCTTCAACGACGAAACCTATTCACAGCGCGTCGAAGAACAAATTTTTGCTGCGGCTTATGCGGGAAAGGACGCCTCGGATCGCGACGACAGCCAGTTCCCGTTGTGCTTCATGCAAGCTCTCCTTCATCTGTCCGTGTTGAACGACAGCGACGAGGCCAATGCGGAAAAGTTCTTTGGGCGGCTGGATAAGCTCGTGCGAGTGCTGCCGTCCCTCACCAATTTTCTGCGGCGGGCCACCCAGTTTTGGATGACGAGTCTTCCGTTCTCACAGCAGCGCGCTTTCTGGCGGCTCCTCTTAACGGTCCGCGCGCATTATTGATTCCGCGATTCCGCCGATGCCGAAACCGACGATCAATTTCATCCGAGGAAAAGTCTCCTCCGAAGCTCGAGCCAGGTTCGACGAGATTTGGCACTATCGCCTCACGGAAAACCAGTGGCCCACTGATAGGTGGAACTACAAGCGCCTGCCAAAACCCAAATTCGATGCGCTGCTGAAGTCGCTTAACGGCGCCTATATTGTCGAAATGGATTCGTCGGGCACCAAAACTTACGAACTCCAACCGATCGGGGTCCTCTGCACCTCCGACGGCGACCGCTACCTAAAGCTCCTTCGCCGGTTCGTCGAATACCTCCGTCACGTCTACTTCGACAACGACCGACAAAACAGCATCCAGCATTCGGAACTCATCAACCATGCTGGTTTCACGAGCGCGGAAAGCGCCGAACTCGGTCGGCTTCTCTACGTTTCCCGGATTCTCGGCGTGGCCTGCGGGGGCCAGCCCGACTTCTCGGCTTGGTCCACTAGTCTTCCGTCCGATCTGGGAGGAATTCTTCCGAGTGAAGGCCCGACTGACGAAGCCTTCGAAATCCTCATCCTGCGCGACTGGCATCCGCATTGGCCGATTTCCTACGAGGAACGCGCACGCCAGCTTCATTCGGGTTCGGCCTCCGTGCTTAAACACTTGCTCGATGTCGCGTCAACCGCGCCGGCACCGAAGAGAAAGGAGCCGGCACGGAAGCGGGCGCATGTTCCAGCCGCCACCGAGACCAAGGTGCTCGCGGCTTCTCGCCGTCGCTGTGCGTTCTGCTTCGGACTGAATGGCGTCCTTGAAGAGACGGAAGGACAAATCGCGCACATCGATCACGATCCCAAGAATGCCAAGCCGGAGAATCTCGTTTGGCTCTGTTCGAAGCATCACAACTCCTACGACAGCTCCATGAGCCAGGTGAAGGGGTACACAGCGGGGGAGTTGCGACTGTTTCGCGCCGAGCTGCGGAAAGCGATCGAACGCAAGGAGCACCTTTCGGCTCCGAAATCCGCTCCGGCTGCCATCAGCGGGGCAGCGCCCCAGTTGCCGTATGAGCCCCAGCTAAAGTCGTCACCCCGCGAAGCGGTTCTGGCCGCGTGGAAAGATGTGCAGCGAGCCGCGATTGGCGTCCTTGAAACTAAAATGGCATTCCCGGACAAAACGGCTCCAATTCCGACAGGCGCTCTGATTACGATGCTCAGGAACTTTGGCGGAGTTGACCAAGCGAATGCCACCGCCATCGGCCAACTCGCATCGATTCACGACGCGATCGCGGGCGGAGCGGCGGTCGATGAATCCACCGCTCGGGCCTACTGCGATGCGGCAGAGCCTGTCATCGCGTATCTGATGGCGAAGTGAAACACCCGGTGGCCCGGGCGTGAACTCCTTTGGTGGCGACGAAGGCTCAGACGGATTGATGTGGTGCCGACGGGCTGGGTTTCAGCTCTGTTGTTTTACCTCGGCCAACGCCGCATCACGATACGCCGCAAACTCTGGATTGTAGCGCGATTCCAGCACATCGATCGTGGATCCGCGCGTCACCTTTAACATAGGTTCCCCGCGCTGCCAGTCGAACTTGATGCGCCCGGGTTTGATCAGATTGGGTTCCGTTCCTCCCGCGGCTGCCCACACGGCAGTGATCTTCTTCTCCAAGGCACTCCGCGCCGCCACATACGCAGCACTGAACTTCCGGCCCGCCTCTCGCGGTTCTCCCAACAGCTGCGAATACTGCTTCCGTCCGTGCTCGAAAGCCGCCGCCTGTGACACTGCTCGAAACAGCCGCCCCTCATAGCTCCAATATTCTTCCCCGCGCCAATAGAGCACGACGAGCCGCCAGCCTTCCTCGATCTCCGAGTAGTCTGCCCGCACTTCCATCTTGATCCCTTCCTTCGCTGCAGCGAGGACGTCGCCCTTTTTCGCGATCCGGGTTTCAATATAAGACATTATCGTGGTCTAGAGCGTGTTACCGGTGAGGATGATCATAGTGACGTCGCCCGCCACCAGATCCTTCCAGTCGATATCTTCAAATCGTGCGACACCAAAATAGGGACACATCACTCGCGGCTTTTGACCAAGCTGATAGTCCACAACCGAAAACATTACGGCCTGGTTCGCCGCTAGTGCTTTCAAGACTGGCTCAACCCAGGCGAAATCAAAATTTCGCTGCGCGATTGGGCTGAGTGCGAGCGCTGCACACAGGTCGATGAACTGTCGAGGTGACGTGGCCCCGAACTCGTGGTTCGCCGCTGGATCAGACAAAGCAGCGGATGATATTACGCTCGGTGACCTACGTCTCTTCTGGTCGTCCAAGTGTCGGTTGACGGCCCACCAAGTCGCCAGTTCACAAGCTTCTTCTTAGGAGGGTGATGACCTCGTGACTGATACAGCTCACACTGCGCCAGCCCTCATCGCCGCCACGGCTATCTGACCGTAGTGAGGACTGTCAACGTGGCGCTCCACTGCCGCGCGCGTTTCCGCGTTCCCGTCGACGCACAGTTGGAATATCAGTGCGACCGTCCGGGCTTTCGGGAAATGCTTCGGACAAATTACGCACCGGAGCTCCTCCATCCGCCCGCAGGCATCTGCTGCCACCCGGGCCAATTCCATTCGGAATTCCCGCAATATGTCCGCAGCCACCTTTTTCAGCGGGTGATTGTCGTGCCGACGTTCCATCATGGCAGCCAGAAGTGCAGGCAGTACGAGCGGGTGCTCGGTAATTAACCGAGTCAGTAACGCCTTCGCCTTTCCAACCTCTGCGCCTGCGACTGCGTGGATGAGTGAAACAAACACCGGCCACGCCGCGGCATCGCCCTCGGAGTAGTCAGTATGTCGAAACGCATCCGCCGGCAACGGTCTGCCAGCGATGCCCCAATGCGTTGCCAATTCCATCTGGCATGCCGCTGCATCCCCAATGCCGAACATCACGCCGTCCCAAGGTAGCGTGCGAAACACGCCGATGAGGTCCTCGGGCTCGATGCAGGCTTCCGAAGCCAGGAAGCCGATCAACATCGATTCGAACATGCCGCTGTGTTCTACACCGGCGGACGGAATCGCATCATGCGCGAATGCACGTTTCTCCACGCCTGAAAGCTTCGACCACGCTTCGGTCCACGCCTCCCACTCGTTAAACTCCACGGCCCGATCGAACAGATGCCGCTTCCCCGAGGCGATCACCCCGAGATCATTCTCGCCCCACGACTCAGAGTTTGCGCGCAACCCCGCAAGGATGCGCTCCGTCTGCGACTCCATCGATTCCTGATCGATCACGCCAATTTCAGCGCCGAAGCGAAGCAGCGTGTCGTCCCACAGGATTTTCGTGTCCAGGCCTTCATTCACCAGTTTTTCCAAGAGGACCTTGAACTCCCCACCGTTGCGGTGGGCCTCGACGAGCACATCCCAATTCTGAAACAACATGCGATCGGAATAGCGCTCGAACACGCGGCCGGCCTTGAATCCCGATTGGTCCATTAGGGCCACCCATCGCGCAAGGACAGCGGTAGCTTCGTCAGCTTCTAGCGATGCTGCCAGTTTCGCCTGCAGGCTGATAATTTCCATCATCGTTCCGCCCCGTGTTGGGATACAGGCGATCGCCTCTAGCAAGGGATCATCTAGGCGTTGATTCCACTCCTGGTGAAAATTCCGCAACAGGAGCATGGGCTCCTTTGCCCAAATTCCATCAGCCGCGACTACTTTGCGGACAATCTGGAGTCGACCGCGTAGAGTCTGTGCGTGAGGGTGCGCGGCTCGCAGCAGCGACTGCTCTTCGAGTAACACGACATCCGCGATCCGTTCCGTGAACGTCCGCACCACCTCTGCGCACCGGAGCATGCGCAATGCGAACTTCTCCTCCGGCTGTGAAGGGAAGAAGGCATTATCCGCAGCCAAGACCGGCTGGGGTTTGATTCCCTCACCACGTTCCTTGAACACGATCGCTTGCGGGTGCGACCCTAGGTAGGTGCAATATCTGTCGAGGAATTCCCTCACCGCTTGGACTCCTGCGGCGCGCAGTTCCACCCCGAATTCTCCCGCTACCAACGCTGGGACCAGTCCGTCGTCTTCGAGCAATGACCACGCCGCGATGAAAAAGACCAGGGTCCGCCTCTGCGGAAAACCGACCACGGACCGGGTATATTGCCGGTTCCTTGCCTGTATCAGCAGCGACAGTAGCGCTGCCGTATCGGCCGTCCCTTCGTCCAAAGCCTGCGCAGCAAGGAACACCTGCAGTCGCTCGTGTTGGAACCGGATGCGGTCGCCTTGCTGCCTAAACAGGCGTGACCTTCGGACGCTGTCGCCGAGCGTCAGCCCAGCTCCCTCCTTCCGGCAAACCTCCGCCGCGATCTGATCGAACTCCGTAACCGCGAGAGATTGAGCAAACCGATTCTCCATGGCGGCGGCGACGACGCGAGAGATCTGTGCGGCGACTAGTGCCTGATCCTGCGGCAACAGCGAACGCACATAGGATCCAATTGCCTCCGCTAGGGACGATCCGTCCGGGACGCCGTCTGCAAGGGCGAGAGCCCGGACCGCAAAACCATCCGAGGCGACTTCGAGGAGGCGTTCTTGCCACTGGGTGCGGCCGGTTGGCCGACGATGCGCTTGGAACACGGCTTCGCGGTGCGCACCTTCCATCGCCGGCGCCGCCAATTTCCCGAGAGGGAGTCGCGCGTCGACGTCTGGGTTTTCAATCTTTGCACTAAGGACCACCAGACTCCACAGCCCCCGATCCATTTGATCTGCGATTTGCGATATTAGGGTCCGGCGCAGTTCTTCTGCCACGCTGTCGACACCGTCCACGAATAGGATACGCCGTTGCGCAGTCAGCCGTGGCAGATGCGAAAGCAGTTCCTTGATGCTAGTCGGTGCGTAACCCGCCGACCCGACCTCCTGTAGCTTTTCCAAACTTCCATCGTAGACTTCCGCCGACGCGAAAACGGGTAGTGTACCCGCCCTAGCCAACTCAAGTGCACACGCCTCAAGGTGCGCCGTTTTGCCCAATCCCGATGCACCATGGACTAGCAGCGCGCCGTCCACCGCGACTCGTGCTCTTAGCTCTTCGAAAAAAGACCGGTGAGGAGCGAAAGCCCCACCCTGTGACCGGAAGCACCGCACGAATTCCTCGCGATACGCCTCTGCGCATCGCACTGCCTCAAAGAGGGTGGGGTCGCAAAGTTCGTCCACGGTCCGCACCGGGACCGCTCGCAGGTGCTCCAAGACAAAGCGCCGCCACAGATCCAGTGGCCATCCCACTTTGAGGGTCCCTATCGTAATTGTCCTGATCGCTTCGTCGCCATCGCAAACGGAATAGCCACCGAACTGATCGGGTTTCCGGTCGCAGGCGGACCCGTCGGGAAGTTTCGGCCACACGGCTGCCACAGCCGCGACGTGGTCCTTGATGTTGTGCACCGGCGCCCCAATCGTTTTGGCGGCGTCACGCATGTCGTCGAGCAGCGCCTCCCGCTGCTGCTTCATTTTGGTTAAGAGGTTGGGGTATCGCTTCGCTTTCACACCCCGTATTCTGATTCGCCACTCCGCGTCGCGACGGCTGCCGTGAAGGGATCCTCCGATCGTCTTTACGTCGACCGTCCAGGCACCGAACTCCGTTGCAACGAAGAAATCCGGGGTGCATCGCGGCAGCTTGGGCTGGCACACCACGAGGGCCTTACGTCCCGTCGCCTTAAGGCGAGCAACAAGCTCGCGAAAAAACGCGACCTCAGCCGTTTCACCGGCCGCGCCGCTCGCATACAATTCGATTTTCGTGTCTGGCATCGGGTTCATGCGTGTGGCCGAGGGCCGCCAATGCCTGACCTTCCGACGGAATCACCAGACGATTGCCCGTCAAGCCTCATCGATTCCGTCGGCGTCTCACGTCAGGTTCGGCAGTTGAGCCCTTTCCCTCCAAACCTGCTCCAATCGGTTCCCGTCCTAGCGCCAGCTCATGAAGAGTCGCCAGTCCAACCTCGGGCCACGGCATCTCGAGACTGGCGTTGTTGCTGGTAAGTGACAAATATTATGGCGGCGAAATGACGAAATTCGGCCACCAAATTGTCGAAGGCGCGCCGGACAATCAGTTTTACTGACAGATAAACCGGCCATGCTCGTAATTCATGTCAGAATGAATGGCCGCGGATCCACTGCATTCTGTTGCTCGCACCGCGCGGCTGGAGGGCCGGCAGCCATCACGAGTTGAAGCGACTTCGGCAATCGCCGTAGCGTCAAACGCCGAAGTCGCGCGGCATCACGATTTGCGCCTGTGGCTCCTTGGCGGATAGCTTATTCACTGTGAGCGACCCCAGCTGCTGGAATGGCCTCTCGGTCGGGAGCACGATCTCGCCGTCACGCGCCGCTTGCTGGCTGACTACGACCGGCTGATGAGTGACAGACCTTCCGTCGCTCGGTCTGACGCATCTGGTGGCCGAACGTGTCGGCGCGATGGCATCTAGTACAAGAAAATGTGAGATTTGCGGTGGCCAATCCTATATCGCTGACAGCTGGTGTGGCCAGATTCAGCAGAAATGCCGCTCGCCTACCTCCCTCGCCATGGGCGATCGGCAGGAAAAATCGCATCGATTCGCAAAGCGGCCAAGAGGCTTGACGCGGTATCAAACCTGCCAACATGTCCATATGGCCCATACCCCTATTCAGGTGGAGGTCAGTGAAAAGCTGGAGAAGGCAATTACCGCAATGCTTGCAATTGCACCCCTTTCGGCGAGCGCTACGCTGAGCGTTTTACGCCGAGTTGGCGAATCGATTGCGGTTTCGCCCGATGATATCGATGCGGCATTCGAGCGAGTGAAGCTGCGTTCCGCGAGCGTCGAACTTGAAGTCCGCCGTCTGGATGGCGGTGGGTTGTCTGACTCGGAATTTGCGGACAAACTAGGCATCGCCTCGCGTCGGCGCATTCGTGCTTACCGTGAAAAAGGAAAACTCTTCGCATGGAAAAAGGGTGCGAGGACACTTCGGTATCCGGCGTGGCAGATTCATGAGGGCGCTCTGTTGCCTGGCTTGGCCGAAGTCCTCTCCATTCTCGATCGCCGAAAAATGTCACCTTTGGCGATCGCCGACTATTTCCTAAGCGAGAGTGATGAACTGGACGGAAACCGCCCGTTGGATCTGCTGCGGAAGAATCATGTCGAGCCGGTACTCGCGCACGCAGCCCGCCATGGTGCTCACGGGGCTTGAAGAGGGCACGGGACCAGCGTCCGCTAGCGTATGAGATAGTTACCATTCCACCTCTTCCTAGAATCCGGCGGCTCGAACCCGATATTTCTCGCGTTGACGTCGCTTAGGCTGTCTCGGACCCCAAGAGCGGGCGTGCAGGGTGGTGACTGACAAATAATGTGGCCGCAAAATGACAAAATCATTGGCCTCCAAATTGGCGAAAGGCGCATTGGGCAATCAGTTTTACTGACAGATAAACCGGCCATACTCGTAATTCATGTCAGAATGAAAGGCCGCGGATCTACTGCCTGCCGTTGCTCGCACCACCGCGCGGCTGGACGGCCGGCAGCCATCACGGGGTGAATCGACCTCGGCAATCGCCGTAGCGTCAAATGCCGAGGTCGCGCTGCATCACGATTTGCGCCTGCGGCTCCTTGGCCGACAGCTTATGCACTGTGAGCGCCCCCCCAGTTGCTGGATCGGGCTCTCTGTCGGGAGCACGATCCAGCCGTCACGCGCCGCTTGCTGGCTTCAACACCCTGAGTCGCGAGCGTTTCCGCTCGCGGGGCGAGGCCTCCGACCACATCAGGTCAAACAACTCACACAACTGACGATGCGCGGTCCGGCTTGTGCGAGATCCATCTGGAATGTGAATCAGATCCCGCAGGCCACGCAGCATCTGGATCGCGGGCGCCGAGATGTCGGATTCGACGCGGACCAAGCTCAGTCCGTGAAAGCCAGCTTCACATCTGGCGAGATGGCCTTGCCGATCACGGCGAGCGCCTTCCCCACCTCCGCGATGGCAACGAGCCCCATCCGTTGGTAATCCTCCGCGTCCTTCGGGATGCCGAGCAGTGGTAATGATTCGCGCAGCTTGCTCCCTTGTGCGTGGGCATCGCCCTGCCGAAGGTCTGCCACCCCCGCCAACGCCTGGGTGATCTTCCTCCCGTCGTGTCCGGCTTTCGTCATCCAGAGGTCGACGCGCTTGATTTGTCGCAGCTTGGCCTTGTTCGCCTCCTCCGCATTCTTCGGGTCGATCTTGTCGTTCAACGCGCCGAGGTCGATCTGCTCGCTGACGACCCGGTGCAGCTCCTTGCACAATTCACAAAACTCCTCGAACGAGTCGCAGTAGAAGCGGTGGACCTTCGTGTGGAATTCGCGCTCACCGGGCAGCGCGAAGAATAATGGCTTACCGTAGATCCGTTTCGTCTCGGCTTGCAGGAGATTCATGTTCCGCCACAGCGCTTCCTCAGGGGCTATCGTTCCCGCCGGCCGCGCGAGGTTCTGCGACGCGTGGAGTTCGTCCGAAAGCCCGCCCTCGGGAACCGTGTTGTCGCCTGCCCAAATTTTCTGAGCCCATTCCGGCAGGTCCGCCATATCATGGCTCAGGACGTTGATCAGCCCTTTGGCGTTTACGCCGAAGTGCAGCGTCAAGTTGGGCGACGGGCCGATCCTGCCGGTCTGCTGCGTATACCACTTCAAGATGCCCTTCGGCCCGCCGATCAGTTTCCGCATCACGGCCGGCTTGAACCAGAGCCAGCCGCGATAGTCCTTGAGCGCACGTCCCGCCACGGTGCCCTGCGCCTGGTTGTCGACGATGAAGTTCACCTTCGATTCCACCTCGTCTCGCCGGATGCGGGGACTCTTTGCCGCCGGCTCAACCCAATGCTTCGTCCAGACCCGGGTGTAGAGCATGTGCAGTTTCCTGCCACGCGCTTTCACCGTGAAGGTATCCATGCCGGTTTGCTCGTCTTGGGACGGGTGCGGCATCTCGGGCACATCGTGGTTTGGATTCACGCTTTCGCGCCAGGCGTGCATCACCGCGATCTCCATGCCGAATGCCTCGCCGCCCTCGTGGATTGGACGGAAGCTCGAACTGCGTTCCCCGGTCGCGAACGTCTTCTTCTGGCGACCATCTTCCCACGCGACGCCCTCGAAGTTCTCCTCCACCGCTTCGCGGAGGTAAAACCCAGTTACCAATAGCGCCGCCTTTTTCGCGCACAGGTAGTCCCGCAGATGTTCCGCCCGGATCAACAACTCCGCCGGCGTGTCATCCGCCCTGCGAAGTAGCCGCACCACCTCGACGTCGTTCTCTCTGGGACATACCCACACGTCCCCCTGCCGCAGGAGCTGCAGGCCGATCTCTATTTCATGCTGCAGAACCCACTCGTCAGGTTCGCCCGACTCGAAGGAACGCATAATGACCGGGTAGAGGAAACGCGGATCCTGATCATAGCATCCGGGAGGGTAGAACATCTTCTCGTCGGCCCACGTCCCGTCCGTGCCGCCAGAGCGGGCAACTGACTGCCAATCCCGATCTTTGAATTCCTCCCTCTGCGCGAGCGGCACGACAAGGGTCTCGATCGAACGGGAGTATTCGCGGTGCCCGGCAAATCCCGATTTGCCGATCTCAAACTCCTTCTGGTTCGCCCGCAGCGGAATCCACGTGGACTTGTCGAATGCGATCGACTCCAGATCCGAGGCCTCGATCCACGCCAGGGGCGTCGGTTCGAGTGCAGCATGGGGCGGGTTCATAATGGACATCGGTGTAACGAACCGGCGGAGCAGGACAACTCGTCTCATCGCCTATTGGCTGCCAATGTCGAGGACCGTGAAATCGCGCCGGCTTAGCTGGGAGAGCAAGCCATCCTCGCCCGGAAAATGCAGGACCCCGGCTGCTATCAGGACAGACTTTTTCTCCGCCGCTATATCCACGATTTTTTCGAGCCAACGGCTTTCGCGTTCCTGAAGTTGTGCGAGTATCCTCGTTGGCCGCAGCGGCGCCAACTCGCTGCGCAAGCGAGCGAGGGTCGGGAGGTCAGCGGCTTCGTACGCGTTGAGTATCTGGGTGCTATCCGCCCGAGGGAGGCAGCCGGTGGTCCGCCAAGCGTCCAGCTCCGCAACGATTTCGTGCAACGGCCCGCTGACCGCTGCCCGGCCTTGGTCCTCGCTCGTCTCCAGGAAGCGAATCTCCTTCTTTTGAGCGCGGTAGCGTTGGCAGACCGTTCGGTCGACGCCCCAATCCATTTCATATCCCGCTGTCATCTGAGTCGGTGTGGACAGCTCGATTAGGTCGCCGATTCCACCAGCGGCACAATTTGCCAGCGGTCGATTGAGGGAGAGTTCCTGCTCCAAGCGCCGGTAGATCGCCGGGCCAACTTCCTGCAACAAAGTGGTTGCCGAGTTCGTTGGTCGAAACATGAAGCCAATGTCCCATTTCTCCAGCGGATCGATTTCGAAATACGCTATGTCCGCGCCGTGAATGAGCGCATCAGCCATCGGCGGAAATTGGTATCCGCCGAAGGGGCCGGTATGTATGGTCGCAAGCAAAGTGATCGGGCGCTCGACGATGCTCCAGCACAAGGCACGAGGCAACGGACGCTTGAAATTCATCGGGGCAGGATAGTCGGCAGAGTGGAACTTACGAGCGAACCTTTAGCGTCCACGCACCGTCCTAAAAATCGTCGTTACGCTCACTGACGCAGAGCGCAGTACCTGTCCGAGATTCGAGAGACCGTCGCCCCACTTGACCGCAATCAAAGAGAGACCCTGACCTGGCCCCTAAGTTGAGGATTTGTTCCTCGGTCCACGACGCCTAGTCTTTTTGCGCCTCGCTACCAACGGCGACCGCGTGAGTCGGTTCGAAAAAAGCGAAATCAGCCTCTTGACACGGTTCCCACCGTTTTTGCTGCAGGACCGCTGCAGAGGTGCTGCAACGGTGCCGCAGGACCAATGCATGAACATTCGTGTTTTACGGAGCTGACACTAGTCGCTCGTCAGCTGAGATATGCGTCTTGCATGGCGATGGTCGACTTTTCGATTTGCTAGGGTATGGACGTGAAAAGACGCACCTCACGGAATCCTACACCCTCCCGAACCACCAGACGGTCGAAGAAGTCGCGTTTAGCCCACGTCGCCCTCGAATGGGCCAAGGTTCTTGGTAAATGCGTGCCGCTTCTCGCCGAACTTCGTCGCTGGCTGCAGTAGCCCATGATCAATTTCGACTTCAGCAATCCAATTTTGAGTCGGTTCGGCCCAGACCGCGCGATGAGGATCACTCGTGCTCCATCGCGCAGTGCGTGGCGCCTCGCCCAGTGTAATCATGAGTGCCTGGAAAGGCGCCTGCGTCAGCTTGGCCCCTGGGTGCGCATCCACGCAATAGCCCGAGCCGTAGGCTGGAGTAAGCCGACGGTGATGAAATTCGTTCGTCTCGGCTTGCTTCAGCGTCGCCAGAAGCAGCGTGGCCAGCGTGCGAGAATGCCGGCAGAGGTCAGCACGCGGAGCGTCATGGATCTCGCGGAGGCTTGTCGCGTGATGCTTGAGGATCCGCCATGCAGTGCCCGCGCATACCATCGAATCCGAACGCGCTTTGAGGTCTTGGGGCCGAACGGTGACTACCAGACGCTGCCCGCCTTCCTCACTATCGAGGACGTCGCGCGGTATCTGCGCTGCACCCACACAACGGTGCTGCGAATGATACGTGCAGGCGAAATTTACGCCGAACACCGCACGCCCTGCCGGTGGGAAATACGAAAAAAAGACCTGCCTCGGTGGGCTTATAAAGAAACACGAATTTAGCCACTTGACATGATTTTCCCCGTTTTTCTTAACAGCGTCTTAAGGATCTCTTAAGGATGTCTTAAAGTGCCTTTAAGGAATATTCCCGTTTCCCGCGCATCGCGCTATAATTTGCGGTGCAGGCGGTTGCGGATATGAGAAGATGGTGCTCCGCGCCGGTTTGATAGAGTTGTGGGGTGAAAAAACACCGCCGCCGAAAGCGCAAATCCAATCGCCTTAAGTCACGACGTCGGGCGGCTCCAAAACGAAGCATTGCCCGCCATATCCTCGGGTGGGTGACGCTCGCACGGAAAGCGCTCCCGCTCCTCGCCGAGCTGCGCCGATGGCTTTCGTGAGCACGACGCGAGGCGCTCTCCCGCCTCGATCCAAGACTTCGGCTACAACAATCGTTTCACCTGCGTGGCACAACGGGATTTGGCGTAGTCAGACTGAACCGGCCTTACCGCAGACCAAGATGCGCCAGAAATCGGGACAGCGTGTTCCAGGGATTTCGAACCGTCGCTCACGCTACATAGGCGGCCAAAACTCCATTGAAGAGCGAGGCAACTTTTCTCGGACGAGGCACGACGTAAAGACGGGCCTCGGACAGTTTGGCGTAAAGATTGGCCAAACCGCCAAATCCCTGTGTCCAACTCCACAGGGAGAACAAGCGAGCGCGGAGTGGTGGGCCCACTGGGATTCGAACCCAGAACCAAAGGATTATGCTTACCACTTCGGCTTTCGCCGCCGGCAACCCGTGCGTGGTCTGGACCATGCCTTCACCGTGTCGCGCCTGTGCGTGAGGTAGGTGGGTGATTATGGCCTCTACACCTTCCCGCTACGGCGGGCTTGGCTCGGCGTTGGGTCGCCCCAAGAGCGGGCAGGCCGTTCACCGAATTTACACCTGACTAGCGGCGCGTTTCCACGCCGCCGACCCAAATGGCGAGTCCTCTGCTCTAACCGTTGAGCTATAGGCCCAAATCCAAAGAACGCCCCTAGCCTGCAACCCCTCGCGCGTTGCTCAACACGATTCGATCAAATGAGGAGCATCAATTGCTCCGACGGATCTTCGTAGCCGAGTTCCTCCCTGACTCTACGAAGCGCGGCAATCGCCCATGCGCATCGCAACTTGCTCGGCCGGTCGAGGTAAGGCGAAAGGGTCTTGTAATTAGGAACAATCCCTCGGGCGTGCAGGAACCGTGCAACCGTTTCCAAGGCTGCGCAAAACTGGTCGCGCTTGATGTCCGCCATAAGCTTTCGGTTTTCGAGGTAACGCCGGGCCACGAGGCGAGCCTCTTCTGGGAAATTTTGACGGATCACCACGTCGCGTCGGCGCAGCTTGCGACTGCAGATTTCTGAGAACGACATCATCGAGTATCTGTTCTCCCGCAGAATCGTGCTGAGTTCGGAACCGAGCCTAGCTTTATCGATTCGCCGCCGGGTGGAGACCGCCGCATGGCGCATCCCTGCGTCGATCGATTGACGTAATCTGCCGTCATGGCCGGATGGACGCCGAAGCAGCAAAAAATCGACGAGGCTGATCCCAAAAACCCAGCATAGATTCAGCGTCATTCGGAGGCGTGGAATGGCTTTGTTCGAACGCCATCTGAACAATGCGAGGGGCGACGCACCCAAGGCCTTGGCCGCGTCCCGGTTTGAGCGGAGCTCGAACAAGTCCAACCAGTGCTCCAGCGCACGGTGATAACTAAAGTCTTCCGACAACGACTCTACAGTTTGAAACCTGATAAAATTGCCCAGCTCTCTCGCTACCCATACCTCATAATCGATCGAGCGTATAGAACCAACAATCGGATCAGCAGGAACTGCACCGATGTTCGTTTCGAACAATGAACTGCCGCACCGGTAGCAGCGACCAATGTGACTGCCGCCAGAAAGGAGAACCAGCGACTGGCGACAAGTCGGGCAAAGTGAGCCCAACGGTTTTCTGGTTTCTGGACATACACGCACCGGCTCCAGCGCCCAGAGGAGCGGATAGTATTTTGTTTCTTGGGAGCGCAAGGATTGCACACTCCAAGCGAGCTGTTGGCGAAGAAGCCCGTTAAACGTCGTGAACGGAGCGAACGCCAAGGTGGTCGAACGGCGTAGCCCATCCAGGCGGGTCAGTTGCTCAGTTCGGTTGACCAGCATTCGGGCGACCTCGCTGCATCCATTGATCGACTGCCCGACCGACCTTCCCAAAGCGCGGGTAGAGAACTTCAGCATTTGCAGTCCAGTGCCCGTGGCGAATTTCCATTCGAGGAGTTGAGCAGGACTGACGTCGTTCTCTCGCGCCGTCCTAACCAGGAGGCTCGCGAGTGACTCGCGTTGGGCTCCGTCTGGATCGCAGGGGGTGACCCGCAGGATCTCGGTGCAGCTCGATTTCATGCGGCTCTTCTGGCGGTTGGATCGAGGTGCTTAGTGCCGACCGGATCGTGGTGCGGGTTTCGCTCCCCGGGCTTCCGTTTCCGTTTGCTGCTTGCGTGGTGCTGTTCGTCAGAGGGGGATGAACTATCCGCCGGCAAGAATCCTAAACGCGTCAAGTAGTCCGTTTCACAAAGCGACCTGTTGGTGAAGTACTTTTCGCCGTCTAGGGTCTCCGTGATTAGCTCTAAGCGGTCGCTCGCAGCGAGAATCGTCTGTTCCAAGACGCTTTTGGTGATCTTCCGACCGCCTGGACTTTTGGTTCTGCACCACGCGCGGAACAACCAGTCACGCAAGACGCCAATACATCCGACCGAGCCCTGATACAGATATGGAACCTCTTCGAGCAGGGAAACCGAGCATATCTCATCGAGATCTGCGGCAAAAACAGCGACAACTTTTGCGAACGGTTCTAGGCTTTGAGCGGGATCCTTGGCATCGTAGACGTAACGCGAGAAATGCACGACCTCGCGACGCCTGATAAGCGCGCTGCTAAGATCCATCAACTTAATCAATTCGTATGTCCCGAAGAGGACAAATAGCGTGTTGGTTTCGTCGGCGATATATTTGATGTGTTCCAGTTGGTTGACGAGCGTCTGTGAAGAGGCGACGCGCAACAGGTGATGGGCTTCGTCAAAGATCAGCGCCTTCGGTTGTCGGTGGGTAATCGTGCGTTGCAGGATGCGAAAGAGTCGATCGTTTGGCGATCGCTGTGCAGCCTCGGGCGACATGGTCTTTAGCGCTGTAGTACGAGGCGCTTGTGAATTGGTGCCTTGAGCCATGGCCCGATGCTCAGCGAAAGGGTGCTGTAAAGAGATTAGCAGCTGAATGTAAGTATCCTTCCATGAAAAAGCGGTCGGCCCGGGTGCCTTTACCGATGTAGATCCGAAGGCGACCATCTCCGGATTACTTTCAATCTCCTGGGCGGCGATTGCCTCAAGTTCTTGGGCGAACTGCTTGCGCAAGGTGGTCTTACCGGCGCCGGTTGGACCTGTGACAATAACAATTCGCGTGCTGGTCTTCATCCGCACCAGCTCGCGCAAGCGATCAAGTGCGTCATCGAAACATAAATGAGCGATCGTCGTTGTGAAACACGCTGGCGGATTGGAGAAGAGTTCTTTGGACATGGTGCTGTAGTGTTAAGGTTAGGCTGCCGTCTTGCGCAGATGGGAAAAATCGATTTTCGGCAGCTTGGAACCGATCGACTGAACGCCTCCCGAATGCTCCGTCTGCGGCGACACGTGTGCGTGTTGAGGCTTGGAAAGCTGTCGTTGCGCTCTCGCTCGGCGCTGCTCCCGGAGCGCTTTCTCGTCTTCGAGCATCTCGTCGCCAAGACAAGCAAGCTTGCGACCGTGAGTGCGCTCACGCCGCTCAGCATGATTGTTCTTGAGGCGCCGCCGTGCAATGACCTGAAGGTGCCGAGTCCGCTCCGTCACGTTACGCAGTTCCGGTGCATGCCGGGCGGTACATTCAACCCATGTGTCACCGATGGCCGCAAAAACGATCGCGAGTTCGTAAGGATCGTAGCGGACACGAACCTTCGTTTTTTCCACGTGCGGCTTTGCCATAACATCGTTCCAGTAGTAGTACCCTTCCACGAAGATACCCCGGCCGGGTTGAACGACGCGTGTCACGCCGTCGACTTCGGGAAAGAAGGCGATCTTGGCTTGGTCCGGAGGAACTGTGAAACGGCCTTCCCGATCTGGAGCGCGCTTTTGATCCCGCTCGAAGGCCAGCCGTGGAGTCGTGCCCAGCGCCGCCGAAGGGGCATCCCAGAGCATCGTGAACAGATAGTGTTCAATCCGCCGCCACAAAGCTGATAGAGTCCAGATGGCGAGTTTTTCAGGATTCATCTCAGCCGTCATCTCACGGGCTGTCTGGAGGGGTTTCGTATTCCCCGCCGAGTTATGGATCACTTCTCGATCGATAACCCGGAAAAGCGCCTCGATCTCACTTGCAAAGCGCGGATCGCGCGGTGGGCGATTGATTTTGGTTATTCCTAGTGTTGCGAGCAGCGAGTCGAACGTTGCATTGTTGAACGCTTTGCCGTTATCCACGACAATATACTTAACAGGTTCACCGAAACGTTCAATTTCGTCGCGGAGGCACATGGTGCCAGACCGGTAACTTTCCGGCTCAAACAAGAACGCAGCCCCGATGGGAGCGCTCCCGTAGTGAGGCAGTGTCAACAATGTTAGTGTCGGCTTCCCCAAAACTTCGCCCGTTTCATCGTCGACGACGAGTATATCGAAACTCTTGCCATCCATTTGGGACACCTTCAGCGGAAAATCTCCGGCAGTGATCCAATTTTTCCCGCCTGCCGAAGAGGCGTCATACTTATAGGCAGCGCCCTTCCCCTGTCTACTTTCCGTCGCATCTCGCAGATTCTTCATCCTATCGAGGTGGCGGCGATACGCGCCCTTCGAGGGGAATGGCAGCCCGCGCGCTTCTCGTCTCTGGCGGAGCGCCCGCCATACAAAGGTTTTGGAAGGGGCGGTCTTCGAGAAGTATAGCTCCTCCGCGACAGCGGTCATTTCGTCTCGCATCTCTTTCGGCAATGCATCCCGCGGCCGACCGGGCCGCGGTCGGTCGAACAAGCCCCAAAGCGGCGTACCGAAGCGAACCATCGATTCGTGCGCCGCACGCTTCCAGCGCTGCACCGTACGCGTTTTTATGGGCTTCAGTCCAAAGTCTTCTGGCTTCGCTTCAGGATGACGTTCGAGAAACCTAAGAAACTCATTTCTCGCCTTTCCAAGTAGCTGCTTCTCTAGCGTCAAGGCGGTGAAGTACGGTTTGAGCGTCTCCGCTTGGTCCGCGCCATCTACGACTACTTCGTCGAGGAGCTCGATTTCTCCTGTGCCAATCAATGAACACAGTAGGTCCCTTGGAAATGCCGTCGGAGAACCTTCCGCAGCCATCAGGTAGACCTTATTCCGCGAGGCGTTGCAGATGGAGTAGTTTGTCCCGTTCCATCGGAGGCGAGTCCCTGCTTTGAGGACGAGAGATCTTTCCGACTGCTCGACAGTCGCAAACTTCATCAGGCGATAGGCTTCAGCCTGGTATTCTTCGGCGAAAACCAAAGTCGTGCGGTCGTCGACGAGCAGACAATGTGCAAGCAGCACATGGACGTCGCGCCGGAGTATCCCCACATAGATGTCGTTCTTCGTGAATGCAGAGCCGGCCTGCGCAACTAGTTCCGCCAAAGGCACGCCGTCGCGCCTATTTTGAAGGAAGGTCATGATCGCCTCGAGCGCTGAGGCGGATGAGTAGGATGCTTGCCGGACTTCCTCGAGGAGGGTGTAATTGCGCAGCAGTACCGGATTCAGATCAGCGCTGCTCACGACTCGGAAATGGATGCCGTAGTCCGCAAGAGCGGCTTCCACCTCGGGCGACGTCCAGCGTCCGGTATCATCTCGGCTATACCGCCCAGGCTGTGTTAGGCTGATGGCGTGTAGAGCAGACTCCGGTTTGCATTCGACGAGTTCTAGCCTGTCCGGATAAAGGACGAGAAAATCGAGAGTGATCCAAAGGGCCCTTTCGATTCCATCCCGACATTTGCAGACCACACGCAGCTTTATGGGCTGTGCCCAGTAGCCGACACAGGCAACAGAAGACTCGAGCATCTGGGCATATGCGGCCTCGATTGTGAGGCTTTCGACCTGAACGGTGTGCCCCATCTTCTGTGAGGCGATGTCGACGATCAGATTTCGACCGGCGACATTCGAGGGATTCCTACTCGGTAGTCCGGTAATCACGTCTGCCGCGTATTTCTTTCCTTTTTCGGTAAGAGAGCCGGCCGCTTGAAGCCGCTCGATTAACGCAATCCAATTGGGTTGATTGGTATTCACACGCATACCCATGGTATGCGCAAAAGCACATGTCAACTCTTGCTTACCATGGGCTATCTTTTAGCATATCAACTTTCCCAATGAATGCTGAACAACGAGAGTCGCTCTTGAAAGGATTCGACGCGCGACTTCGTGAGTGTATCGCTGCTTGCGGCTCGATCTACGCGTTGGCCAAGAGATGCGAAGTCTCAATCCCCACGCTGAAGCGGTATCTCTCCGGTAGTGAGCCATCGCTTACTATGCTCGTCCGGATCGCTGCCGCAGCGAATGTCACCCCCGGATGGCTTGCCACCGGCCAAGGGCCCCAATTGGCGCTGCCTGATGCCGGTCCGCTGCCTTTCGACGCCGCTGCAAAGGAAATTCGGGCTCGATTTATCGATATCCAAGAGAAATTGGGTTCATCTGTTCCCAAACTCGCGCCCAAAATGCTCGTGTCGCCAGAGCGCCTACGAGCCATACTGACTGGGGAAGTCGATGCCACGGCCGGGGAACTGGTGCGATTTTGCAGTGAGACAAACGTCTCGCTTCGATGGATTCTAACTGGTCAAGGAGTTCGCTACTTATTTGGGAGACCTGAGCTTCGCGACACCCCGACCACAAGACACAGGGATCCGGAGCAGTTTGCTCTCCTACTAGACGAACTTTCTCGGATAACTGATCCTCTGACCAACCTGAACTTTCGGGTGCATCGCGTCGTCGGCGACGCGATGGCGCCGAGGTTCAACGATGGCGACCTCGCGATTGCCGATACGACGGCCTCGCTGGAGCGCGAAAGGGTCGGAACGTACCTGATCGTCGATAGGGGGAGCGAATTTGTCGCCTACGCTGCCAAAGATACGAGCAAGGTCGTGCTTACGTTCGAAAATTCTAAGATCTCGCCGCTCGTTCGAGAATGGGATGACCAACCAGTCAATTTCACGATAATGGGCCGAGTGGTTTACCGCGTTGCGATGCAACGACTGTGAGGTCGTCGTCCAGCAGACACCGTTAGGCTTGCGCGAAGTCTCAAAAAAGAAACCCCGGATCCTGACACTGCCGCAAAGGGCAGGAGAAGGATATACGGGGCTAGGTTAGAGTACCAATTGTCCCATCCGTGCAGCTACACCGATCTCGGCCTTTACACCGGAATTGAACTCGAGGAAATCCGCCTCGATTCCGTCGCTGAAGATAACCCCTTGCTCTGGCATATGTGATTCGATTCTCAGAACCGACTGCGCTTGAACTTTTCCGAATACAATCTCGGTGCCGGTCGTTTTGCTGGGAAACGGCTCGCGGACCGTGAAAAACAGGTGATCAGCATCCCACGGGAAGCGCAGCTTTCGGCCCTGCCATGACACTACGTCTACCGCTTCTCCTGTTCCGTGACTCCCCGCCATCGGGAATCTGGCTTGAAGGGTTGCTGTTACGCCTTGTGCGCCGGCGATGAGACTGCTGAACCACCCCGTCGAGCCGAGACCAGTCGACACAATCACTCCGCTCGATGAATGCCGCTCGGATTTACCTTCGTGACTGATCGTGTAGCGCGCGGAACCATGGGTCTTAGGGCCAATAAACAAATCGTTCACGGCGTAGATCACCTGCCCGTTGTTCAGCACCGCCTGCGCCATCGTAACCGACTTGATCGGTCGCTGCCGCCGAAATACCTCGGGAATGACTTGGTCGAGGTCTCGAACCGCGAAGGGAAGCAACTGCCCATCGTAGCGACTTGGCTCAGGATTGACCCCTACCAGCGGTTGCCCATCGAGATACTTCAGTGTGTTCGCGACGAGCCCGTCCTGTCCGACCGCAACGGCGATGTCCTCAGGGCCGAAAATAAAGTTTGGCACGAATCGGCGATGCACGACCTGCACACGGCCAAGCTGCGAAAGGCGCTGGTGCGCATTTTCTACTGCTGCCCGGTAGCTCGCGTCCTCGCGCTCATAGTCGCCGAAATCTCCGCCGAGTTGCTCGACGTAGAATTGCGCCTGGCTCACCGTGTTGAACCGCGCCTTGAGTTCTTCAAGGCGCGTCTCGCGGACGACCAGGACGATTTTGTTCTCGGTCAGCCGTTCCACCTCAGGCCTGCTGTTTCCCCATCAGTTCACGCAGCAGATCGGGCGAGATATTCAGCTGCCCGATCTTGTCGGCCTTGTCGGCGATGCCTTGGAAGGCGACGGCGATCAGCTGTTCGGGGTTCATTCCGGCGTTTGCGAGGGCCGCAAGGACGCGCGGATCTGCCGTGCCAAGCGCCTTCATCGTCGCTTCGATGCCGTAGGCGCGAGCGTCAGCTTCGCCCCTAGCGTTGGTGGCAGTGAGTTCGACCAAGTCTTTCTTCTTCTGCTCAAGCGCAATGCTCGCCGCCATCTCGGCCTCGCGAAGCAGCCGTTGCTTTTCCTGAACCGCCCGTTCCGCATCCATCTTTGTTTCCCGGATCTGGCGCTTCTTCAGCTCCACCGCGTTCTCGGTGTTCAACTCGTTCTCCTTGATCGCACGCTCGTTCTCCACGGCGGCATTGCGGCGGCGGAAGATGGCTTCGTCAGCTTCCTTGAGCAGTTGCTCGCGTGTTTCCGCCTCAAGAGCACGCGCTGTCTCCGGCGTCGGCTTAATGGCGAGGATCGAAAACCCGAGGATCTCCAGGCCGAGTGCTGCAACTTCCGGCGCCGCGACCAGCTTCGGCCGAAGCGCTTCGACCAGCCCATCCGACTCGCGCACGGCCTGCCGCAGCGGCAAGCGCTGGATCTGTGCGCGAGCGTGGACGTTCACGATGTTGATGAGGCGCTGGGGCAGCTTCTCTGGATCGTCGCTGGCGTAGCTCTGGCCATTCGGCGCGAGCGTGAAGTTCATCAGCGCCGCGAGCTTCTTGGGATCCGCCACACGGTAAGTTATCTGACCCTGAATCGTCACCTTCTGAAAATCCGCGGTCGTCTCCTCAAAGATGAAAGGCACCTCATTACTCGCCGTCGGAACCGCGACGAGCGAGGTGGTCGGGCCGTAGTAGAAGAAGGCGAGACCAGTGCCTTCGCGCACGAGATGGCCTTTCCGGTATTGGAGCAGGTAAGTGGTCGGTTGGACCTTGATGAAGCGGAAGCCGAACATGGGGAGTTGAGTTGAGGGTTGGAGGTGAAATTCGGTCGCGCGATCCGAGGTTAGCGATTCGTCGCGAGATCTACGCTTTGGACGAGCCGGACTCCTGCGCGCTGCATTTCTTCGAGTGCTCGATCGCAGTCGCCCGGGTTCAGCTCCACGCCACGGCATCCATCGAGTACGAGCGTCGTGGTGAAGCCCAGTTGTTGCGCATCGATGGCCGTTGCTTTCACGCAGTAGTCCGTAGCGAGCCCAAGCACGAAAACGTGAGTCACCCCTTTGAGTGTCAGGTAATCGCCCAGACCAGTCGCTTTGCGCCGACGATTGTCGAAGAAGCCGCTGTAGCTATCGATCTCAGGACCGGTGCCCTTCGGGAAAACGCGTTGGATGCGTGCGGTGTTCAGACCCGGCGCGAAGGCAGCGCCGCCTGTGTTCTGCACACAGTGATTCGGCCACATCACCTGAGGGAGTCCGCCTAACTCAGCCATCGTGCCGGGCTGCTGTCCGCGATTGGCGGCGAAGCTGCCGTGATTTTCCGGATGCCAGTCCTGCGTGGCGACGATAACTGGGAAGCGATCGAGCAGCCGGTTCGCGACTGCAACCACTTCATCGCCGTGCGGCACGGGCAACGCACCGCCGGGGAGGAAGTCATTCTGGATATCGACCAGGATCAGGGCATTCATCGCGTCGAAGGTTCAAAGTTCGAAATTGAATCCCGCCTTTTTCAGGCGCCGGTAGCTCGGCTCGTCGAAACGATAGAGGCGCGCCGCACGATGGGCGACGTCCTGCTGGATCTCCTCGGTATCCGCCAGCAGTCCCATGCTAAGAATCTTCTTCCTGAAATTCCGCTTATCCAGCGGCTGTTCCAGGATCGTCTCATAGAGACGCTGCAGCTCCGAAAGAGGGAACTTCTCGGGCAGGAGTTCGAAGCCGATCGGCTCGTAGCGGATCTTCCCCTTCAAACGACGGAGTGCCACGTCGAGGATCTCCTCATGATCGAAGGCCAGCGCCGGCAAGTTCGCGACCGGAAACCAAGCCACATTCCGTGCATCGCTGGCGGCGCGCACCGTGTGATCCGCCAGCTTCACGAGTGCGTAGTAGGCGACGCTGATCACTCGTTCGCGAGGGTCGCGCTTCGGTTCGCCGAACGTGTAGAGCTGCTCCAGATAAAGCTCAGTGACGCCTGTTTCCTCTTCCAGCTCCCGTCGGGCTGCAGCCTCAAGGCTTTCATTCATGTCCACGAATCCACCGGGCAGCGCCCACTTGCCCCGATAGGGCGGCTGATCTCGTTGAATCAGCAAAACCTTCAAGTCGGCCTCGTCGTAGCCGAAAACAACGCCGTCAACCGTCACGGCTGGATGCGGATATTCGTAGGTGTAGGGCATGGTGGTGGTTGAACTGTCGTCATCTTGGTGTTGCTGTGACACTAAGTAAAGCTCAAAGTGTGTAAATTACACCAAGGCGCTATTTCCCAAACCGGTGGGTCACCTCGATCAGTCCGATGATGTGCCGGTTGAACTCGTCCAAGGCCTCCGCGGGAATCCACAGCTCTTCGTGCACTTTCGAACCAACGACGCGAGGTGGATACTGCTTCAGAAAGTCACTCTCCACCTGAAAACGGGTGACGAACCCCGAGCCTGAGGCAGGAACGTTCCAGTCCCGGGCGATTTGAATCGCGTAGTCCTCATTGGTGACGGGGTAGAAAATCGGCTGGTCAGGCAGCCGAGGCGGAAAGGAGCGAAAGCCGCTGGCCTCGATGAGCGCCAGCTCCTTGGGCCCGACGGGCCGATACAGAGTTGTCGTCTTAGTCATGTGTTCAGTTCCGACAGCTCTCGTGCGAACCCCCCTGAGAGGATTGGATAACGGCACCACGTTTTGGGATCGAGGCTCTCGTCATCCAAGTGAAACGAAGGCGCATACCTCTCTCGCTTCCACTGGTTGCGACTCCAAAGCCGGAAGAACCGCGTCACCCAAACTTTCATCTGGTCGACCTTATACTGAGGAAACTGAACCCCGATGCTCGCGAGGACTTCTGCCGGACCTTTCTTGTCGCGGATGAACGCGCGTTCACAGGCGTCCAGCACCGTGTAAGGCATCAAATCACCCTCGTCCGTTTGCTTCTGTTCGGCAGGACGAAGCTCGGCCGTCGGCGCCTGGGCATTCACGAGCCTCAATGCCGGCAGGGCGCCGATACCGTCAGGTCCATGTTGCTCCATCCAGACGAGCCATTGGCGCAGGTAGGCTTTGTCGATGCCGGCGATCGGGCTCAGGCCGCCGCACGTGTCTCCGTCCATCGTTGCGTAGCCTACCGCGGCCTCCGAGCGGTTGCTGGTGGAGAGAAGCAGCGCATTCCGGAGGTTGGCGAGAAACCAAACGCCGGGAGCTCGCACCCGCGCCTGGATGTTTTGAAGCGCGATGTCATCGGTTGCCCAAGTGAGCGGACGACCGATCGCCCCGGACACGATGGAGGTGTAGCGCTCCACCAGTTCGCCGACTTCGAACTCCAAAAACTCGGCGCCGACAGCTTGGGCGACGGCCCGTGCGGCATCGCGAGTAGTGGCCGAGCTATTCTCCGTGCCCTGATAAACGCACGTGAGGAGTGCCCTGATGACGCTGCCGACATCCCGATGTTCGCGCAGGGCGTGCGCGTAGCCGAGTTTCTTCAGAAAGCCATTCAGTCCGAGTTCCGCGATCCCCATTCGCACCGACAACCCTGCGAGGCACGTGACCGCCGCTGAGTCCACTCCGCCGCTCAATGAAACAACGAAGCCATGCAACCGGCTTTTTCGCATGTAGTCGAAAAGTGCCAATGCTTCGGCGCGGGCAAACTCCTCCGCCTTCAACTCAGCACTATTCTCCCAAGGGGCCATGACGATCTTGGCGGGTTCAAACGCAGTAGCCGGCACGGCGAACTTGAGTCGAACGCAGCCGGCATCGGACGATGTGAGGCCAGGTTGGTGACTCGTGGTCCGAGCCTGGCTCAGGCGCGTCTGCTGAATATCAACAACGGCGGACGTGACCGTGACGCCCTGGAATGAAAAACGTGGACCAGCGGCGACGAGCTTGCCGCCAGATGCAATCAGCGCACCGCCGTCGTAGATCGCGCGGCCCGCCTCGTTGCCCACATGATTCGAATACACATACGTCGCTCCGAAAGCTCTCGATCCTTCGAGCACGAAACGCTTGCGGACGTCGAGCTTCCCGAACGCAAAGTGACTCGCACTTGGGTTGAAGATCACGTCCACGCCCTTCGATGCCAACGACGCGCCGGGTCTGTTGGCCACCCAAGCGTCTTCGCAGATCTCGAAGCCGATCCGAAGGCCATCGAGATCGAAAAACACATCGCCGAACGGGTAACTCCGGCCGTCCACGCGCAGTTCATGCTGAACACCGCTTGGCCAAGGTTTGAACCATCGCGGTTCGTAGTGGATGCCGTCTCCGGCCAGAAACTTCTTCGCCACAAAACCCGCGATGACGCCGTCCACCAGCAGACAGGCACAATTGAACACGGAGTTCTGGTGCATGACAGGGAGACCAACCGCCACCGCCATGCCCGTCGTCTCACCCGCGATAATGTTGAGTTCCGTCCAAGCGGTTTGGTGAACGAACGGCGCGTGAAACGCATCCTCGCAACCATAGCCCGAGATGCACAGTTCTGGTAAGCAGAGGACGCCAACTCCTGTCTCTCGTGCCTGTCTGATGGCAGTGATAATGTTCGCTCGATTGCTGTCCCAATCCAAGGGCGTCTGGTTGAGGATTCCGGCTGCAACTTTGATAGGCTTCATGACGCTTTCTGCCGCTCAGGCAACCTTGCGGTTCTTGAACACGAGCTGGGTCTTTAGATCGAAAAGACCGGGCTCGAGTCCCACCGGATACTCGTGCGGATTGAGCAGCCGTTTCGTTCCGCCGTAGAGACGATCCAACTGCTCCCGAGCGCGGGCCCTGATATCTTCCAGCGTGGGGGCAGCGTAGACGAGTTCGCCTCCTCGGAAGACCGGAACGAGGAGATCGTCCGCCACGGCATCAGCAGGCATCACCTTGCGGCGAGTGACATCCGCAGGATCGACGATCATCCGGGTGTTCAAAGGCATTGCTTCCTCGTTGAAGATCATGTCTCCGATGAACTCTCCACCTTTTGTGAACCGGCGGGCTTGGAGAATCCCAGGGTTCGAGATCTTAATCGATTGCTCCGAAAGCTTCACCTTAAATTCCCATTCGCCGCCGGGAACGCGGGTGGCGGCGAGTTTGTAGACGCCTCCGAGTGCGGGCTGATCATAGGCAGTCACGAGCTTCGTCCCTACGCCCCAAAGCCCGATCTTGGCTCCCTGCTGCTTCAGGCTCGCGATGATGTGTTCATCGAGATCATTGCTCGCGACAATCACCGCGTCGGGGAACCCCGCTTCATCGAGTATCTTCCTGGCTTCAATGCTGAGATAGGCGAGGTCGCCCGAATCCAACCGGATTCCGACCATTTCGTGGCCGTTATCCCGCAACCAGCGCCCGGCGGCCACGGCGCGACGAACGCCCTCAAGGGTGTCGTAAGTATCGACTAGGAACACGCTGTTATTCGGCATCGCTTCGGCATACGCCTGAAACGCTTCCGCCTCGTCATCGAACGACATCACCCAGCTGTGCGCGTGGGTGCCTTTGACAGGAATTCCGAAGACCTGGCCGGCGAGGACATTCGAGGTGGCGGCACAACCGCCAATGTAAGCCGACCTGCTCGCAGCCAAGGCCCCGTCCACTCCTTGGGCTCGGCGCAAGCCGAACTCCAGAACGGGCTCCCCTTGGGCCGCCTCGCAGATACGAGCGGCCTTCGTCGCGATGAGTGTCTGGAAATTGATGAAGTTCAGCAGCGCAGTTTCCGCCAACTGGCCTTCTATGATGGGCCCCTTGATCCGCAGCAGCGGTTCGTTCGGAAACACAACGGTGCCTTCCGGCACTGCGTCCACGTCACCCGTGAATCGGAACGCACGCAGATACTTGAGGAATGCGGCCTCGAAGAGCGGCTTGCCGTCATTGCCGACGAGTGTCGCAAGATAGCTCAGCTCCTGCGGGCCGAAACGGAGATTGCGCAGCCAGGTGATCGCATCTGCAAGGCCGGCCGCGATGGTATAGCCGCTCTTGAACGGCGCCTTTCGGAAGAACAGGTGGAAGACAGCTTCTTTGTGGGCCGTCCCGGTCTTCCAATAGCCGTAGGCCATGGTCAGCTGATAGAGGTCCGTCAGGAGCGGCGATTCGTGAAAGCAAGGCCGGGTTGCAAGCGTCATGTTAGTGTTGTTTTAACACTAAGACGTTTTGTCAACCTTTTGCTGAGGACGTGCGACTAGATTACAAGGCTGCTCTGTAGCTTCGCTGCAATCTTGGCGGCATTGGGTCGAACACGCACAAGGCGCGGGTTCCATGCGAGCATGGCTTCTCGGTCGAGCTGCCGCAGAGCGGGATCATCCACCCGATGAGCGAATCCGGTCGCCAGGTCTTGAGTGGCAATCTCCGGCACGATGGCGGCGAAGCGACCTGAGCGCAGAGCGGCCATTGTCTGCGGGAACGACTGGCAGGAGAGCGCAGGCACGAGCGACACCGAAAGCGACTTTGCCAGGTCACGCAGGCCGGAGGTGAATTGACCGTCTGTGGTCTGGGTAGCGAGCGGCAGCTCCGAGAGGAACTCCCGGAGAATCACTTTCTTTCGCTTGGTCAGCAACCCTGCCGGAACCAAGGCAGTGTATCGGACCACGCCCAGCGATACCGACTTCAAACCTTGAGCGACGGCATTCTTTCGAATGATGCCAAAATCGAGGCGGCACTCGGTGAGCTGCTGCACAATTTCGTTCGTTCGCAGATTCGTCGTAGCGAAGTGAACCCCGGGAAACGCATCGATGATCTTTCCCAGTCGAGGGATCACCAGCCACTGAATGAGGCTGTCGCCGGCTCCCAGCGTGAAGGCGACGTTTTCCTCCCGACACTCCGCCCGGAAATCCTCCAGCGAACGGAGATGCTCGCGAGCTAGTTCGGCTAGGCGCTCACCCTGCTCCGTTAGCTTGAGCAGCTTGCCTCGGCGCCGCGCTACCTCGCAGCCGAAGAACTCGGAAAGCTCGCGCAGTTGGCGGCTGTATTGACTCTGCCGGATGGGATCGCCCGGTGCGGCCTGTGCAATGCTGCCTGCATCCCGCACCTCGATGAGGACCTTGAGACGATCGAGCGAAAGCCCCCGTTCGGAAAAAAGTGCTTCAAACATGACTGGATAGTCAGGGTTACTGTAGAACCGTCTATGGCAACCTCCAAACAGATCACGTATGCTGGTCACATCGCATCAAATATCGGCCCACGAAAAAATCTTCACAGCTCCCCTTGAATTTCCCGCGGCACCAGCCGTTGTAACTCCTCAACCAGACAAACGTCTCGCCTCTCACCTTCCCATGAAATCCGCACAATTTATACAACTCTCAGCCCTCCGGTGGTCCGGACGGCATACGTTGTGTGCGGAGATTCGTCCGCAGGCGACGACATCGAGAGAGCGTAATGAACGAGGTCTTAATCGACCCAATTACGCGAACTCTCCAGGAAGTGGTGTAACCTAACGAACCAGGCTAATCGTAGCCTCACGTCAGGCCCACTTCCGCCCGGAAGTGGGTTTTTTTGTGCCCAGATGGGGCCGCTTCCGGGGACGAGTCAGAACTCTTTTCCAAATTCCGTAAGCGGCTTCACCTGCTGAGCCCAGTCAATCAGCCCAACGTCCGCGTGCAAATCCTGCGGCCGTCCAATCCATCGGACTTCGTCCGTGAGAGGGACGACGGTGTGTGTTCTTTTTTGCGACGGCAGGGCCGATCATTCGGCTCTGCCACAACATGTGCGGTGCGCCCAAAGCGTTAAATGGCGATGCCGGCCGCACGTGTCATTTTTCCCGCGCCCGAGCTAAATGTCGTCAGTTTTGAAGGTATAGAGACAGAAGCTCTGCGCGCGATCGCCTTGTCGTCTAACATGTCAGGATCCCGGTCTTTCAAGCCGAGGGATGCGGGTGCGAATCCCGTCGAGGCGGCCATTTTCCTTAAGGAAGCGCCGATTGTTAATCCGAGATCGGAAACCGCTTTGCCCTATCGGAGCATTGAAGCCAGCCGGCGGCCGGAGCCCGGCAGGGGCCGAGTTTACCATGCGTTCGTGGCGTAGGAGCAACGCGCCGGTCTGCCAGTCCGGAATCGGGAGTGCGAGTCTCCCCGAGCGCACCACTTTGTCGGAGCTGTGGTGTGAACAGTCAGCACAGCGGACTTTTAATCCGCACGGTGCGGGTGCAACTCCCGCCGGCTCCACCAATTTTTAATCCGCGGTCACTGAGGACGGACGTGAGAGAAGTCTTCTCACGCCGAGTGACCTGAGCCGCGGTTCTATTTCATCACGACGTGCCCGAGCAGCCCAAGGGACCAGCCTGCAAAGCTGAGGATCGCGGGTGCGAGTCCCGCCGTCGTGTCCACTTTTGGGGCCGTAGTGATAATAGCAGCACGCCGCACTTGCAATGCGGAGGAGACGGAGCGTAACCGTCCCGCTCCACCAATTTCGCCCGAGAGGTGTTCACAGATGCACGGCTGTCTTCCAAACAGCGGGAGCCGGCGCGCTACCGGCCTCGGGCACCAATAGGTCCTAGATGTTCGAGCGGACGGGTTGGTCTCCAAAACCGACCGGGAGGGTGCGAGTCCCTCAGGACCTGCCAATTTTTTGGGAATGTAGTGTAGATAGTCTGCACGACTCGCTGAAGACGAGAAGGTGCTGGTGCGATTCCAGCCGTTCCCACCATAGCAGGAAGCGGAGAGTCCGCCGCCGGTCTCATAAGCCGGCTCTTTTCCGTGCAACTCGGAATCCTGCTCCCAACTTTCCGGAGCGTAGCCTAGAAGTCAGGCACTCGGCTTGGGACCGAGATCACGCGTGTGCGAGTCACGCCGCTCCGACCATTTTGTTGTTGCGAATCAGGTGTGTGGCTCAGTCAGCGGAGCACCGGCCCGTGAAGCCGGGGAAGCGGGTGCAAATCCCGCCCACCTGACCAATGTGACCGAGGACAAACTAGCAGAGTCGCCTGCCTGTCGAGCAGGAGATAGCGGGGGCAGCACCCGTCGGTCGCGCCATTTTCGAGGTGTCGCCTAGCAGCCATGGCAGCTGGCTTACATCCAGCCACACGGGGGTGCGAGTCCCTCCACCTCGACCATTGCCGGGTAGCTCAACAGTAGAGCGGCCGCCTGTTAAGCGGCGAGATGTAGGTGCGAATCCCACCCCGGCAGCCATTTTTCGTCGGCGAGACAGACAGTGACGTCACCTGCCCGACATGCAGGCATCGCTCGGAGCATCACCGAGGCCGACGACCAATTTCGCGCGCGCTCCGTTCGAGGAGCGTGCGCGGTGAACGGCCGAAGCTCTTCGGAGCAAGGCCCCAGGACAGAAAGGACAACGACATGATCGCTGCCCTCGCAGTCGCGTGGCTCGCGGTTGTCGGTCTCGTGCTCATCGCACGCGCCGACTACGGCCGCCGCCCGCTGACTCGCTAATGACAGAAAACAACACCGGCCCGGAGCGCACGTGCCTCCGGGCCGGTTCAATTTCCACATCAGGGTGTGGTGCCAAATAGTCGGCGACTCCCCTCGGAAGGGAGATCATGCAGGTGCAAGTCCTGTCACCCTGACCACTCTTGTTGCGGTGTCGTCTAATCAGCAGGACAGCGGACTTTGAATCCGTGAATGGAGGTGCGAGTCCTCCTGCCGCAGCCACTTTTTCGGGTCGCAAGCTTTAACAGTGAAACCGCCGCCTCTTAAGCGGCAGAACTCGGAGCATTACCGAGGCGGCCCACCATTTGGCTCGATGGCGCAGCAGTGAGCGCAGCTCCCTCATAAGGAGACGGTCGCGGGTGCGAATCCCGCTCGAGCCCCCAATTTTTCGAAGCGTGGCAGAGCAGCAAATGCAGCGCGCTGTAAACGCGACGCCCTCACGGGCTACGAAGGTGCGAGTCCTTCCGCTTCGACCATGCATCCAAGCCGTAGATAGCGACGGACTGTCTTGGTAAGACAGCGAGCAGGGCGCACGTCCCTGTGGATGCTCCATTTTTCATGCGGACGTGGTGGAACAGTAGACACCTCGGCCCGAGGAGCCGATGGGCGAAAGCCCATGAGGGTGCGATTCCCTCTGTCCGCACCAAATTATCGCGGCGTGGTTGGAACAGTAGACACGGTGGGCTCAAACCCCTCTGGGCATCATGCCCGTGCCGGTGCGACTCCGGCCGCCGCGACCATCTTTGCGGCCGTGCGTGGAACAGGAGACCGGGCGGTCTTAAAAACCGCCGTGCCGTCAGGCGCGTGAGCGTGCAAGTCGCTCCGGCCGCACCAGATTTTTTCGGCGAGTGGTGGAGCGTATACACACGAGTCTCAGAAACTCGCGGGCGAAAGCCCATGCAGGTGCAAGTCCTGTCTCGCCGACCAATTTCGACGCCTCGTCCTCTAACGAGTCCAGGAGACCCGCCTCTCAAGCGGGCAATGCCGGTGCGAGTCCGGTCGAGGCGACCACTTTCGCCGCGTTGTTCAAAGTGAACCGTCCGCCTTATAAGCGGAATCGCGCTAGATGAGCGCCCGGACCGGGAGCGTTACCCGGCGCGGCGACCAATGCCCGTCAGACGTAGTGAGCGACGTGCCGGTTTTGTAAACAGGACGAGGCCGGTGCGACTCCGGCGTCGGGCTCCAATTTTCTTCCCGTAGTGAAAGAGCTATCACACGGCTCTGCGAAGGCCGAGTTCCGGGTGCAATTCCCGGCGGGAGGACCAATTTCCTCGCGTGGTGAAATTACAATCATGCAGCGCTTCGAACGCTGTGTTGTGGGTGGGAGTCCCGCCGCGAGGTCCACTTTCTCCGCGTGGCCGAGAAGCTCAGGCCTCCGCCTTCTAAGCGGATCGACGCAGGTGCAAATCCTGCCGCGGGGACTTCGGAGGCGAAACCGGCCGAGGTGCCGGCACCTGTTTGAAGCGGATCGGGCGACATTCGGTCGCTGGGGAGCATGACCTCTCGCCTCCGCCATCTTTTTGTTGGAGAGCAAAACCGCGAAGGGCGGTGATCGGTTGGAAGCCGTTTCGAGCCGAGAGGCTTGTGAAGCAGGACCACTGCTCTCCGCCACTTTGGAGAGTGAACCCGCCGAGGCGCGGGCGCTGTTTCGAAAGCAGATGGATCGGCTCTGCCGGTTGGGGCGCAAGTCCTCCGCTCTCCGCCAACATTGGCTCGTAGCTCAAAAGCAGAGCAATCGGCTGATAACCGATCGACGACGGAGCGTTACCGTCCGGGCCAACCAATTTCGATGGAGGGTTAATTCCGAGAGTCGGGAGCCGCGGTGCTAACGCGTGCGGCGATTCTTTCGCTGAGGGGCAGGACCTCAGCCCTCCGCCATTGCTGGGTCGTCTAGCAGTAGGACAGCGGTCTCTGAAGCCGCGAACGCATGTGCGACTCATGCCCCGGCAGCCATTTTCATTCTCTGCAAGCATAGGCAGCGATGCAGCGGTTTCGTAAACCGCAGAGGCCGGCGCAAGCCCGGCGCGGAGATCCATCTCTTTTCGCAAAAAAGAACACACACCGACGTCGGGCGAGCTGGGTTCAGCGTGAGCCATCACATTTTCAAACCATCTCCTCCCATGAACACCGACGTTCTCGACAAGCCAATCGTGCTCTCGCTTAACCGCGCGTGGCAGGTCATCGGCCACCGGACCATCAAGCAGGCGCTCATCGCGCTCAATGGCGGCGCAGCTGGTCTGCCGCCGGCGGTGGGCGTGGACATCGCCTACCCGAAGCTCGAGGACGGTTCCTGGAACTTCGACCGGCCGCTCTACTTGAACCCGGTCGCTTGGGACGAGTGGGTGAAGCTGCCCGTGCGCGATTTCGATTTCTCGATCTCCACGCCGAAGCTCCACCTGCGGGTGCCAACAGTGATCGTCTCGACCCAGTTCGATCGCATGCCGCTGCGCATCCCGCGCGTCACGCGCCAGGCGGTCTTCGAGCGCGACCGGGGCGTCTGCCAATACACCGGCGAATTCGTCGGCAAGAATGGCGGCAACCTGGACCACGTCGTTCCACGCGATCGCGGCGGCCGCGACTCGTTCGAGAACCTCGTTTGGTCAAAGAAGGAGATCAACTCCCTTAAGGCTAATCGGCTTCCCCACGAAGCGGGCCTGCGGCTCGTCCGCAAGCCGACGGCACCCAAACCACTGCCGGTGGCCGCCACCGTTCGCGAAGCGCGGCACCCCGACTGGCGGCACTTCCTTCACCTCTGATCCACGTAGCGCCGGGCCGACCGTCCTCAGGCCCAATCGCCCGGGCGCCACATCATCTCTCCCCGCAAGCCTCTCTATCAGCGATGGCTGATTCTCACTCCCGTGCTCCTCTCGGTATCCAGTTCACCGGCTTCGCTTGCCGACACGCTCACGATTGTGGACGTGGCGGTGGCGGCCGTCGCACGCCGGTTGCCGGCCCACGTGTCGCGCGAAGACCTCGCTAGCGCGGGCAAGCTCGCCCTCGTCGAGGCGATGCTGCGTTTCGACGGTCCGGCCGAACAGCTCCGCGGTTACTGCTTCGCCCGGGTTCGCGGCGCTCTCCTGGATGAGCTCCGCCGCCTTGACCCGCTGTCTCGCCACACGCGCAGTCAGGTGACCTTCGTTCGGCGTGCAACGGCAGCGCTGGAGAAAGAGCTCCACCGTGCGCCCACGCGGGACGAGATCGTCACGGCCACCGGCTACTCGCACGAGACGCTCACTCAACTAGAGCGTCTCGCCGAGGCCGCTCAAGCGTGCTCGATCGATGAGACCGACGCCTACGGTGACGACCTGCACGTCATCGAAGACGAAGCCGCGTGCCCTGCACGCACGGCTGAGTCGCTCGACGCACACAGCTCCGTGCATGTGGCGCTGGCGCGCCTGCCTGCGAATCATGCTCATGTGCTCCGCCGCTACTATCTCGACGATGCCACGCTCGACGTGATCGCCGGTGAACTCGGCGTCTCCAAAGAGCGCGTGCGCCAACTACGCGAAGCCGCCGAGAAAAAGCTCCGCGAGGACTTCATCGTTCTCGCGGTGTGGCAGTCGCTCCTGGCCAACCGATAACCCAGCCCAAAATACGAACAGTTTCGCTTCCCCACCATGCACACTCTTGCCGAAGTCCGCCCAGCAGGGCGCACGCTCCGTCTGGTGCGTGTCGCGTCTAAGATTCGCTCCCTGCCGGAAGTATATCCTGCTCCAGCATGCCTCCGAAAAGACATGGTCGCTGCGCGGCTCTTTCGTGGCACCCGCACTCGCACCATGAGCGTGCGACAAAATTAGAAATGCCATGCGCTTCCTCGACAAACACGTCTCCCGAGACAAGCGGCTCCTTTCGTTGGAGAGGGAACTAAACCGCCTCTATCAAGCGCAGACACATGCCCCGATCATTCCGCTCGAGCGTCCGTATCAGCGGGGATGGATGAAGACCTACGTTCTCGACGCTCGAGTGTCGCAGCGTCCAGATGCCATGCTCTTTCGCACGATACTCACTCAGGTGAATCGGAACGTCTACTCACGAGAGCGCTCCTTTCTCAATCGGAACGGCGATGAGATCCGCCTCAGTCCCCGCATTATCCCGACGGCTGAATGGCTGAAGCTTGCATGGCCTGCGAGTCATCAGCGGTTCTTCGGCTATGGTTGCTGGCGGTTAGACGACCAACCTTGGACACCCATCAAATGGCGACGTTACATCACAGGATTCAGGCTGATCCATATGTGGTGCCTCCGAGAGGACATCCAACCGCACCTCATCACGCATCAAAGGGTCGAACTCCCGAAGGTTCGATCGCGCATTGCTGAGATCGAGACGTATCTTAGTGCCACTGCCGGACGCTGCCGCCTGGACTGGCTGCATGGCCGCAGTCGCTGGTGGCGCCGATACTCTTTCACCGCTCACGAGCTTCGCTCCGAAGCTTCGATCGAAGAACAGCTCCATCAACACACACCTGACTAGGCAGTCACCTTACAAGCGGCATTCGCGCTACGTGCAAACCCGCCACCGCGCTAAACTCTTCTCACATGAACATGGAAATCAAAGCCCGCGATCTCATCGCTGCCGGCTGGCACGAAGGCCGCCGCCTTGGCCCGGCCCTGCGCCGCGCCCGCGACTTGGAGTCGACGGGTCTTGCGCGTGCCGACGTTTTGACCGCGCTTGAAGCCGAATTCCCGAAGCAGCTCGCCGTGACCCTGCCGCGCTACGAGCCGGCTCCGCTTGCCGAGGCCATCGAGGCCGAAACGCGCGAGGAAGCGACGAACGTTGCCGCCGCGCGTCAGCGCATGACGGAGCTGCTGCACGTCCCGGTAGTGAAGCGCGGCGTAATCATGCCTGACGCCTGCCCGTCGGGCGGTGGTCGCGCCACGATCCCGGTCGGCGGCGGCATCGAGGTCGAAAACGCAATCATTCCCGGTGCGCATTCGGCTGACATCTGCTGTTCTATGTTCGCGACCTTCTTTCCCGCCAACCATCCGGTCGGCGAAATGATGGATCACCTGCAGAAGACGACGCACTTCGGCGCCGGCGGTCGTCCGCGCGGATACCAGATGACTTCGGCTGTGCTCGAAGAGCCGGTGTGGGACAACCCTTTCCTCTCCGGCCTGCGCAGTCGCGCCCAGGATTTCCTCGGCACGCAAGGCGACGGCAACCACTTCGCCTACGTCGGTCGCATTCAGTTCACCGAAGCGCAGCGTGCTGCCATCGAAGCAGCCGGCTACACCGAGCTGTCCGAATGGATCATGCGCCGCGACGGCGCGTTCAACGTCCTCGTCACTCACCACGGTTCGCGCGGCCTTGGCGCGGACCTCTACAAGCGCGGCCAGAAGGCTGCCCGCCTGTGGTGCGATGAGAATGCCAAGGACATTCCGGATTCGGCCGCGTGGCTTCCGGGCGACTCGCCCGAGGGTCGCGACTACTGGGATGCGCTCCAATACATCAGCCGTTGGACCCGGCAGAATCACGCCGTGCTGCATGACGCGCTTCTCCGCCGCCTCGGTCAGCGCGCGCTCGTGCAAATCGGCAATGAGCACAATTTCGTCTGGAAGCGCGGCGACTCGTTCTTCCACGGCAAGGGCGCCACTCCGGCATGGCAGGACGCGCAAGGCCGTCCACTGCTCGGCCTCATCCCGCTCAACATGGCGCGCGAAATCCTCCTCGTGCTTGGTTCGAACAACAACGACTACCTGTCGTTCTGTCCGCACGGCGCCGGCCGCAACCTCTCGCGCACCGCCATGCTCGCGCCCTACAAGGACGCTGAGGGCGAACTCGATCCTGCGCGTGTGCAGGAAACGCTTGCGGCGTGCACGGCCGGTCTCGACATCCGCTGGTTCGGCGGCGCACCGGACTTGTCGGAGTCGCCGCTCGGCTACAAGGACGCGACCAAGGTGAAGGCCCAGATCGATCGCTTCGGCCTGGCCAACGTCGTCGGCGAGATTCAGCCGCAAGGCTGCATCATGGCCGGCGAAGCACCCGAACCGCACTGGGTCCGCGCCCGTCGCGAAAAACGCGCGAGCCACAAAGCCGCGCGCCGCGAGGGCGAGGCCGAAACCATCGATTCCTAACTCTACGACAATCCACACCCTTTGCTCCGGCAACATTAGGGCGAGATCAACCAACACGCCTCGTCATCCTATTTTCGATTGGATGGGGCTGATCTGACCACTCTTGCGCCCATATCAATGTTCGCTTCGGAGCTCCTTCTTCCAGCTATGAAAAGCAACAACATCATCAAAGACACCCACCGCGCTCTCTGGTATGAGGACGGCGTCATGACGCGCGTCCTCGGCCCCGGCCGCTACAAGCTGCCGTCGCGCTGGCGCTATCTCTTTCGCCGCAAGCCGCAGATCGAAGTCATCCCGGTCGACGTGCGCGAGCGCGACCTCACGATCAAGGGCCAGGAAATCCTCACGGCCGATAAAGTCGCGATCCGCGTGAGCATTCTCGTGCAGTTCAAAGTCAGCGATCCGGTGGCTGCACTGCACCAGGTGAACAATCACGACGAACGCCTTTACAGTGACGTGCAGCTCGCCGCGCGACGTTCGCTCGCATCGATGACGCTCGAGCAGATTCTCACTAACCGAAACCAGCTCAGCGAAGACATCCTTAACGAGGTCAAGGGCATCGCGGCGACCTACGGCGTCGCGATCCTGCGCGCGGACGTGAAGGACCTCGTTTTCCCCGGCAATCTCCAGGAGATCATGAACAAAGTGCTCGCCGCCGAACGCCTGGCACAGGCGCAGCTTGTCGAAACGCGCACAAAGGCCGAGCAACAGAAGATCGAGGCCGAGGCCAAGGCGCAGATCAAACTCGTCGAGGCGAAGAGCACCGCCGAAACCGATGTGACGATCGCCGAATCGCTCGCCGCGTCACGCCTCAAGCAGGCACACGCGGAAGCCGAGGCGCTGCGCATTCAGAACGAGGCTGAGATTCGCGCGCTTCGCGAACAGGCAAGCGCCGCCGAAGCCTACGCCAAGCATCCGGCACTCCTCCGCCTGCGCGAGCTGCAGGCGCTCTCCGAAACCGTGAAGAACGCCAACGCGCGCATCTTCGTCGGGTTCGACAAACACGCGGACTTGAAGGCGGAAGCCAAGGCGCTGATGGCGTAGTGCAAAACGATCGTTTTTCTAATAGTGCTATCAGCGCAACAACATGAACTCCGGGGAAAAACTAAAATCCGTCTGCAACACCTGCCACGCGGAGACACTGCATGACGTGCTGTTCGAGAAAAAGGAGAACGGCAGCGAGGACATTACAGAGGATTTTTTAATCCAATGGGGCGCTCGATGGCGCGTCATTCAATGCCGCGGCTGCGAAAGTATCGCGATGAGGCTCGACGCTTGGAACTCGGAGGCTCTCGACGAAAAAGGCCGCCCCGAAGTGGAAACGAAATATTTCCCGCCCCGCATTTTTCGGCAGTTTCCTAAATGGTTACGCGGAGATGTGCTGACCCAAACGTGCCCTGACGAGGTCGAGGGGTTGATGAAGGAGCTTTATGTCGCGCTTCAGAACGACAGTCGTGCCGCCGCGACGATGCTGATCCGAGCAATCTTCGAGCACACTATGATCGACAAGGTCGGTGATCAGAAATCTTTCACCGCGAACCTAAACAAATTCGAAGCGCAGGGGTTCATTGGTAAGAAGCATCGCGAAGTTGTAGGTTCGATGCTCGAAGCCGGACACGCATCTATACACCGTGCATTCGTTCCTGCAAAGGAAGACCTCATCACGTTGGTCGACATCTTGGAAGGCGTCCTTCAAGTCGTTTACGTCCAAGTGCCGAAAGCGGACGAGATGAAGAAGCGAATCCCCAAACGCAAATAACCGCGATGTCGTCTACCGTTTCTGCCGGCACTCAAGTCGTCGTAACTACGGAGGCGCGCGGCACGAACGCGATGCCGGTCCATCCACGTGGCGCGGTGGGAATCATTGCGCGCACGCCGGCCGGGTCGGAAGCTCACTACCTGATTCGGTTTCTCGACGGATTCGAGACGTCGTTCACCCGCGATCAATTCGAAATTCTGAAGCACTTTAAAGATCGGCTGCCGACGCCACCCAACGGCGCTGGGGAATTCGAATTGGAAAACTGCATCATCTATCGGTGTGTTGTCGGCTCCCGCGCCTACGGCCTGGACACCGATGCTTCGGATACGGATCTCCGCGGCGTATATCTCGCACCGCTGGAGATGCACCTCTCATTGTTCGGCGCGCCGGAGCAGTTCGAGGACAATGGGGCGCAGACGTGTTACTGGGAGCTGCAGAAATTCCTGGTGATGGCGCTCAAGGCGAACCCCAACATCCTCGAATGCCTCTATTCGCCGCTCGTGGAAAAGATCACTCCGCTCGGCGCGCGGCTGCTCACGTTACGTGAGTCCTTTCTCTCGCAGATGATTTTTCAGACCTTCAACGGCTACGCATTGAGCCAATTCAAGAAGCTTGAGCAGGATCGCCGAAACCAGGGCGAGATTCGTTGGAAACACGCCATGCACCTACTGCGGCTGCTGCTGACGGGCGCGGCCACGCTGCGCGAACGCCGCGTGCCGGTGCGCGTGGAGCAGCATCGCCAGCGGCTCCTCGCCATTAAACATGGCGAGCTACCGTGGCCCGAGGTTGATGCTTGGCGGCAGGAGTTGCACCGCGACTTCGAACGCGCCCTGGCCGAGACCACCTTACCCGAGCGGCCCGACTATGAAGCAACGAATCGCTTCCTCATCGAGGCGCGCCACGCACATACGTGAGCCTTCTCCCAATGACCATTGATCCGCGCCTGAATCGCATCGTCGCGGCCCAACCGCATCCGCTGCTCTTTGCTACGATCAGCGGTGCGCACCTCTATGGATTTCCTTCGCCGGATTCGGATTTCGACCTGCGCGGCGCGCACATTTTGCCAATCGAACGGGTCGTCGGCTTGGACATCTCGGACGAAACGCTTGAGGACTCGCGTGTGATCGAGGGACTGGAGATGGACATCGTGAGCCATGACGTCCGGAAGTTTTTCCGGCTCCTGCTCAAGAAAAACGGCTACGTGCTGGAGCAGCTCTATTCACCGCTCGTGGTTCAGACAACGCCCGAGCACGCCGAATTGAAACAAATCGCGCGCGGCTGCATCACGCGGCATCACTCGCACCACTATTTCGGTTTCTCCGAAACCCAATGGAAACTCTTCCTCAAAGAGTCTCCCCGCCGGGTTAAGCCACTGCTCTACGTTTATCGGGTTCTGCTCACCGGCATCTGGCTGATGCGCACGGGCGAGATTGAAGCCAACCTCGTCAAACTCAACGAGAGCTTCCGCCTTCCTCACGTACCTGATCTCGTCGCGCGAAAATCGAGCGGTCCCGAGGAGTCGATCCTCAATGAGGCGGACATCGCCTATCACGAATCCGAGTATCTGCGTCTTCGTAGAGAATTACAGGCCGCACACGACGCGAGCAGCCTGCTCAAAACACCGAGCGCGGAGACAAGAAGCGCGATGAACGAACTCCTCCTGCGGCTGCGGCTGTCCTGATGGGTTCATGCGCATGCGCATTCGCATCCTAAGCGATCTGCATCGGGAATTCGGCGACGTCGAATTGCCCGAAGTTCCTGCTGATGTCGTGCTGCTCGCTGGCGACATCGATCGCAATATTCGCGGTGTGACTTGGGCACGCCAGAAGTTTCCCGGTGTCCCGGTGCTCTACGTGGCAGGCAATCACGAGCACTACGACGAGAGGATCGGACGGCTTCATGAGAAGCTGCGGGATGCGGCGTTGGGCTCGAACGTCGTCATCCTCGAGAACGAGAGTTTCGACTGGAATGGTTACCGCTTCTTCGGTGCCACGCTCTGGACAGATTTCGATCTCTTGGGAGACCGCTCGACCGCAATGTTTGCAGCTGGCTCGAAAGAAAAGGGGATGAATGATTATCGAAAGATCCGGCGTGAAGACACTGGTCGACTACATCCCAAGCACACAGCGATGCTTCACGCTGACTCGCGTTTAGCGCTCACGCAGTTTCTAGCCAACGCCGACCGCACGCGCTCGATCGTAATCACGCATCACGCACCATCGATTCGATCGCTGCCCGAAACCAAACACGTTGAGCCCATCAGTGCCGCCTACGCATCGAACCTGGAGAGTCTGATTACGGCAAACGGTCCTGCGCTCTGGGTGCATGGACACACTCACTACCCACGCGACTATGTCCTCGGACAAACGCGGATCGTGAACAATGCGCTCGGGTATCCTGGAAGCACTGAGATCGCGAATCCCGGCTTTCGGCATGGTCTAATCGTAGAACTGTAGTTGGGCTCGTTCGCACGGGATCAGCTGTTGCATTGTCGCCGACTCGTTACCCACTCGGTGAGAGACCGCTCCAGTAACGAGCCTTTCAGGGGATCATTGCGATCCACCACCGAATCGGCCCAAAGTAACCACGCTTCCTCGTCGGCCGTGAGCGTCCCGTCGGCTTTTTGCCCGCGAAGCTTTGCTTCACAAGCGGCGCGAAATTCTCGCATCAAATTCGCTTCACGCCATCTGAGAGCCGATTCACGGAATAGATTTCTCCGCTTCTCTTCCTCCTGCCGCTGCCTTTCGGCTTCTTCCCGGCGCCGAGCTTCCTCGGCCCATTGTTGCCGTTGCGCTTCCCACTTCAGGTGAGCCGCGTGCTTTCCCTGCGCACAAATGATGAAGCCTTCGACAATTTCGGTGAGCTTCTCGTCGAGTTTCTGAACTTTTCCATCGCTCCACGATTTTCGGGCGCCTTGAGGCTCATACTCCGCCAAAACAATCTTCAAGCGACCTGTCGGCCGATAGCGCCAGCGATCCCACGTCCAACTTTGCTTCTTTTCTTCCGCTGTAAGCTCGCGCTCGTAGCGTTCGACCACTTCTTGCACGGAAAAATCGATCTTGGTTTTTGTGGCCACAAAGATCGGCTGCACACTTTCGCTTCCCTCCTTAGGTTCTTCCAAGACAAAGCCATTTCGTTCGAGCATCCAAGCGAGGCGGTTCAGAATCTCGATGGCACGTTCGAACGTGTCCGGCGTGACCGAAACCCGTAGATGCGGAATGTCGCGCTTCCCGTAAAGGGTCCCATATCGGCTGTCTTTGGCCCCGCCCCGGAATGCTGCCCGCGTCTTTTGAACGATCGGATGTGGTTTCTCCGGAGCGGGGGTGTTGTCCACGGTCACAGTTGAATCTATTTCCGCTGACTTCGAGATCTTGGCTCCTTCTCCTAGACTTGTGCTCTCGCGTTCGCCCGGCTTCCGGGAACCAAGAGTTGGACGAGGTATGACTTTCCCATGGGCCAATTGAGTCCAGTAGCCACGTGGTGGCGTTGGGACATCCAGCCTCCGACAAGCCTTCGCAACAGCGACGCTCGACACGCCGTAGTCAGCAGCAACCTTGGTCGCGGGCTTTGACCACACGAGATCAAAAAGCTCCGTTCGCGTCAGAGTAGTTTTGGCATCCGGCATACCATCAAAGCCTGGCAGGCAAAACGATGCCCACAAGTTATCGCAGTTTTCAGCGGTTCGATAACTCGCGTCGTGTTTTCCGCGGGCATCCTTCGGTGAGCTGGTCTGCAAAACGCGACGCGACTTTGGGCAGGTTCGAAAAGCGCGCCTTCTCGTGGGATTCAACCGACTCCCTAAAGCCACCAAAACAGAGCCAAAAACGACGACTTGTGGGGTTCAGCGGCAGCGTTCGTCGCCGCACTTTACCAAATGAGCCTGCGATCGGACACTCGAAGCTCAACACAAACCGCGATCCCGGCCCATCAGGAAACCGCACTGCGCGCCAAGAGGCCGGCTCGCAGGTGATGCAGCTGCCGTCGCGCGCGGTCGTTTTTTGGGCTTAACGCTCTCCGCTGCCGCGCAGATCATGCTGGCGCCATGCCCTACGCCGTCGCCATTTCAGGAAGTCCGCGCCACAACGGAAACACAGAGACGCTGCTGCGTCGCTGCCTCGATCGGCTTTCGGGGCAGGGCATTGCCGGCGAGCTGGTCAGTCTGATCGGGTTGCACATTCGCGGCTGCCAGGCATGTGGCGCCTGTAGTGAGACGCGCGACCAATCGTGTCCGGGAGGTGCTGGCGACGATTTCGAGCAGGTATTCGAGAAGATGCGCGCGGCGGACATTCTCGTGGTCGGTTCGCCGACGTACTTCGGCTCGGCCACACCGGAGCTGATGGCGCTACTCGATCGGGCCGGCTACGTGTCGCGCGCCAACGGGCATCTGTTTTCCCGCAAGCTCGGCGGCCCCATCACCGTCGCGCGCCGCGCGGGCCACAACTTCACCTACGCGCAGTTGATGTTCTGGTATACCATCAACGACATGATCGTGCCTGGGTCGACCTACTGGCCGGTCGCGCTCGCGCGCGAGCCCGGCGCGGTGTTGAAGGACGAGGAAGCGCTCCGCACCGTTGATCGTTTCGCCGACAATCTCGCCTGGTTGGCGGGCAAGCTGAACTAGCCCGGATATTTCATGAAATTCATCAAATATCCCGCCCTCCGGGCCGGCTTTGCCAGGGCTGAATTGCCGCCCCGACAAGTCGGGGCTCCGCCGCAGGCGGACGAAAATATCGGAGGGAGCTTCACTCCTGTTCATGAAGTTTCCGGGCTAAACGGCCGCAGGTGATCAGCGCCCGGAGGAAAGTGACCGACCGTGCCGGGTTCGCGCGACCCGGGGCTCACCCTCCGCGGATCGTCGAAGAAAAAAACTTCTCCGAACCCACCTGAGTTATTTCGCGTCACATCAAGCCACAGACTTTTCACCGTGTCGCTCCTCACTCGACGATTCTCCTGCTGGTTGCTGATCGGGATTGTGCTGGGCAGCGGATGGCTGGCACCGGCCGGCCGCGCCGCCGAAGACACGCGGACGGCGGCGACGCCTGAGACGGATTTCGGCGCGGTAGTGGTGTTGTCGCCTTACGAGGTCGTGGCGCAGAGCCTGGATTTTCGCCGCTGGCGCAGATACAGCTCGCCTCATTTCCTGGTGTATACCGACGCCGATCCGAACCTTGCGGCGATGGCGGTCAGGCAGATGGAGATGGTGCAGCAGACCGCCGAGTTTTACTTTCGCCGCAAGATCACCCGGCTGGCGCCCATGATCGCGGTGTTGCCGACCCGGGCGGAGGACTGGCGCCGGATCGGAGCCGAAAGCGACGCGGAGTGGGACATGCAGGGAGTGATGATCGGCTCATGCCGGAAGCTGCAGCTCATCCAGAACGACTGGCAAAAAAAGGATCTGAGTCCGGCTTGGCGGGGATTGGTGGCGTATCAGCTCGAGACCATCGGCGTGGCGGGCCCGCCCTGGTTCAAACGTGGCATCGAAGCGTTTTTCAGCGCGGTGAACATCCGCGGCGACACGCTGACGATGGGTCGCCAGCGGGAGTGGAGGAAAACGTTGGCCCGACACGGGTGGATCGAGTGGCCGCGTTTCTTCGGCCTGAGCGGAGCGGCAGCCGAGGGTCCCGGGGCGCTGCCCCGCGGGCAATTCAGCGCGCAGGCCGCGGTGATCATGCACTACTGCCTCAGTCATCCGGCGCCGGGCTGGACGCCGCGATTGTTTGCGTGGGCCAGCTATCTCGCCGCGGGCGGCGTTCCCTCGGAAGAAAACTTCCAGCGATTTTTCGAAATCGGCTGGGCGGATTGGCAGCAACGGCTCGAGCGCATGCTCGACGACCGGAAATACACCGAGGCGACCGTACGCTTCATGCCGGCATCACTACGGTTTCCCGTGGCGAGCAACGACGTCTCGACGGCGGAGATGCGCGAGTTGTTCGTGTTGTCTCAGATCGCGACGCGCCCGACGAAGGAAAGCGACGCCTCGCTCGACGCGCTCCTCGCGCACGGGCTGGCGACCGAGTCGCTGCGCGAGCTCCTGGCGGATGCTTGCGGCGCTCGCGGCCGGACGGACGCGCAGTTCGAGGAACTTCGTCGGCTGATCGCGCTGGGTTCGGAAAACCCGGCCGTGTACGCCGATGCGGCGCAGATCCTTTTTCAACGGGAGCGGACCGACGACACGCTCGACGCGCGGTTGGGCGGCGAGGACGGCGAGCAGATACGGGACTGGTGCCGAAAGGCGGTGGCGCTGGAGCCGCTGTATCTCAAGGCCGCGGAGCTGCTGGCCTGGGCGGAGGCGATTGCGCCGACGGTCGATGCGCGAAGCCTCGCGGCGATTACCAACCTCCACCGGGCGCTCGATCAGTACACGCGGACCGACAAGATACTCGTTGCGCTCGCGGTGGCGCAGTGGCGAGTGGGCAACGGGGCCGAAGCACACGCGCTCGCCGAGCAGATCCGCGCGTCCGAGCTGAGCGGCAGCTGGGCCAAACAGCTCGCCGCCGACTTGCTGGCGCGGCTCGACGCGACGTCGATCCGCAGCACGACGGATGGCGGGTAAGGGCGTCATCCGACCTGCATCGCAAGCGGCGGGGACCGCGGCGCGGGTCGGCTCCTTGCGGGCGATCAGCTCCAATGCCACGCTGCGCGCACCGATGCGTTTACTGCTGTTCATCCTGGGCCTCCTCGTGCCTGCGAGCCTGTCGGCCGCAGCCGGGGTGGCAGCGGCGATCAACCGGCAGGTGGCGACGTGTGCGGCGGCGTGGCAGCGGGAGGATTTTCCCGCCATCATCGCGCACATGCCGCCGCACGTCGTGCAGCGACTCGGAGGGCGCGCCGCGTTGGAGCGCGAGTTGAAGCAGCATTTTGCTGCCGCTCGGGAGCTCGGCGCCGAACGGCTCGAGGTTCGCGCGGGCGAGCCTTCAGCACTGCAGCTGCGCGGCCGCTGGACCATCGCGTACGTGCCGCTCACTGCCGTGGTTCACAGTGCCTATGTCGACCTGACGCAGGACACCGGAGCGCTGGCGGTTTCGCCCGACCGCGGGCGCCGCTGGTTCTTCGTGCTCCTCTATGGCACCGACCAGGCCGAACTCGACGCCTGGTTTCCGGAGTTTCGGGGTCAAGTGCGCGTTCCAGTTGCCGCGAAGCCGCGCCTGACGCTCGCGAATTAGCCGGGGCCGAAGGCGCGTGGTCGGACGCGCCCGACCACAGGTTGACACGGGGACAGGCTTCGCCTCGCCACCGATCCGTTCAACGCGGATCGTTCGTCACGACAGCGCTGCCGCTCAGGACCGTGCGCGCATGATTGACGCGCGCGTTGCCGGCATCGGCGTCCACGGCCACGGCGAGCAACTGCTGGTAGTACTTCGCGGCCTTCACGGTGTTGCCGCTGCGTTCGGCGGCCAGCCCGGCTCCATAGAGACTGTTGAATCGATTAGGACTCGCTTCGAGCACAGCCTCAAATGCCGCGAGCGCCTCGGTACTGCGGCCGGTTTCCAGCAGCAGATCGCCGAGCAGGTCGCCCGCCGGCACCACCTCGCCGGGGGTGACGGCTTCCTTGTCGGTGCTCGCTTCGATTTCCGCCGCGCGGCGCATCGAAGCGATCGCATCATCGCGCTTCCCCTCCGCCCACTGCACCCAGGCTTGGGCGGCCAGGAGCTGCGTTTCCGCCTGCGAACGCCAATAAGCCGCACCCACCGACGCAGCGAGTTGCTGCCGCACGCGCTGCAGCTCTGCCACCTCGCTGCGCGCCGCGTCGAGCTGCCCGCTGCGGGCCGCACCGATCGCGCGGGCGTAGCGAACGATCGAATCGCATTGGAGATACTGCCGGCCCCAGGGAAATGCCGCCGGCTGACGCAGCGGGAGCTTTGCCGCTTCGTCCCATCGCTGGCGTTCCAGCGTGCACCGGGCCGGAATCGCCGCGAACGCGAAGGCCGTCGCGGTCAGCTGCACGGGCGAAAAGGGCCCCGTCAGCGTCGCGAGATAGCGGCGGATCTTTTCGGCCTCCGCGTATTGGCCGCGCTGGAGATGCGCATACACGAGATAGTCGAGCGCGTGCGTTTCGTGGGCATTGAGCGCACCGGCGGACTGGCTCAGCTTGCGTGCGGCTTCGGCGGAGCGGCGGTTGAACTCGATCGATTTCTCCCACAGCCCGCGCCGCGTGTAGATATGCGTCGGCATATGCAGCGCATGCGGCACGTCGGGCGCGACGGAGCCGTAGGTGTCGCACACCTCGAGCGCCCGATCCGCCAGCAGCGGAAAATCGTAGGCATGGATCTTGTAGTGCTGCGCGCCGGGATGATTGGGCAACTTGGCCAGCACCCGCTGGAGTTGCGCCGCGGCTTCGAGCTGCACCCGATGCGACTTGTCCTTCGACTGAAACCGCGTCGGCGCGAGGTGGAACAGAGCGCTGAACGCGAGCGCGTCGAGGTCGTCCGGATAACGGTCCGCCAGCTGGCCTGACGCGACGTCCAGCGCCTGCAGCCGCGGCACATGGCCGGCGCTCGCGTCGTGGCCAAAGTACGCGGCCAGCGTCCGGAGATAATCCTGTTCGCGAACCGTGGCGGGTGGACAGGCCAACCCGCGGTCGATGAACTCCGCCCCTTGCCGCAGCTCCGCTTCGGTCGGCGCGTCAGGCCAGAGCGGATGCAACAGGGTCATGGCGCGGCCCCAGTATGCCAAGGCGCAGTGCGGGTCGGCCGCGATGGCCCGGGCGAATGCACGATCCGCCTCGGGATACATCATGTGATGCAGCAGCTGGGTGCCACGGACCACGTGATCGCGCGCCTCAGGTGAGCCGCTGACCTCAAACTGGATGGTACCGAGCTGATCGCCGAGAGCGTCGTCGCCGGCAAGGAGACGGACGGAGAAACCGAGACCGCCGAGCGCAACGAAGAAGAAGAGGGAACGTGTGGCTTTCATGAGAACGGGCGTGTGGGGTAGTGCCTGGTTGACTGAAGCCGGGAGGCAATGAACCCCAATCCCGTCATTCGTCAGCTCGATGACAGGAACCCGGGCCGCGGATGCATGGACTATCTCCGTCCACCCATGGATGTGCACATCGGCTGCTCGGGTTGGTTCTACTCTCATTGGCGAGGCATCTTTTATCCGCCGCAGGAACCCACGACGAAGCTCTGGTTCGGCTACTACGCGAACGTCTTCCGCACGGTGGAACTGAACGCCCCGTTTTACCGCTGGCCCACGCCCGCGACCGTCCGCCGCTGGAAACGGGACGCACCGCCCGGTTTCGTGTATTCCGTGAAGGTCAACCAGACGATCACGCACCAGCGCCGGCTCGTTCGTACCCGGAAGTTGATCGAATCGTTTTACGCGATCGCCGAAACTCTCGGCGAGAAGATGGGCTGCTTCCTGTTTCAATTCCCGCCGAGCTACCACTACACGCCCGCCCGCCTCAAGAGCCTCCTGGCGCAACTCGATCCGGCTCGCCGCTCCGTCGTGGAGTTCCGACACAAGAGCTGGTGGCGCGACGCGGTGTATCGCGCGTTCGCGCAGCGACGACTGATCTTCTGTGCCGTCAGCGCTCCTCGGTTGCCCGAGACCTTTCCGTCCCATCAGGAGATTCTTTATGTCCGATTTAGCGGCAAGACGCGCTGGTATCGGCACGACTATTCTGCCGAGGAGTTGGCGGTGTGGGCCGACCGGATTCGCGCTTCCGGCGCGAAGGAAGCGTGGATTTACTTCAACAACGACCGGCAGGGCTTCGCGATCAAGAACGCGCTTGTCCTTCGCCGTTTGCTGCGCGCCAAACGTTGACGGCGCTCACCGCGCATCGCGCCCAAGCCGTCGACCCAGGCTATCGTGCGGGGCGTCGCTGCTCAACAGATCCGGCCCCGGCATGAGACCGACGGTTGACGTCACGATGGAGCAAACGATCCGGCGCGCTTATCCGGCCCCAAGTTTCATCAGCCCGTGGGAAAGCGCGAAGGCCGCGCGGCGGCCGGTGATGCGCTGCACCGCCGGGCCGATCGGAAACTTGCGCTCGCTGCTGAGCAGGACGTCGAGTTCGTCGCGGCCATCAAGGACCTTTTCCGCGAGATAGCGGCCGAGCGCCGCCGCCCACGGGAGTCCCGCCGCGCCGCCCGCGAAATGCACGTTCCACGCGTCGCCACGACGGCCAATCACCGGGGCGAAATCCTTGCTGATCCCGATCAGCCCCGGCCACGCCGCTTCGAACCGCACGCGCAGCCACGGGAAATGCTGTGACAGGAACCGTGAGAGTTGGCGCGCGGCCCAGTCGGGCCGGTGCTGTTCGTGTGCGGCATAGGTTGTCAGCAGCGTGCCGCCGCCAACCAGCAGCCGGCGATCCCCGGTCAGCCGAAAATAGTGATAGATCAGGTCGGTGTCCCAGACCATCACCGGTCCGGCGGGAAACAGCTCCGCGATCGTGCGCTCGTCGAGCGGCGTGGTGATGCCGACGAACGTCTGCACGTGATACAGCTCGCGGCGAGCGAGCCCGAGACTCGGGAGCAGTCGATCGGTGCAAACGAATACGTGCTGCGCGCGAATCGATCCCGCGGCCGTCTCCGCGCCTTTCGCCGAGATGTCCGTCACGCGACTCTGCTCGAATACGCGGACGCCGCTTTCGAGCAGCGCGCGCCGTAGCCCGGCGCAACCCGCGTGACCGTCGATCCCGAAAGTGCCGGAGAACCGCAGACCCGCGAAGTAGCCGCTGCCACGCAGCATGCCGGGCAGTGCCTCGCGCGAGATGATCGTGCTCTTGAAGCCCGCTGCCTGCCTCGCGGCCTGCTCTTCGCGAACGGTGTCTGCCGCTCCGGAGCTGGATGCGAGGTAGAGCGCATCATGCGGCTGAAAATCACACGCGATGCCGGACTCGCGGATCGCGGCCTCGATCAATCGCGCGCCGCCGTCGGCGAACCGCCAGAGTTGCGGAGCGCGTTCCTTGCCGAAGTGCTGCACGAGGTCCTGAAATTCGAGCTCGGAGTCCGGCGTGATGATGCCGGACGAGCGCCCGCTGGCTTCGCCGCCGCAGGTGTTGGCCTCCACGAGCGCCACGTCGATGCCGCGCGCGGCCAGCGTGCGAGCGCACATCAGTCCCATCATGCCGCCGCCAATGACGACCGCCTCCGCAGTCTTTTCTCCGTGCAAGGGAAGCAATGGTGGCGTGCTGGATTCGAACCAGAAAACCGCGTCGCGCACGCGACCGGGCGCTTGAGGGGATAAGGCGGGTTCGTTCATCGGAAGAGCATCCGCAATGCCCGTTGGGGATGCAGCCTATTGTCCCGCCAGCGCGCTGGTTGTTTCCGCACTCGGGCGCGCACATCCGCCTTTTGTTTGGCACCGGACGGGACTAGCACTCGCTCATGCCTGATCGCCGGACGACGCCCGCCAACAAGCCCAAGCGCCCGGCACTCCGCGTGACGGGGACCCGGTGCGTCGAGTCGCTGCATCATTTTCAATGCGGCGCCTGCCGGAAGTGGTGGTCGATCGGCGACGCGCCGGCGCGTCCGAGATGGTTTTGTCCATGGTGTGGCCGGGAGAACCGATTCGTCCCGCAACCGTCTGCGCCGTAAACCGCGCCGGGTTTGCCGCGGAGCAGAGGTCGCGGCGGCTTTAGGCCGGGATCACTCCGCGCAGCCGTCGGACGCCTTCGGCAATCTGCTCCACCGTCAGGTTGCCGTAGCCCAGTACGAGCATGCTGGAGTGACGCGCGCCAGCGAAGGCGTAGTCGTTGGCCGTATCACAATCCACGCCGCTCGCCTGCATGCGTTCGCGCCAGGCATGATCGAATTTAACGCCGGTAAACGTTGCCGCGAGATGCAGCCCCGTCGTGTTGCCGGAGACAACGACCCGATCGGCGAACGCATCCTCCAGCGCTCGTTGCAGCGCGCGCATCTTGCGTTGATAGCTCTTCTTCATTCGCGCCACGTGGCGCACCAGATGCCCGTCGTGCATAAACCGCGCGAGCGTCGCCTGCGCGATCCGGGCGGTGCCGGGATTCATCGGTTCGAGCGTGCGGTGCATCGCCGGCAGCAACTCGACCGGCAGCACCAGATAGCCCAGCCGCAGTGCGGGCGCGAGGACCTTGCTGAAGGTGCCGACGTGAATCGCGCGCCGCGGATCCAGCCGGAACAGCGAGCTAACGGGCGCACCGCCAAAGCGGAACTCGCTGTCGTAGTCGTCCTCGACGAGGAAGAGATCGTGCCGCCGCGCGTAGTCGAGCAGCGCGAGCCGGCGCTGGATCGGCAGCGTGCCCCCGAGCGGAAACTGGTGCGAGGGCGACACGAATACGAAACCGGCTTTGGGCCGCGCGGGGAGAGCGTCGACGACGAGCCCGTGCGCGTCGACCGGCACGGGAGTGATCGCGTGCCCGGCGCGTCGCAGGATTTCGGGCACGAAGCTCACCACCGGATCCTCGACCAGCGCACCGGTGCGGAACTCGCGCAGCGCCGCGCACAGCAGCTGGATCGCGTGTGCCGTGCCGGCCGTGACGATCACCTGCTCTGGCGTGCAGTCGAGATCCTTGGCCCGGCGCAGATGCGCCGCGATTTCCATGCGGAGCGCGGGATTACCCGCAGGTTCAGTGTAGCCCCAGTCGGCGAAATCGCCGTAAAACGATGCCCGCTGCAGGCAGCGCAGCCACAACGCCCGCGGAAACCGCGCCAGATCCGGCACGCCGCTGGCGAAGGCGATCAGATCGGCGGGTGTGGGCGAGTGACGGCTCGGTCGGGGCGGCGTGACCTCGTCGCGCGACGCCGCACGCCGCAGAGAGGGTTGCGCTTTCCGCGTCGGCAACGCCGGCAGGTTCAGCTTTGCCACAAACGTGCCGGAGCCCTCGCGCGACTCCACATAGCCCTCGGCCAGCAGTTGCTCGTAAACGTGGACCACGATATTGCGGGCGATCCGGTTTTCGGCTGCGAGCTCGCGTGACGAAGGCAGCCGCGTGCCCGCGGCGAGCTCGCCGGACAGGATCCGCGTCACGAGCTGATCGTAGAGCTGCTTGGTGAGCGTGCCTCCGCCGCTGCGCTGGAATTCGAGCCAGATCACGGTCGGCCGAGGGAAGAGAGGTTATCCACAGATGACAAACAGGCTCCGCCGGCACACCATCAGAGATCAAGATGCCCCGACAGCTCAGACCTCAATAACGCCACAAGCGCAGCGTCCATGAAGCGGTAGTCGTCAGAGACGCGGAGCACGATGAGCGGCTTCGACCCGAGCTCTCCTGCAAATCGCTCCCGGACGCGCGCGGCGTGTTTCTTTTCAATGCAGAAGATCATATCGGCCCATCCCACGTGGCCGGCGGTCAACTTAATCCGTGCGCGGTTCTCGGTGCCAGCGGATCGTGCTTCGTAGCGTGCGTGCCCACGGAGCAATGCTTCGGCCGTCGGGCTGCGCCATTGGTTGCGCGAGCAAAGGAAGAGCAGCTTGGTCTTCAAGCGGGCGAAAGCGCTCGGGTGTGCACGGGATCCGTGCCAGCCTATGATCCACCCTTCCAGTTCACGTAAAGCTGTTCGACTTTGGCGCGGGCCCACGGCGTTTTCCGCAGGAACGTGAGGCTGGACTTGATGCTCGGATCGTAGAGGAAGCAGCGCACCGGCACCTGCTGCGCCAGCTCGGCCCAGCCAAACTCTGCGACGAGCGTGGTCAGCAATTTCTCGAGCGTGATCCCGTGCAGTGGGTCGTTGGACGAAGCGGTGGGCATGCTGTGGCGTGGCTGTTCGCGTCCGGCGCAAACGCGCGCGAGAATGATGACTCAGTCCCACCAAAAATACCAGACTTCGGAATTCAGGAGCGTGGCCGCGAGAACCTCGATCGATTCTGTCCCTTGGTGCACGACGTCGGCGCAGAAGAGAAATTGTTCCTGGGCGAGTGCGAGGGCGGCCTGGCGCGTCGACGGCGGGCGAGTGACGAGACACTCGAGTACGTCCCCGGTCAGCGAATAGATCTCGGCGCCATGTTTGTCGTGCCAGTATTTGAGCACGGCGACCTGGCTCGCGGGATCGGGGCAGTCGTTCCAGCCGCCGGCATTGAGGTAAGCGGGAACCTCCCAGGTGTGAGGGGTTGGAATCTTCGCGAGGTAGACCACCGGCTTGGGCTGGCCCGAACCGACATCGGTATGCGCCGTGAGTGGCGAGGGCGGCACCGCGCTGGCGGGCCATTGGCCGGGTTCGACCACCAGCTCGTTCTCGATGTATTCGGCTTCCCGCGCGCGGAAGAACGCCGCTGCCGTCGTATTCGCCGCGGCGCTCAGGAGCGCGGAGACTTGCACGGGCTCGGACGCGAGCAAGTCAGCGCGAATCTTCAGCTCATCGGCATCGCCCAGCACGACCGCCGACGCGCCTTCCTTGCGCCACTCGGTCTGGTAGCGACGCCACGCTACCACCGCCTCGGCGCCGGGAACGCTCACGAGCGGAAAGGGAAACGATGGAGTGGACAGCGCGGGCGCGATCGCAGTCGAGGCGGCGGAGGCGTGCCGAGAAGAATCCGACTGCTCTTTGCGACCGAGGCCGAGGAGTCTGCGGAGAAAGCCCATGGGTGGTGTTTCGGGGATGGAGTTGCGAGCGGCAGCGCCAGGAGCGATCCTGCGCTGCAGCGGGAGAATCATCCAGATATAATTCGCGAGGGTGCTGATGGCCCCGACCCGCGTAGCCGCGCGGAACACGCGTGCGCGACGGACCAGGAGGCGGCGCTGATTGTACGGCAGACAAAGTTCGCCGCCGTGCCGGCGGGCGACACCGCAGCATCTACCGGTGATCGCGATGGGTGCTTTGTGCCTTCAACATCTCCCGGCCGTGCGGAGCCGCCAAATCCAGCACTGGCCCGAGCGGAACGATCTGCGTCGGATTGATCTCGGTGTGCGTCACGTAGTAATGCCGCTTGATGTGGTCAAAGTTCACGAGCTCGGCGATGCCTGGCTGCTGATACAGATCCTGCAAGTAGCCCTGCAGGTTCGGATAATCCACGATCCGCCGGAGGTTGCATTTGAAATGGCCGTGGTAGACCACGTCGAACCGGACCAGCGTGTTGAACAGCCGCCAGTCGGTTTCGACGATCCGATCGCCGAAGAGGTAGCGGCGAGTGGCGAGTCGAGCCTCGAGTTCGTCCAGCGCGGCAAACAGCGAGCGGCACGCCCGCTCGTAAACAGCCTGCTGGGTGGCGAATCCAGCGCGATACACGCCGTTATTGACCCGCTCGTAGACAAACGCAGACAGCGCGTCCTGCTCCGCGCGCGGCTCCTCGGGGAATAGATCCACTCCGGCAGGGCGATGCTCGCGAAACGCGTCGTGCAGCATCCGGCAGAGATCGTCTTCGGAGTTGTTCACGATCCGATGCGTCACGGCATCCCACAGCACCGGCACCGTATAGCGGCCGCGGAACGCCGGCGCCGTGGCCTGATATGCCTCCGCGAGAAAGGCGAAGCCGTTAACCGGATCACGACTGTAGCCGGGCCCGTCGCGAAACGCCCAGCCGCGTTCGTCCCTCACCGGATCGACCACGGTCATCCCGATAACCGATTCGAGTCCGAGCAGCCGGCGGACCATCGCCACGCGTGTGGCCCACGGACATGCGAGCGAAACATACAGGTGATAACGACCCGGCACGGCGGGATATCCCGTGGCGCCGTCCGCGGAAATCCACTCGCGAAACGCGTCTTCCTGCCGCTGGAATTCGCCGTCGACCTGTTCCGCTTCGAATTGTGCCCGAGGATTCACCTCGCACCGATGTGCGGGATGGACGATTTCTCAAATCGGACGATCGACGGCGCCGGCGGTCGATCCGAAAGGTCGATCTGCGCGCCGCAACGAGCACACCGCGCAATGTCGAGGCCGATACGACCAGCGCCCCGGCGATGAATGCACCTCGTCGCGTCTGCGCAGCTCCAGTCGGGCCGACGGCGAGCAGTTCACGCTGCTGCGGTCGCGATGGCCACCCGCTGCGGTTGCAGGCGCTGGCCGAGCCTGACCGCGAGCCAGGTCATCGGCAGGTAAGCGAGCAGGAGATCGGCGGCGATGAACCAGGCCGGCGCGGGAATCATGAACGCCGCGGCAATCCCGCCGGCGAGGGTGAGCACGCCGATCGCGTACGCGAACAGCGGCTTGCGCGTGGCGGCGATGAGATACGCCGCCAACGCCCCGGCGAGCGTGCCCAACGCATGCGCGAGGAAGGGAAAGAGAAAGTGTTTCGCTTCGAAGAGGTGCGCGTTCGCCTGCATGCTCTCGACCGAATTCACATCGACTCCGGCGGGTGCGGGAATGACCTGCGGTCCCAACATGACGAGTCCCATGTTCACGCATCCGCCGATCAGAAAACCGAGAAGCAGGGCCAGAACGTTGAGCACGATCGTTCTCATGGGGTGCACGGGGTGATGCCAACCTGTCCGAACCTCGCAGGGAGACAACAGGCCTCGCTGTCATGTAACCGGATCGATCGTGCGCATCGGAGGACCGGGCGTTGCCCGCACGCGGCAGCCCGCGCGGGCCCTGTTGCGGATGGACAAAAAAGTCCGGACGCGAACGCGTCCGGACTTTGGCGGCCCGCGGCCCAGCCGGTCGGGCGGCGAAGTTGTTGCGACGGTCAGCCCGCAGACGCCGATGCCGAACGTTGACGCAGGCGGCGCGCACTCGCGCCGACAACCAGCAGACTTAGCGCGATCCCACCCGCCCAGGTGGCCGGCTCAGGCACGGGCACGAAGGCACGTTCGTGCAATCCGGTCAGGAACACGTCGTAGACCCCATTCTCCACCGTGAAGCCGTAATCAGTAGGATAATAACCCGCCGTCTGAACGTAGGCCGGCGCGCGGACCGGGAGCGTGTGCGTTCCACCCGCTTGCAGCGTCGCCAGGGTGATCATCGGCTCGATGAAGGACATTTTCCCGTCGTGGTAGCCGTAGATCAAAGTCTGGGTGAACGCCGCCGGGTCACCGAATTCCGGTGACAGCGAGTCAAGGAAATGCTGGCCCATTTGCGGCACGACAATCGGGTCGCCGACATAGCCGGGCGCCACAAACAGCGGCGAGACCGGCGGCGGCGCCGGGTTGAACGGAATCCCGGCCACCACCTCCGGGGTTTCAAAATAGAAATGGAAGTCGAAATGAGGCGCATCATATCCAGGGCCCGGATGCCCGCTGGGATTCCAGTCGACGCTGACATGATTGTAAGGCGCCGGGGCCTCGGTGGGCAGGGCCAGCTTCGTCATCGAGCCGGCGCCGCTCGACAACGTCGAGAGTGCAGCCGAGTCGAAGCGAACGCCGAGCCGGGTCGGAGCGCCGGCGGTGTACTCCACGTAGGTGCGTATCCAGCCGCTGCCGACGGCGGTCGCATCGGTCTGATGGAGTTGGGCGGAGGCAGTAGCCGCAAGCGCGAAGCAAGCGGCTGGCGCGAGGAGAGAACGCAGACAAGGGACAAGCTTCATGGGTGTGTGTCGATGGGTGGGTTCAACTTACTGGACCGACCGGAATTGCAGCACTCTCCGTTGCGGCGATCGAGCGCCGGCCCGCCGGGTAAATGCTGAGCGCCGAGCCGGAATTGCAGGGAGCTATCCGTCAGGGAAAGGAGCATCTGGTCGCCGGGGTTCGTAGCGCCGCACCGAACTCGTGGGCCGACCAAGCGAGGACCGTCGACTCGACTTGGCGACGGCGGCCGACCTTCGAGCGATTCCGCCGCGGTGCGCCTACTGCCGAGTGATCGCTGCGAGCCGGTTCGCTGCCGGAGCATGGCGGATCACGAATTCCAATCCGCGCTCGAGCAGCAACAGCGGCATCGCGACCAGGAACGGCGCGTCGTCGTCCGCTCCGGTGGAGCGGGGGCAGCACAGCGACACGTCTGGGATCACGGTTGCGCAGCAGGGGGAAGGAAGCAGCAGATCGAGTCGAGCTTGCATGGGAGTTTACCCAAGCTGACGCAGCGAGCCGTGATCGGACGCAGACGTTTTATCGCCGCCGTGCCCACGAATCGAGGTCGGGAGGCAAAGTTCGCGGGATCAAGGTGCGAGCAACGTCCTGTTGGATGTCGTGCTTCGTCGAATCGGCAGCGAGTATAAGGCACGTCGCCGGCGGCGCACGGGGTGCGCGAGCACGACCACGGCCGCTTCGTCGTTACGCAGAACTCGGCGGCGACGCTGTCTGCGGGAAGGCCGCCGGAACTGCCTGCGGGCGGTCGGCTGCCGGCGCCGCGGGGACAGGCGCGAGCGGTCGGCGGCCAAAACCCCAGGAGAACGACGCGTTGAACTTGTCGCTGCCGCCGAGCCTCACGCCGTGAAACATCGTCTCGGCCATCTCGGTCGAGCCGAGCAAACGCGCCACGTCGATCATCAACTCCGCATCGGCGACGAGCCGCTCGACCTCCTCGCCGGGATAGCCGGCCCAGTATTTCAGGTCGTGCAGAAATCCGGCGGGGTAGAGGCTGACGCCCTTCCAGTCGTCGAACCAGCCGGTGCAGCCGTCGCTGCGAAAGGGGCGCGGCGGTGGATCGGCTTCGATCTTCCGCCACAGTTGGTGCAGTCCGTAGTGCTCGCAGATTTGCCGGATTTTCGGCAGCGGCACTTCCTCGCCGAGCGGCGGCAGGTCGATCTGTGGCCGAGGCGCCGGTGGGGGCGGTCCGGCGTCCGCGAGGTTTGTGATGAAGATCGTGAGGAGTGCGGAAAAAATCCAACGGCGAATTGAGGAGTGCATGCGCTGGAGGGCTGCGACCGATCTGCCGGTTCGGTCTTTGCCTGGCAACGCTGCAGGCGCGAACCCGCCGAGCCTGAGTCGGCCGCCTATGGCTTGCTGCCCGCGGGTACGTCGACGCTGACGGAGTCGTATACCACCACCTTGCTCCAGAGCCCGGAACAGTCCTGGACGAATTTTTGGTGAACGGGGTGCGCTTGGTAGGCGTTTTGTCCCTCCACGTCGTCGAAGAGCAGCAGTTCCGACGCGCTGTAGCTTGCCTCGACGACGTCCCGCTTTTCGGTGCTGGCTGGCACGCCGACATGGATGGACCGGATGGTCTCAATCGCGCCCAGCGACCGGATTCCGGCCAGCAACGTCGCGAGGTCCTCCTTCGAACTCGGATTTTTCAGCCAAAAGAAAACGTGGTGAACCAGCTTCGGCATCGCGGACGTGCCGGCGGCGTGGGAGGGCGAGACGGCCGCGGCGGTGGCGAGCGCAGAGGTGGCGAGAAACTGACGGCGGGAGGTAAGGCTCATGGGACGATAGTTCGGCCAATGTCCAGCCGTCCGTCGCTTCTCGTCGAGCCGGAACCCGCGCGATGACGCAGGTCGCTCCGGCTCATCGGCCGATCCGCGGGCACGCGTCGCCGTGCCGCTGTTCTTCGCCGTTTCCCAGCTGATCGCCGTCGAGATCGATCCGATCGGGGCCGGCCCGTTCGCCGTCGCCAGCACCAACCTGGAGGTGAACGCACCCGCGCCGGATGTCCCGATGGTCGACGCGGCGCGGCACCGTCGACAACGGAGCTGGATGACGCACGGTAACATCAAGCCCCAGATCGCCCGGCCTGGTGTCGCCGACTCTGTTCGCGGCTGTCCGTTGCTGACGCTTTCTCGCGCCCCTCATGGTTCACGATGTCAGCCATTCGGCTGCGGGACTAGATTCCGACGAGCGGGAGGCGTGCACGGCCTGGTATCGAAGTTAGCGTAGTTGTCAGTCACGAACGGGGAGCGGTCGCGGAGATCGACGCCGCCGCGGCGTCATGCAGTAGCGCGCCGCTTTCGTCGCCGCGACGACATCCACACGGCGCCGCCGAGCAGTGCTGCGCCGAAGGCTCCGTAGGTCGACGGCTCCGGCACGGGCGTGACGATGGCGCGGTCGATCACGACCAGCAGATAGCCGTAATCGACCGGAAAATCGTACGGCAGGTGTTCGAACAGGACGATCCCGGCGTTGCCGGTGACGTTTTCCGGGATGAAGGTCGGCAGCGGGAGATCCGGAGGCGGCGGGGCGAGGAAGATCTGGAAGTCGAGTTCGTGTCCGTTGCCAAAGCTCTCCATCGCGAACGAGCCGTTATCCGCCACGCCCAGCGACGAGATGGGCCGGGTCAGGTCGATGTTGCCGAACCGCACGCGGAATGTGTAACCGTCCGACCCGGCGGGATCGTCCTCGGGCAGGAACGTGCGGCCGACGTTGTCGGGATGCCGCGGCGGTGCCGGGAGTCCCGGGTTGTAGGCAATGTCGATCCACACCGGCGTTTCGCCGAAGACCAATTCATCGGGCGCGAACCAGTTCTCGCCCGGCGCGCCCCAACTGGCGCGGCCGGCGAAGCTCACATGCAGCAACTGGGCTTGGGCGCTGACGATCAGCGCGACGAATACGGCCACACCGGCGGCAAGACGGACGAGCGAACTCATGGGAGGAAGGGAGAGTTGATCTGCGACGGCGATGAGTGGCCACACGGCGGCGGCAGCTTCGGCGCCGCTAGGCTCAGCCTGCGTCGGCTCCGCTTCAATGCGCCAGAGGCTGGGCATGCCCCTGGTTTTCAGCTGCGCCTTTTGCCGACGCGTTTGATGCAGGTGCGCGACCCGCCGGCTCGCGCCGGCAGGCGATGGACATACCGCGGGTATCCGCACAGCGTCGCACCCATGTTCCTCGGACATTTCGGGGTAGGACTTGGGTTGAAGCGCAGCGCGCCGGCGGTGTCGCTCGGGACGCTGTTTCTGGCGGCACAATTCATCGATCTGCTCTGGCCTTCGCTGCTGCTGCTCGGCGTCGAACACGTCGCCATCGATCCGAGTGCCAGTGGTCCACCGCTGCGCTTCACGCATTACCCGTACTCGCACAGTCTCGCGTTCGTCTTCGGTTGGGCGGTGCTGTTCGGAGCGGGGTTCTATCTGCTGCGTCGATCTCTGGCCGGCGCGCTCGTGTGCGCCGCCGCGGTGCTCAGTCACTGGCTGCTTGATCTGATCGTGCACCATCCCGATCTGCCGCTCGCGCCTGGGGCGGACGCCCGCGTGGGATTTGGCCTCTGGGCTTCGCTGCCCGCCACCCTGCTCATCGAAGGGCTCATCTTCGTCGTCGGACTGTGGCTGTATTGCCGTACGACGGACGCGGCAGACCGCATCGGGCGCCTTGGCTTCTGGGCGTTGATGGGATTCCTCCTCGTGATCCATTTGGCCAACATCTTCGGCGCGCCGCCACCGAGCGTCGCGGCCGTGGGCTGGGTGGGCCAAGCGCAATGGCTGCTCGTGCTCTGGGCCTACTGGGTCGATGCGCACCGTCGAGTCCGGCGGCCGCAAGTTTCGGCTTGATCCGTCGCGCATCGCGACGGCCAGCAGCAACCGGGAGGATGGCATCACCCGACGAACTCGTCGGCTGCGAGTCCAACCTGCTTGGCGATCTGCCGAAGCGGTGACGGTGCGATGACGCGCTTGGTGCATCGAAGCGATCGTTCCACGCCCGGCTGGTGGCGATATTGAAGGTGCCAGCCACCCTGGCGAACGGGTCGGACCCCGAGAGCCGTCGCGGGTTGTCGCTGCTGTGGAGGTGCAGGGGCCAGCCATCCGCATGCGCTGTTCGACGCGATGCCATCGACGTCCGTCCACCGCGTAAGCGCGTTCCGCAGCTATCGGCTCAGGGCGTGCACGGATTCGACCACGTGATGGGCAATTCGCCAGTCGAGCAGATAGTCGACTGCGACGTACTGATGCACGGCGACGATCAGCCAGAACACGAACTGGTAGCGGAATTTCGAGCACTTGTGTCGGAGCCGCTGCTGCGCGAGGAAGGCGCCGGGCCAACCGCCGGCGAACTCGAACAGGTGGAGGATGTATTCCGGCGCCCGCCACGCGCGAGCTCGGGCCCGCTGCTTGTCGTCGGCGTAGAGGAAGTACATCACCGCCGAGGCGAACGCGGCGACCCCAGCCACGTAACCGAACCGGGCCGCACCAACCAGCCGCCAACCGGCGAGCGCAGGCGCTACGAGCAAGAGCGCGAGGATCGTGAAATGAATCGGTCGGAGCCGGCCGCCATCGTGGCGGTGGACGGCCTGCGTCGCGCAGGATCGGCCCTTTGCGTCGGTGCCGAGGGTGAAGACGATTTCGTCGCCGAGCTCGGGTTGCTTGTGCACCTCGGCAAAATCGCGGATGTGTAGGAACACGCGTCGGCCGTCCGCCTCGACAAATCCGTAGCGTTTTTGGCGATCCCACGCGACGATCCGACCGGTGAGTTGATTCATGTTCAGGAACCCTCGGCCGACATTTGTGTGTGCCGGTTAGTTCGGCTCGGCTGAGATTATAATGAGGAGCCGCGTCTTCAGTTCAGCTGGGCTGTAGGTTGCTGCCGCCGGGATGCGCAACAGCGGCAGACCGCTCGCTTGGAACAGCCGATCCACAAAGGCGTCTCGATCCTGCCGTCGATGTTCCTGATGCGAGCTGTCATCGAGTTCGATGCCCGCCAATGGTTTCATGTCCGCGCTCCGCACGAGTAGGAAGTCCACATGCTTCTGCTGGATCCGATTCTGCGCGATCGCTGCGGCTGATCGGGACACTCCCCGGATCGGTTTGAATATGTCGGCCAAACGGACTTTCGCGAACCAGATTACGCCCTCCGGCAGCGAGGCATCGAGCGCGCCAGCAAACGATCGCTCAGCAGGAGTCAAGAGTGCCGGTCTGAGCTCGTACAGCGCGCCGGCTCCTGTCGGCTGTAGCGACCGCAGTTTCGCTTGGATCAATACCACCACGAAGACAAGGGAGACGAGTACCGCTGCCGCGAGAATCATCAAGACCACCGAGTTCATCAGTCTGGCAATCAGCGGCTATTCTGCGGCAGGGCGATAGATTCTGACGAGCGGGAGGAGTGCGCGACCCTTGGTGTCGAAATTCTCGTAGTTATCTGTGACGAGCTGCGCGAGATCACGCAGGTCAATGAGCGTGACGGGAATCGTAGCGCGTTCGGCCTCGTATTTCGCTTCTTTCGAGAACGCGCCGGTACTGACGTAGAGCCCGCGATCCCCTGAGCGCAGGCTGCCGATGAAACTGCGAACTTCCTGTGAGCCCATCGCGGTGCCCGGCCGGTGCTTCACCTCGACTTTGATTCGTGGTTCTTGGAGCCCGAGCCCATCCGGCGACGCCAGCACGTCGATGCCCCGATCTGAGCCCGGTGGCGAAACGCGCGTGCGATAGCCCATCGCCCGCAGCACCGCCGCAATCAGCTCCTGCATCTCGAAAGGATCGAGCGCGAGGATCCGGTCTTCGATGAGTTCACGCGATTGCTCTTCGGCGTCGCGGTTGGATTGAACCAGTTGCTCCTTGCGGTCTTCGATTCCGCTGGTGGGTTCGGCCGTCTTCTTTGACTCCGATGCCGCCTGCAGCTCAGTGAATGCCGCGTCCGGGACTGCAAACAACGCCAGCGTGCTTCCGAGCGAATTGCGGGTCGCCACGCTCAACGCGTCACGCGAGACCCGGGCTTCCCATGTCACCTCGCGTGTGTGAGGATGCTCTTTAGATCGTTTCGGCTCGTAGCCGTAGTCGCTCGTTACCACGCCGAGTAGGTACTCCCGTTTGGTCGGATCGTAGGTCACGACGGCGTCGCCAACTTTAACGACCCGAGCAAATCGCCACAGAACCGACGCGGCATTCTGGTTCGTCGCTGGTTTCGATCCGGGGTAGACGGTCGCGAGCCGGAGCCAGAGGTCGCGCTGCGACGTGTCTTTGATTTCGCCGACCTCATGCCAGCCGACGGTGACCAAGCCTTTGGCGAACTCCTCGATCAAGTATCCGCCTTCGCCCGCGCGGATCATCCAGGCATTTTTGCTCATGGTGGTTTTATTCTAAACGGATGCGCATCCGGACCGTAGGCGAGCGACACGGAATCTGTTTCGGTCCACATGTTCGACGTGGAATTTCGGAGGGCAGCGGTGTGGCCATGGATAATGGATTCCCTGGCTGTGCAACCATTCGCGAATCCGTGGGTCGCGCACCTCAGGACACCGATTCCAAAAACCACGTGTGATTGCCACGAGGATGGGCATAGTGCCCTCGAGTTGGAGCTCGATCTGAGCTGGTCGACCTTCGATCAGGACATCACGTAGTACCCCGAAGCGGAGACCATAGGTCCCGCCTCGCTCACCGGCCGGACCGGCATGCCAGCCTGTAAGGTGATAACCCGTCCTCACGAGTTGGGGCGGTTTAGGCCTTTGGGCCTCTGTGGTCTTTCGTGGTGTAAAAGGCATCCACACGTCAGCTGGGCTAGTGGCCAATCTCGTCGAGTATTTCGGACGGCTTGGCATCCAGTTCGGAGCAAACCTGGACGAGGGTGGCGACGGTGATGCTGTAGCGGCCTTGTTCGACGAAGCCCATGTAGGCGCGATGCAGTCCGCAGCGGTAGGCGAGTTCGTCCTGGCTGAGTCCTGCCTTTTTCCGTGCTTCGGCGATCGCCGCGCCGAGCTGCTTCGCGAGCTTGATCTGAGCCGGAGTGCGGGGGTCTTTCTTCGAGGCCACGAGGCCGACGATCCTACCTTCTCGCTACGTTAAGCGCGACTATGCTAACATAGTTTATGCTTGAGCCCACGTTGCCAACTGCCACGCTGCCCGCCGTGGCTCGGCCGCGATACATCTACGTCAATGATCAGGGCGCGGTGTTCAGCAGCGCCGACGAACCGACGCGGGAAGATCTGCGGTTCGCCGAAGTCGGCATGCTAACGATCATCAGCCTGCCGGAGCTGAAGCGCTATGGAACGAGCGCCAGTTGGGAAGTGATACCGCCTGCCGCACTGACCCGCCCAAGATTGGGCAAACGCCCCGCTGCATTCCATGCCTTGCCGCCCTCTTGCACGGATGAGCCGGCACTGATCGCCAGCAACGCCCGCTTCGCGCGCGACTCCCTCCGCCCGCTCAGTTCGGCGCATGTAGAATGAACAAACGGCGGTCTGACCTCTCGGCCGCCGAGTTCTGCGAAGAGCTTCGTCAGCGTAGGCGTTGGGATGGTGATGCTGTAGCGGCCATTCGGCGCTAAAGCATTGCGGCGAAGCTCTGCATCATGCTTCCTGTAGCAACTAACACAAAACCAACAACACCCAGCCGGCGGCTGAACAGCAGTTCGTTCAAATCCCGAGATTGCTGACGTTGCTGGTTGCGTTGCCGAACACGTTCCATCTGCTTGTTCACCGATTCGATCCACGACTTGACGGTGTTTTGGTCGAGGTCTGCAGGCAGTGAGCGGTATCGGTCGATGATGCTTTGGTAGATCTCGTCCTCCCTCTTCATTTGATTCGCGAAGAAGGATGCTATGACGGCTCGGGACGGATTCCGAAACACGTCGTAAGCTAGCAATGCAGCGCCCGCCGCTGCAAGAAGAGGGCCGGTTACCGCTAGGGTGGTAGCGAAGCACATACTAAATTCTTCAGTGTGGATAGCCATGCTGGAGAGGATGGCAGAGGAAGATACTCAGTTCTTCGAGGTGCCTCTGAACTGCTTTGCGAAGCGCAGTAGCTCCTTGTTGATCTTCTTTCGATTAGGCGCGCAGTGTGTCTCTCGGTGGCAGTTTGGGCACAAAGCTACACAGTTCCAGACTCGATCGCCTTTGGCCGCTCCAAGGATGTGATGGACGTCCAGGAAACCTGCAAAACTGCGCGTTATGTGACAACCGAGCCGCTCGCACACGCCCCTGCTCCGCTTCAGAACCCAGCGACGCACTTTCGGATTACGTTTCACGCCCGACACGATGTGCTTCTGCTTGGCAGCGCCGTCTGAACCAATGCCGCTGGGGTCCAAGTCATCGAAGGTATCCTCCGTCGGCAGAGCACGAACGACAGAGCGCCCCACGTTTTTCGAAGCGAGGTTGAGATGCTCCTGCCATACCGACTCCAACTTCGAAGCCTCTTTCTCCGTAAGACGACAGCCGCTCGCCTGGGCATTGACGATCGACGAGCGAAGAACCCCCCGGAATAGGCGCCTGCGGGAGAGGCCAAACTCGGGAAGTACCATTGCATCCCACTGAACCCTCACATAGTAGCTCTTAAGCCCCAGCCTACGTTTGGAGAGTTCCCAATGTACGTCCCGGAATGGAGCAACTTTCACGTAGCCTGATCCGACAATCCCGGGAGAGCGTGGTCCTTGCCGCAGCAAAAAGACGCGGTCATCGACCCTCTGACGATGAGAAATCCCCGTACTCCACCGGCCTCGGCGTTTCTTCCCTCGGCGTAGCTGCGCGACGACCTCCGTAATCCATTTATCACCATCCGCCCCTTGGAATCTGGGATTCCACGTGAGAATGTAGGTATTCACGATGTGAGATCGTCTTCAAATTCTCGGAGCAGATCGGGAGAGGCTTCGACGTATTGGCCGCTCTCGTGAGCCGTCGTGACATGCTGCCGCGGTTCACTCGGTTCGTTACGCGTTGCGTGGACGGCTAGAGTGACGCCGCGATTGTCGGAGAGTGTAGCTTCGATCAGTCGCTGGAGCGCATCGCTCTGGGCTCCAGCACTGCCTGCCCACGCGTCTCGGACCAAGAGAGCAAAGGTGGTGTTGGACAGCGTGCGCGGGAGCTTTTCGGGCTCGATCAGTTCGCCGCCCCGAGAACCTTGCTGCACGCATTTCGTGAGCAATGACAACGGCAGATAGTAGCCAGGAATGAGGGATTCATCAGCCTCGAGATCCGCATATCGGGAGACAAACTTCCAGAAACACGCCTCGTGGCTGAAGCGATACTCGCGGTCATGCTCTGAGTCAGGCGCCGGATTGGGCAGAGGCACGAGTCCACGCATCGCTTTCATCTGCCGACGCATGTGATCATCGATGCGGTAGAATTCACGGCCGGCGTCTTCGTTCATCAGCTTGTATTGGACGAGAACGAAAGAGCCAAAGGTTACGTTGAAATAGATGAAATCCGCGCCCGTGAGGGGCTCGAGTCGTTCTCGATGCGCGAAGACAAGGTCCAGTCGCCGGTTTCCGCTCACAAAGGTGCGTTGGTCAACCTTCACACCGGGAATGGCACGCAAGCCCGGAAACTGCTCGGCATCTCTCCGGAGAATCTGCTCCTCGCTTAGGTGCGTTTGCGGCAGCTGATCGAGAAAGCTGCGTTCCAGGTTGGCTGGCTCCGTCAGCACCAGAGCCGCTGTGTCTTCGATACCGGCGATTCGGAGGGCCAGGAGGGCCGCATCGCGCTGTTGTTGGAAGACAAAACGACGGTGAGCGTTGGCCGCGGCGAGCGAATCCATATCGGCGGGAAATTTGCTCGCTAAGAGGTCGATGATGTCGGCGTGGTGCTGCCGAAGTTCACCGATCACTTCTTGTGAGGTCGTGGGAGGCAGAAGGCCACCGTCGGATAGTATCGCGTCCGGAAAAAACCGCCGGAGCTCGGGATGCACCTCGCAGACGCTTTCTCGCAACCGCGAGATCCTCCTAACGGCTGAACGAAGCGGCAGCGCCACAGCCTCATGGAGGATGAGCTGGGAAAGATCTGCGGCAGGTTGATGGCGGCCGCGGCAAGCGGCGGCAAGGTAACCGACCGAGGCGGATCCTTCCCTTAGGAGCAAGGCGACCAGAGGCTGAAGACTCGAATGGTCAAATTGTCGGACAGCCATGGTGCGGCTTCCGACGCTCCATCGGTCGAGCCGCTGCGTCGCAGACAATCTCACCCACTCGGACAGCCCAGCCCAATCTCGCGAAGGGATGAAGGCCACGATTACTTGCGCTCGATCGAGCGCAGCGCGCCGGTGTACCGGAAGCCCCGATTCCGGCCGATCAGCTTCTCCGCCTCGCCGGTCAGTCTGATCGTTCGCTTGTCCCGCTTGTACGATGGGCATCATTGCTCCGGCTGAAGTTGGCAGGAAAGCCTCGTTTGGGGTCACGCATTTCCACCTCTACTCCCGACCGATTCACCAAACGGCAACGGGATCAGACCGAGTTCCTTCAGAAACGCGTTGTGCTTCTGGGCGGCGGTCTGAATCCGCTTCTCGATTTCCACCAAGTTGGTGTGCGTCGCGGTCAGATCGATCTCCTCCTCTTGCTCAGCGGTGCTGATGTAGCGGGAGATATTGAGATTGTAGCCTTCGGCCTCGATGCGATCCATTGCGACGCGCTTGGAGTAGCGGGCCTCCTCTTTTCGTAGCTGGTAGGTGGCGACGATTTTTTCGAGGTGTTCCTCGGTGAGGACGTTCTGGCGTTTGCCTTTGTCGAAGTGTTCGGCGGCGTTGATGAAGAGAACGTCGTCGGGCTTCTTGCATTTCTTGAGGACGAGGATGCAGACGGGGATGCCGGTGGAGTAGAAGAGATTCGCCGGCAGCCCGATGACGGTGTCGATGTGGCCATCCTTGAGCAGCTTCGTGCGGATACGCTCCTCGGCGCCGCCGCGGAAGAGCACGCCGTGCGGCAGAATGATGGCCATCACGCCCTGATCCTTTAGATAATGGAAGCCGTGGAGGAGGAAGGCGAAGTCGGCGGCGGATTTGGGTGCGATGCCGTGGTTCTTAAAACGGACGTCCTCACCCAACTCATCCTTCGGTTCCCAGCGGAGGCTGAAGGGCGGGTTGGCGACCACGGCGTCGAATTTCGGCATCTTGGCCGGGTTCGTCTCGCGGAGGAAGTCCCAATCGTTGGTGAGCGTGTCGCCGTGGTAGATCTCGAACTCGGTATCCTTCACCCCATGCAGCAGCATGTTCATGCGCGCGAGATTGTAGGTCGTGATGTTCTTCTCCTGGCCGAAGATTCTGCCGATGCCATGCGCACCCATTTGCTTGCGGACGTTGAGTAGCAGCGAACCCGAACCACAGGCGAAATCGAATACGCTGCCGAGGTGCGGCACCTTGCCTGTCTTGGGTTCCTGGCTATCAAGGGTAACGATGCGCGAGAGGATCGTGGAAATCTGCTGCGGGGTGTAGAACTCGCCCGCCTTTTTGCCGGAGCCGGCGGCGAACTGGCCGATGAGGTATTCGTAGGCGTCGCCCAGCGTGTCGGTGTCGGTGGAGAACTCCTTCAGCCCGTCAGCGATCTTCTTGATGATGCCGCAGAGCTTCTTGTTTTTCTCCGACTGGCTCCGTCCGAGCTTTTCCGAGTAAAGATTGATCTCCGAGAACAGGCCTTGGAACGTGCTCTGAAAGGACTCGTTTTCGATGTAGTCGAAACCGGCTTTGAGAGTCTCGAGCAACTCGTCACTCTCGCTGCGGGCGAGGTTGGCGATGTTGGCCCAGAGGTGATCCGGCTTGATGACGTAGTGGACCTTGCGGCGCATCTGCTTCTCGAAGTCGACGACGTCGCCCGGATTGTTGGCATACCAGATCGCAAGCGGCACACGAGGATCGTCGGCGGCGAACTTGGGATAGTCGGAGCCCAGCTCCTTCTTCGCGGCGACGTCGTAATTGTCGGAGAGGTAGCGCAGGAAGAGGAACGCCAGCATGTAGTCGCGGAAGTCGTCCGCGTTCATCGCGCCGCGCAATTGGTCGGCGATGGCCCACAGGGTCTTGCCGAGGCGTTGTTGGTCTTGGTGGGTCATGAAGCGGATTTGACGAGTGCAGCCATCGGAGCACTCGATGGAGCCTCTGCAGCGGCAGGAGCGGGGGCCGTCGTAGCCGGTGTGTGGAGCACAAAGTTGTATTTCGCCTTGATCCTGGTGAAGACGTTTTCGAAAAGCGCCTTACTGTCCGGCGTGAGTTCGTCGCTCTCGAAGTAATAGACCTTCTTGTGGGAAAGCGTGTTGATGATGTTGGCTGCCTCTTCAGGATCCGTGATTCCAACCTGCTCCAACACGTAGCCGAACTGACTGACGCCCAAAAATGATGCTACGTTCTCTAGGACTTGGCGAAGCAGAGCGAAGTGAAATGATTTCACCGCATTGTTCGCATGCGCATGATCGAGTTGTTGAAGCAGGCGCAAATGATAGAGAAAGACGGAGTTCTCGCAGTTTTCGAGCAAGGGCTCACCGTCTACTTTGTTCAGCGTATAGAGCTTGGTCCGCTTCTTGAAGGAGCCGGCCTTATCGCCTTTGGTTAGCCAATCTGCCAGAATCGAGAACAGCCCAATGTGGTGAGTCGTGATGATGAACTTCCGCTTCTCGGAATGCTCTTCGATTAAGTCGAATAGGGTCGAGGCTGTGATGAAAATGTTGTGGTCATCCAAACTCGAAACCGGGTCATCGATGAAGAAATGCGATGATTGTTTGTCGGCCCATCCCTCGACCTCGAAGAGCGCCAAAAAGAAGCACCAGACAAAGACTCGCTCTTCACCCCGGGAGATCTTGATCGGCACCTTCGAGATGTTGCTAGGGTCGTTCTCTGCTGCCTTCTCGTAGAAGAAGAGCACGGACTTAATGCCGTCTTCAGGGTCGGGATATGGGATGAACTCAAACCGGTAGCTTGGACGATAGCGGTTCAGTTTTTCGCGAATGTCGTCCTCAGAAAGTGAGCCGTGAAACCGGTTGAGGCTGCTTTCGCGGATATCCAACAGGACGCCGTCGTTGTCCCAAACGAAAAGGTCTTCGCTGAATGCGTTGTAGTAGACCCCAGCATGCCTGCCGTCCTTAGCTTTCGTGGCGTCTTTGTAGGCTAGAGATAGCCTAGTCTTGCCGGTGGCGTTGAAAGCGTAGATCAGGACGATCTTTTCTTTCGCATCCCTGACCTTTTTTGCGATGTCTTCGTGAGTCATTCTGAGGTCTTCGAGGAAGGTGGGAAGAGCTGCTGTAGGAGGCCTTGCTTGTGGGTCTGCAGGGCGACGAGCCGGTCGCTTTGGGCGGCGATCAGATCGTCGAGCGAGGACAGGCAGGTGGCGATGCGGTGTTGTTCGCTCTCCGAAATCAAGGGCACTTCGAGCTTCGCAAACGTCTCCCTCGTTAGGTGCTTGATGCCTCCGCCCGTGAAGAGCTTTTCGAACTGAGGAGTGCCAGCTATCGCCTCAAGATACTGAACGAGCAAGTGGGGCTCGAACGGCACGTTGAAGCGAACGCGATGAACTGCTTTTTGAAACTTCAGATCGGGCAGACGCCCATCCCAAACGGCAGCACGACCCGGTTCACCACCTTCGCAGACGACGACGTCGCCAGCCTTCAGTCCGAAACGATCAAGTTCGTGATCGTCGAAATACATCTCCGGAAGATTTGATGTATCTACTGCGTTCCATCGAATAGCTATGTTGTTGAGATACGGAAGAAGGAGTCCGGTCGTGTGCTTTTGACAGTCGAGCATCTTTCCCAGCTTGATTTCGGCTATAGCCCCTAGCGGCACCATCTCCCACTTCGGGGCGGAGTGGAACTCGGCGAAGCGGAGACGGGGGAGGGTTTCGCCTTCGCGGGGGAAGAGCTGCCGCATGAGCCCTTTTTTGTGGGCCTTGAGCGCGTCGAGGTTCTGGCTTTCGGCTCCGATTAGCTCGTCCAGCGTGCCAAGGCACCCGGCGATTTTTTGTTGTTCGGCGCGCGATGATCTTCCGGCCGGAAGCGGCACAGGCAGCGCGAGCAAATCGTCCTCGTCGATGCTGAGAGAACCGTGCGCTCTTGCTCCAACCTCGATGAACTTCCTCAGCCACTGTCCGTGCAGATTTCCGAGGAAAAGGTAGTTCAGATACTCGGGAATCGGCGAGTCACCATTGATGCGGAAGCAGGTGAAAATGCTGTTGGGCACAGCCGCTAACGCTTCTCCGGAATATCGGGCGATAAAACCTTCGGGGTATTCCTTGGTCGCGCTCTTGTTGTAGGCGAAATCGTTCTTCTTCAGCAGAAGGTAATTCTTGTAGGAGTCGCCAGCGATGACTCGCCCGAATTTTTCCATCTGGCTTACCAAGCCCACGCCCGAGGTGATGCTCATCGGCACGCACTTGTTGTCGCCGACTCTCTCAGTGCTGATCGTAACCAGTGAGCCGAGCGTTTGGGTTTCCCACGCAGGACCGTCCCGAAATTCTGGAAAACGCAGCTTCGGCGTGAGGGCAGGCTTGGGATCGCGCGGCGTGGCGGTCGGTCGCGTCATGTTTCGTAGGCGTTGAGGCCGGAGATGTCGCGGCCGGCGGCGCGCTGTTTGAGCAGGGGCACGAGGTCTTCCATCAAGGCGAGCTCGGCGACACGGCGGGCCTTCCAATTGAGCCCGAGCGGGGCGAGGAGTTCGGTGAGTTGCTCACCGTCGAAGACGAGGCGTTGGAGAATGGTGTCGACGAAGGCTTGGAGGCGTTCGGTGGGCAGGCGGTGTTTATCCGCGACCTTCGCCAGCGCGGCAGCGTGGAAGTTTTCCCGGAAGCGGCGGTAGGCGACGGCGACTTCCTTTTCATCGAGTCGCTGGCCGGGCTCCAGGGTGTGGACGAAGTCGGTGATGATCTCGCGCTCGTCGACGAACTTGGCATCGGCGGCGATGATGCCGATGAGCTGCTCGCGGTTGAGCTTCAGGGGTTCCTTGGGCTGCTGCTGCGTGAAGCGGGCGCAGAGTCCCATGATGTAATCGTAATCGATGTCGGCCGAGGCGAAGAGGACGAACTCGAAGTCTAGCGCCTCGACGATCGGACTGACGGTGTCGTCCTCGCGGCCCTGCCGGGCCTTGAGGTCCCGGGCGGTTTCGAGGTAGGCGCCGCGGAAGGCGGTGAGATCGTCCTTGGGGAGGATGCGTTCGACATCGGTGCGCAGTTCGGGCGAGAGATCCGTGTATTGATCGAGCTGGGTCTTGAGCCGCTGGACGTCGCGGAAGCGCTCGATGAAGGTGGCGCGCGCCTCGTCGCCGGAGAGCTTCGGGACATCCGCTGCGACGGGCTGCAACTCTTGGGAGCGCATGAAGTCGGTAAGCTTGCCGACGGCAGCGGTGAAGCTCTTGACAACCTCGGGCGCGGATTCGACGAGCCAGATTTCGCGAGCAGCCTCCTTCGTCTTCAATCCGGAGAACAGGAAGATGGCCTCGTTCACGGCGGACTCCTGCTGGCGGAAGTCGAGGACGTGGCCGTGGGGCTTGGTAGCGTTGATGATGCGGTTGGTCCGGGAGAAGGCCTGGATGAGGCCGTGGTGCTTCAGCGTCTTGTCGACGTAGAGGGTATTAAGGTATTTCGAGTCGAAGCCCGTGAGAAGCATGTCGACCACGATGGTGACATCGATCTTCTCGGCCCCACGGCGGGGAAGGTCGGCATTGGGGAAGCGCTGGTCCTTGATGCGCTGCTGGACGTCCTGATAGTAAAGGTCGAACTCGGACACGGTGTGGGCGGCGCGGTAGCGGGCGTTGTAGGCGTCGATGATGGTGACGAGGGCGGCCCGTTTTTCTTCGGGATTGTGCCGGTTGTTCTCCTGCTCCGTGGGTAGGTCTTCCTGCAGTTGCGCGATGTCCTTGGCGTTTTTGTCGTTCTCGCTCGGCGGAACCGGCGGGGAGAAGACAGCAGCGATCTTGAGCGGAACAAAGTCGGGATCGGTTTTAACTCTCTCGTCCTGGAGGTTTTGGAACAGCCCGTGGTATTCGATCGCGTCGTCGATCGAGGCGGTGGCGAGGAGGGCATTGAAGCGGCGGGCGTGGGTGACGGCGTCGTGATTGTCGAGGATGGCGCGGACGACGGCCTGCTTCTCGAGGACGCGGCCGGGCTTCGGAGTTTCCTCGCCCTTCAGCTTGTAGTAATCGACGTGGAATTTGAGGACGTTCCTGTCCTCGATGGCGTGGGTGATGGTGTAGCTGTGCAGCTCGCGCTGGAAGGTTTCGACGGTCGTCCGGTAGGAGGCCTGATTGCCGTCGATTTTGATCCGAGTGGCGTTGTCGTCGAAAATGGGTGTGCCGGTGAAACCGAAGAGTTGGGCGCGAGGGAAGAAGGCTTTGATCGCGTCGTGGTTGTCGCCGAACTGGGAGCGGTGGCACTCGTCGAAGATGAGGACGACGCGTTTGTCACGCAGCGGCTCGAGTCGCTCGCGATAGGTTTCGAGGCCACGCTTTTCGCGCTGTCGGTTGCGCTTGCTGGATTCGTCGAGGGCGAGGCCGAGCTTCTGGATGGTGGTGACGATGACCTTGTCAGCCTTGTCCTCGGAGAGGAGGCGGTCGACGAGCGTGGCGGTATTGGTGTTGGCCTCGACGCAGCCTTCCTGGAAGCGATTGAACTCCTCGCGCGTCTGGCGGTCGAGGTCCTTGCGGTCGACGACGAAGAGGCACTTGTCGATGGCGGGATTGTCGCGGAGGAGCGTGGAAGCCTTGAAGGAGGTGAGCGTCTTGCCGCTGCCGGTGGTGTGCCAGATGTAGCCGTTGCCGTTGTTCTGGTCGATGCAGTCGACGATGCTTTGGACGGCGTAGATCTGATACGGGCGCATCATGAGGAGCTTTTGCTCGCTCTGAATGAGCACCATGTAGCGGCTGATCATGCGGCCGAGGTCGCACTTGGGCAGGAAGGCATCCGCAAACTCAGCGAGACCAACGATGGGCTTGTTTTCGCGATTGGCCCATTTGTAGACGGGGAGGAACTGCTCCTCGGCATCGAAAGCGAAATGGCGGGCGTTGTTGTTGGCGAAGTAGAAGGTCGAGTCGCGGTTGCTGACGATGAAGAGCTGGACGAAGCAGAGGAGGGTGCGGGTGTAGCCATTGCCCGCGTCGGCCTTGTAGTCGGCGATCTGCTGCATGGCCCGGCGCGGGCTGACGCCAAGGGTCTTCAGCTCCACCTGAACGACCGGGACACCGTTGATGAGCAGGAGGACGTCGTAGCGGTGATGACTGTAGTCGGTGTTGATGCGGAGCTGGTGGACGACCTCGAAGTCGTTTTTGCACCAGTCGCGGATGTTCACCAAGGTGTAAGAAAGCGGCGTGCCATCGTCGCGCTCGAAGTCGTTCTTTTCGCGCAGTCGGACCGCGTTTTTGAAGACGTCGGCGGAAACGAGGTCGTCGAGCAGGCGCTGGAACTCGGCATCAGTGAGGCGGACGCGATTGAGCGTCTCGAATTTCTGGCGAAAGTTGCGTTCGAGGGAGGCCCGATCGCGAATGTCCGAGCGATAGGTGTACTTCAGGTCACACAGCTTCGCGATGAACTGGTCCTCGATGTCCTGTTCGCAGACGCCAGAAGGCGGCGTATCGAGGTTCTGTTCGTAATTCATCTCGGAGGGCATCGGAAGCGCGGCAGGAAGCGGAACGGATTAGTCGGGATCCTAGATGGTGACGCGTGCTGCCGGAGTCGACGAGGGATTCATCGGGGGCCTAGGCGCGGCGGAAGCGGACGAACTATTGTACGCTGCGAATGGGCGCTGGTGCAAGAGTTTGGTCGGAGGACGGACGGAAAACGGTGGGCGGGGAATGGTGGACGGATGGTGAGGCCGTGAAGCGGTGGGCGGTGAAGCAGTGAACCTCGAACGGTGGCCGGTGAGCGGTGGACGGGGGACGCAGGCGTGCGAACGCGCACGTGATCCGCTACGGACGAGCGGGCGGGACGCCCGCGCTCCCAAGGGACGGTGAACGGTCGACGGCCAACAGACGGCGCTACTTCACTTCGCCGTGCATGGCGGCTTTGGCGAACTCGCCGGAGTCGTTCAGCTCGTAATTCCAGTTCTTGATCAGCGTCGGACCCCCATTGCGGATCGAAACACCACACGATCCAGCTGATGCCCCGGCCTTCGAGATACTTGATGATCTCCGGCCCGTAGTTCGCGTTGCGCTGCGCGGGCGTCGGCGTCTCGCCCGGCGCCGCCGCTTTCGGGAAACCTCCAAACTCCGTCGCGATCACCGGATACTTGCTCGCCGCAAATCCGAAATCCGAGTCCCAGCGCGGCACCCATGGCTGCGGGCGCTTGTTCGCGTACGGATGCACCGCATAGGCGATCCGCTCGGCGTTGATCGGCTCCTGCCGGAGCGGCGTCAGGTCGTAGGCCCAATCAAATCCCGCCACCACTGGGATCACGTGCGGGTTCGCGGCGCGGATCATCGTGATCTGCGTTTCCATGATCCGCTTCCACTCGCTCCACGAGACCGGCCCGAGCTGGTCGCGATAGGTCGTGGGCTCGTTGAAGAGCTCGAAGAACGCGACCGTCTGGTGGCCGACGTAGTGCCGCGCCATGATCCGCCAGAAGTTGTTCGTTTCCTCCAGCGTGGTGTCGTACATCGGATCCTGGAATACGCCGGTCGCGAGGTTGCCGATGCTGTGCCAGTCGATCATCACGTACATCTCGAGCTCGGTGCACCAGTAGACCGCCTGGTCGAGCATTTTGAGGTATTCGACCGGCGTGCGCTGCCGCCACGCGGCCGGGTGCACCGGAATCCGCACCACCATCGTGCCCATTTCCTTCACCTTCACGAAATGCTCGCGGTTCCAGTGGCCCTGGATGTCGAGCTTGTCGGGATCGGAAATCGCGAGTCCGCGGAACAGCATGGTGCGACCCTGCGAATCCACGAACTTGTTTCCCTGAACGGAAATCAGCGGGAGCTTCTTCGCCTCGGTGGTGAACGGCTTCTGGCCGACGGGGCGGTCCTGCCACCACGAATGCGTGCGGGTCACCGGCGTGGGCGCGGGCGGCGGCTGCGGTCCAGCCGGGACATCGGGAGCGCGGACAACCTTGGCGGGCGTGCCGTCGCCGAAGCCGATGACCTCAAGCGCGAGCTCGTTGTCGGACACGATCCGGCCGCGGTGCGCGATCAGGTTGCCGTCGGTCGCGACGAGCGAGAAGGAAAACGTTGCGCCGTCGACGCGGCCGTCGCGGATTTCTCCGACGCCGAACGGCGAGTCGGAGGAGCCGGTGAACTTGGTGCCATCGACCTTGAAGGTGTAGATGATCTCCGGGCCGTCGGGTCCGCCGAAGTGCAGGCTCCAGCGGCCGTTGAGATCGGCGGCGAAGGCGCTGGTGGACGCGGCGAGCAGAAGGATGAAAGCGAAGCGGAACAGGGAGGGGAGACGCATCGGGCAGTTCGACGAACGAGCGATGGTGAAGTTGCGGGTCCGGTAGACGGTGGACGGTCGACGGTGACGCAGTGAAACGGTGGACGGTGAACGGTGAGACGGTACGCGGTGAGACCGTGAAGCAGTGGGCGGTGGGCGGTGAAACGGTGGACGGTGGACGGTGAGGCGGTGAGGCGGTGAGGCAGTGCGGCGGTCGCCAGCTTATCGCTTCTTCGGCCGCTCGGCGACCGAGGCGAGCATCGTTTCGACATCAGCGACGATCTGCTCGCGACGCGCAATCGTCGTCACCGCGTTCACTACGAACATTCCCTTGGGCGGAATGGCCAGTAAGTAGACCACGTTGCAGCGATCGTATTCGGGAAACTCCCGAGCCGCGCAGGCGACGTAGTGCCGGCCCACTCTACGGGTTTCGCGCAGGACCACATTGCCTGCAGGAAATTTCAATGTTTGCGCCAGCCAGCGGACGTGTTGCTCGTATTCAGACCGCTCTTTAAGCGACGGCAGGATGTCGACCTGTTGTTCGAGCGACACCGTGATTCCCCCGTCCCAATGGCTGAAGGAGAAATACTCCAGGTTCATCGAGCCGCGAGTCTTGGTGTAGTCGACGGACATACTCCACGCCCACTGGGCGAAATCCCATGTGCGGGTTTCCTTTGGCAGCGGTTTGAATGGCAGGTAGCCCGCGGGGGATTCGAACTGGATCCCCCTATACCCAAGGCTTGGGCAGGTGATCGTGCGGCCCTCAATGGTCGAAGCCGGGAGCGATTTGGACCAGACGGTGCCGGCCGTCGCCAGGGCGATCAATGCGACAGACAGCCTGACGACGCAGGACAGAGAAGGAGCGTGGACAATCGAGAGCATAGGCGGTGGAGCCGGTCAGAATCGATCAGATCACCTTCCGGAGCATGGCGAGGAACTCGGTCGTGGCCCACGGAAAACTGAGACCGTGGGGCGGCGCGACGCGCCTGCGATCATTCGGCCGGAGTTGCGGTAACCAGCGCCGGATCGATCGTCAGCACGTGAAACATGCCGTTGAGATTGCCGATCATGTCGCGCAGGAACTCACGGAGCTCCGGCTCGGCGTAGTGGCCGTCGCGGAAATCCTGCATCTCCCGCTTGAGCGCAAGATCGAGTGCTTCACGAGGTGACTTGTAGAGGCAGATCGCGCCAAAGACATTCCAGTGCCGGCTCTTGTCCGCGCCATCCTCTTTGTTGCCCGGCAGCAGGAAATTTTCATAGGCGAGGGAGCCGGGCAGCTTCGCGGCTGGAATCGACTTGATCCATCCGAACGGAATCCGGATCGCCTCGTCGAGCAGCCCCGCCGCCTTTTTCTTGTCGCCGTGGGTGAGGCGCAGGGCTTCGCGAAACAGCAGCACCATTGGCAGATTATGGTTCTCGACCTCGCGGTCCTGCAGCCGCCGGCTAGTGCGTGACACGGTCCGCAGATACCGCGGCTCGTGCTGGGCGAAGGCGATGAGGGCGCGGAAGTCCTCCTCGCGCGCACTGCTCTTGTAATACTGCCACTCGGCGCGTTGGAGATAGTTTTCGACGCTCGTCAGATTTCGCGGCGGTCCGAGTTTTTCGAAATCGTACTCCAGCCCGAGATCCTGCTGCAGGTGGAGCGCGACGAGCTGCAGCACCGGCCGCCAATCGATCCGGCCTGCCTGAAAATCGGCGTAAGCGGGCGAGCGCAGCACCTCGCGCAAATGGTCGCGGAAGATCAGCAGATGCAGGACAAACTCCGACTGGTCACGGGTGGTCAGCGTCTCCGCATCCTCGACGAGCTCGATCAACGCCAGCAGCAGCTCGAATTTCTCGCCGGCGGCCTGCAGCGCGGCGACGCGCGCGAGTTTGCGGGCAGCGTAGTCGCGCTCGAGCGACAGCAGGTCCTGCTCGCGCCGGCGCCAGCCCTGATCAAAGCGGACCGCCTCGGAGTAGATGGCCGCGTCGAGTTCGTCCTCGTAAGTCAATAACCGCGCTGGCCGCGGCAGCGACGCGAGCCAGCGGAGCACGGAGTCCGCGGCGCCGGCGTAGGGCAGCGCCCAGAGCGGCCGCGGCCGGTATTCCGCACTCGTGACGTAGCGGTAGAATTCTCGGGGTCGCGGAAACATCTCGTGGCGCGCGTGCGCCGATTCCTCGGCGACGTACGGAGCACCGCCGGCGGCGACGAGCGCGCGAAGCAGTCGGACGTCTTCCGAATCGATGAGCCGGTTCTGGTTGAGATCGAGCTTCCACGCCACCGCATCGGAAACTTGTGCCGGCGCGGCGATGAACTGATCGAGAATTGCCAGATCGGCCTTCGACCAGCGGTGATCGCCGTCGAGATCGCCGAGCATGATCAGCTCGGAGCGGGTGACGATCCGGTGCGTCGGAAACGCGAACTTCCAGTAGGCGAGCCCGGCAATGACGAGGAGAATCGCCGCGAGGAACAGCTTGAACGGCTGCTTCATAGGTCGGCTCAGGCTGTCGCGTGCGTCCGCCCGTTGCAATCCTACCGCCGACGTGCGGAGCTCCGAGCAGAGCGCAGGCGTGCTGTGCAACAGAGCGGATCGCGCTTGGACCTTTTTTCCAGAAGGCCCAGTGCTGGTTTGAACAGAAGTCGATCCGAGGGCGAACCGAGGCAGACGGTGGACGGTGAGGCGGTGATGCAGTGAAACGGTGAAGCAGTGAGGCGGTGAACGGTGAACGGTGAACGGTGGACGGGGGACGATCGACGATAGCCGGACGGCGGTGGACGGTGAAGCGGTGCGATGACGTAGGACGGTGTTCTCGGTCGCCGTCGGAGGGCGAAGCACTAATGTGGGCTCATGATTCTCTCGTCTCTTCGCGGATGCATGCGGCGGTGGATGGCGGTTGCGGTGATCGGTGCGGTGCACGCGTTGGTTTCGACCAACGCGTTTGGCGATCAGGCGGGGATCTCGGTCCTCAGCGATGCGGCCTATAAGACCGGACCGGACCTGACGGAGTACGAGGCCAGTCGGTGCAAGCTCGACGTCTATCTGCCGGCGGCGCGCCAGGATTTCCCAACGCTGATCTGGCTGCATGGCGGAGGGCTGACCGCCGGAAAGAAGGAGGACGCAAGCAACATCGCGCGGCTCCTGGCCGAGCGTGGCGTGGCCGTGGTGGTGCCAAACTATCGGCTCAGCGCCAAGGCGCCCTATCCCGCCTACATCGACGACTCGGCTGCGGCCGTGGCCTGGACGGTGCGGCACATCGCGGAACACGGCGGCCGTCGCGAGCGCGTGTTTCTCGGCGGCCACTCTGCGGGCGCGTATCTGGTGCTCATGGTCGGGTTGAACCCGGCGTATTTGGAAAAATACGAGCTGCAGCCCGGCGCGCTGGCGGGATTGATCCCGGTCGCTGGACAAACCCTGACCCACTACACGATTCGCGAAGAACGCGGCCTGCCGAAAGCGACGATCATCGCCGACGAAGCTGCGCCGCTGCACCACGTGAAAAGCGGGCTGCCGCCATTGCTCGTGGTCTGGGCCGAGCACGACATGGAGATGAGAGCTGAGGAAAACCTGCTGCTGGTGTCGGCGTTGAAGGCGGCCGGGCAGAAGGACGTGCGCACCCTCGTGCTGCCCAACCGCCATCACGGTACGACCGTGAGCGAGTTCGGTGAGTCCGATGACCAGTTGCTGGAGGCGATCGTGACGTTCGTGGGCGCGAAGCGGTGAGACGGTGGACGGTGGACAGTCGACGGTGAGACGGTGGACGGTGAGACGGTGAGACGGTGAGACAGTGGACGGTGATGCGGTGACGCAGCGAAGCGGTGAAGCGGTGAAGCGGTGGGGGCGGACGGGGAAAAAGCGGAAACGAGAAAGGTGGCCCACGGAAAACACGGAGCACACAGAAGGATTTTGGAGTGGGTGAAGTTCTGCGTGACGATGTTCTGAGGCGGGCAAGATGCCCGCGCTCCCAAATGGGCGCAGCAGGTCTGCGCCCCTGTGGCTTACCGCCTACAGCCTAAAGCTTGTCGCTTTTGTGCGATTCCGTGGACAGCGGGTGCTGGGAGGTGGACGGAACAGAAACGTCCTCTTCCTTATGAAAGCACGCTCGATTCTTACCTCCCTGATTTGCGGGGTCGCGCTGGGTACGGCGACGCTGCCGGCGCTCGCCGGCGACAAGCCGGAGCCGTTCCCGAAAGCCGCCGACGAGGCGCCGGGCCAGTGGCCGCAGGTGGTCTCGCAAGTCCAGCCGCTCTATCCCGCGAAAATGCTGGCCGAAAAGATCGAGGGCGACGTGCAGGTTGCGCTGGTCGTCACCGCGAAGGGCGACACCACCCAGGTGCGGGCGTTTTTCAGCACGCGGCCCGAGTTCGAGGAGCCCGCGATCGAAGCGGTGAAGCAGTGGAAGTTCACGCCCGGCATGAAGGACGGCCGTGCGGTGAACACCCAGATGGTGGTGCCGATCAAGTTCGCGCTGCCGGCGCACGGCGATAAGCGCTAAGCGGTAGGCTGAGAGCTCAGAGCTGAGTGCCTAGAGCTGAGAGCGAGCTGGTGAGACGGTGGACAGTTGGCCGTGGACGGTGAGACGGTGATGCGGTGAGACGGTGGAAAAGCAGAAAGCAGAAATGGGAAAGGTGAAATGCAGCCGGTGAAGCAGTGAGCGGTGAGACGGTGATACGGTGAAGCGGCCGAGGGCGGCCGCGCTCCCAGGCAAGGCGTGCGGGCGAGACGCCCGCGCTCCCAGGGCGCGGTGAAAAGGGCGAAGGAAGACGCGACGTCGTGCGTGGGGAATGTGACCGTTTCCGCCGGTGATGCGTCAGGCCAAGCAGCCGAAGCGTCCGATCGTGCTCGGCCAGACCCCGAATCATTCCATGAATGTTACCCAGTCGCTGATGGTTGTGAGCTGCCTCGCCCTGGGCAGCCTTGTTTCGCGCGCGGCACCGGTGCCCGGCGCTGATGTTCGCCTGCAGGATTATTCCACTATCCGCGGCGCCAACTACTGCTCCGCGGGAGGTCACCATCGCGAGCACTGGCGCAAATTCGATCTGCAGGAAGCGCAACGCGATTTGGACTATGCGCGCGAGGTCGGACTCAATCACGTGCGGGTCTTTCTCAGTTATTCGGTGTATCTCGAGAACAAGGAGGCCTTCCGCCGAAATCTCCGCGATCTGGCCCGCGCCTGTCAGGCTCGCGGCATCGGCTTGATGCCCGTGGTCTCCTACAAATCCGAGATGATCAAGGAAGCGGCGCCGTACCCGCTCTCGCGTGCCTGGGCACAGGAATTGATCGATACGCTCGGCGATGAGCCCGCACTGGCATTCTGGGATGTTTTCAACGAGCCGGATTATCCGCCGACCAGCGCCACGCGCGCCGAGGTCACGGCGTATGCGCGCGTGCTGGCCCAGATCTTTCGCGAACTCGACACGCGCCGGCCGCGCACGCCGATCACGATCGGCTTCGCCTACGAGAAATCGATGGAGGAAAACGGCGACGTGGTGGATGTGCTGTCCTATCACGATTACAGCCCGACGCGGGCGGAGATTCGCGGCAACATCGCCGCGGCGCAGGCCTTCGCCGCCGGCATGAAGAAGCCGGTGATCAACACGGAAATCGGCTGCACGGCGCGCGCCAATCCCTATGACGTCGCGATCGAGGAACACGCCCGCGCGGGCATGGGCTTCTACGTGTGGGAACTGATGGTCACGAAGAACTGGGGCAACGTGCATGGGATTTTTTACCCGGACGGAACGGTGCGCGATCCGTCGATCGCGGCCGCCTTGCTCGGACTTTACCGCAACCGCGGCGCGGAGGCGGTCGCGGAGTTTCCCGACCGCGAGGGATCGGTGACCCGCACCGTAGCCGAGGGAAGGACGTGGTTGAGCGACACGAATGCTCCCTCGTCCGAGGGACGGAAGCTGGCCGAAACGGCGGCGAATCTCCTCGAGGCCAACCAACTCGTGCCGATGCACAATCTGCCCACGCGACGCGTCGCGTTGCTGCCCGACGGAGACATCGCCGCGTTGCGTGCGCTGTTGTCCGAGCTGCTCGATGCCCTCGAGCCCTATCAGCGCCCTCCGGAGGCGAAATAGTCGCTGTGGCGAGGAACCGGTGAAACGGGAGACTGTGGACGGTCGACGATGAAGCTGTGCGGCCGTGAAGCGGTGAAACGGTGAACGGCGGCGCGGTGACGCGGTGAAACACGACTTCCCAAGGTGCCGCGGAAAGATAAACCGCTTCACCGTGTCACTGGTTCACTGAAGCGGCCGAGGGCGGCAGCGCTCCCACTCCCACCGTGCGGGCGAGACGCCTGCGCTCCCAAGAAGCAACCGCTCAGAGCGTGTGGCTGAGCACGCGTTCAGAGCTGCCGCCGGCCGGGCCGAGCGGTGGGAGGTGTGCGGGCGTGGGATCGGGCGGACCCTCGGACGAGTCGTCGCGCGGCCGGAAGCTTTCACGCGCGACGGTTTCGCGGAGGGACTTGTGCGCGGCGTCGCCCTGGATGTAGCGGTGCCACACGAACACCAGGTCGAATAGCAGCGAGCTCAGCCACCAGAGATAGAGAAACGCCGCGATCGCCACGAACACGCGCCAGAGCGGACCGGTCGGCTGCGTCCGCCAGACTTCGTTGAGGATCGCGAACGTGACGAACACCACGCCGACGAGCCAGATCATCGGCTTTTGTCCGCGCCCCGAGCGCGGACGCGGCCGGCGTCCGGGCCGGCTGGCGGGCGCGGCGGATTCATCACGAGGCGGCAGCGAAGAGGCGGTGCTCATGAGGCGAAGGCGTGCCACCAGCGGCGCCACCACGGCGCATTCACCAGCAGCACGAGAAGGACGACGGCGAGACTGCCGGCCAGCGCGCCGAACCCGAGCGGCAGCTCGAACACGCGCGTGCAGACCTCGAACCACCCGAGCTCGGTGACGGCCACGGCCGGATCGGGCGTAGGATCCATGAACTGGACGGCCGCGAAAAATGCCGCCGCGAATACGACGTAGAGCGCGAGCCCGAGGAAGAAGAACCGCCATTTGCGCGTAAGTCGGACCAGCCGGAGCCATACCGTCGTGCCAGCGATCAGCCAGCTCAGCGCGAGCACAGTGAGCACGAAGTTCGGATGGCCGAGCTCGTCCTTCGGATCGAGGTAGTCGTAGACCGCCTTGCAGAGCACGTAGGCGCCGAGGTGGAGCACGAGCAGCGGCAGCAGGTAGCCGAATCCGTAGGTGACGAACGGCACCCACCAGCGCGACGGCGGGCCGGCGCTGATATTCGGAACTGTAGCGGCCGGCGCCGAAGCGGGCGGCGCGTCGACCACGCGGCCGATGAAGTCGCCGAACACGGCGGGATCCGTCCAGTAGTCGACGTGCGCCTTGCCGGGCACCGGATAGCGACGGAACGAGAAGTCTTCCTTTTCGTCGAACGCGAAGAGCTGCTGATAGCGCGGCGGGCCGAGGTAGCCGCGCTGCCGGAGCCAGTCGCGGGCGGTGTCGAGATCGAACCCGACGGGATCGGCGTAGTCGACGTAGTTGACCCAGCGGATCGTGGTGCCGGCGAGACCGGACGGTCCCTTGTAGCGCTCGAACAGCCGCGGCCACAGGATCAGGTGCTTGTCGATCGGCGAGCCGAGCGTCATGAACCCGCGCACCTGGGAAATCCACGGGTGGACATTGATGTCGAGGTCGGCTTCGAGCAGTCCGAGGAATGCGACTACGGTGCCTTCGCTATGCGCGACGATGTGGATCTGGGCGTCAGGATATTTCGCGTGGATCGCCGCCATCGCGTCGGTGAACCGCTGCAGGATGCCGGCGCGGATCGGGGCGAATTCCGTGACGAGCTGCACGTCGCCCACGAACGCGTCGAGCATTTCGCGCAACTTGAATTCGCCGAGTCCGGCCTTGTTGCTGAGAAACAGTAGCGCCTCGATCACGCGCACGGTGTCGATGATTTCCTCGAGGACCTCGCCGATGCGGCGGTAGTCGATGTTGGCGTTGGCGGGGTTGCGGTGCGTGGCGTAGACGCGCATTCGCTGCACGAGGGTGCGCGCCCAGGCCTTGGTTTCCTGCAGCATGTAGCCGTCGGTCGAGACCTTGCGCGCGAGATCCGCCCAGTGGACCTCGACGAACCCGATCGTGCCGGTCAGGCCGGGACAGGGCTGAAACGGTGGCGGATCATCGATGAACAGGGCGGGTTCCGGCGGCGGCGCCTTACCCGGCTCGGGCGGAAACTCGGTGAACGCGCCGAGCGAGACGAGTCCCTCGTAGCCATAGTGGTCGCAGAACCGGACGGCGGTGGAGAGGATGGTCTCGTTGCGCACCTGATCGCCGATGCCGTGCACGGCGACGATGATCTTCTTCACGCGCGAAGAGGCGGACGACGCGGACGTGGCGGTGGGGTTGGGAAGCGGCATGGGGAGTGCCGAAGCGAAAGCGGGGGCGCGACCGGGAAATGAACACCGCCACGAATGCAGCGCAAGCGGGCGGCGTGTGCTAAGCTCGGGGCGCGTCTGGAGAAAACAAAAAGCAGAAATGGGAAACGCTGAAATCCGGACGGTGAGGCGGTGAAACCGTAGACGGTAGACGGTGAAACGGGGGACGGTGGACGCTAGGCGATGAAGCTTAGGGATCAGCCGCGACGAGGGCGTCGCGGCTCCATCGTTGTGGCCGAAGGCCCCGACGCGTCGGGGTAAACTGGCCGCGCTCCCACTCCAACCATGCGGGCGAGACGCCCGCGCTCCCAGGGCGGCGAGCGGGCTAGGCTTTCTCGTCGAGTACGCGACCGAGCCACTCGGCGTTGGTTTGTGCCTGACGACGTGCGGCGGCCTGTTCCTGCTGCGCGAGCGCCTCGCCGATGATCTCGTTGATCACCGCCTGCGTCCGCGCACGCGAGTGCTCGACCTTTTCGGCGATGCGAAGCTGGAATACGATAAATGACTGGTTGGGCTGAACCCTCATTTCAGCGAAGCGGCGCAAGAGACACATGGCCGGCGCGCGGATGGCGACCACGTTTTTCTCGGGTGTTCTCCGGATTGTTTGAGCGGGAGGGGAAGTTGAGAGTTGAGGGGTGAGGAAGTTGAGAGGGGGAGTTGAGAGTTGAGGGATGAGAGTTGAGGGGACGGACGGAGAAATAGTGAGAGCGCGACCGCGGGTTGAAAAGGTAGGGCCCGACCGCCGGGCGGGCCGCTGAGACGAGCGCTGAGAGGAATGACCGCGCGCGATGGGAATATTCAACAGGGCCGGCGCTCCCAAGATCTTGTTCACCTATGAAATCAACACGTCTCCGTTTCCTCTCGATCCTCGCGGTTGCGACGCTCGGCCTGGCCACGTCGGCTTTCGCCGGTGACATGGCCCAGTCAGATCACGCGATGGCCATGATGCCGATGAAGCAGCTCGGCGTCGGCGATCACGTGCCGGCTGTCACCGTGCTCGATGAAGCCAGCCGGCCGCACGATCTCGCGGCGCTCGTGCGCGAAAAACCCACGGTGTTGATCTTCTACCGCGGCGGCTGGTGTCCTTACTGCAACATGCACCTGGCCGCGCTGGTCGGCATCGAGGATGAGCTGCGCGCGGCAGGTTACCAGCTGCTCGCGGTCAGCGCCGACCAGCCGATGAAGCTGCGCGAAACACCAGACCGCGGGAAGATTCACTACCAGCTGTTTTCCGATCAGGAGATGAAAGCCGCGGACGCGCTGGGCATTTCCTTCGAGGTGAAGCCGGACGATGTGCGGATGTTCAAAGAGAAATATCAGATCGATCTCGAAGCCGCATCCGGTCGAACGCACCACAAGCTGCCGCATCCGGCCGTGTATGTCGTCGACACCAGCGGCACGATCCGCTTCGCCCACGTGAATCCGGATTACAAGCACCGGCTCGAGCCCCAAAAGATCGTGGCTGCCGCCAAGGACGCGGCAATGATGACGACGGCGAAGATGTGAGGCTGGGCGAGCGGCGATCGTTCGGCCGCGGGCGATCGCTGGTCATCGAGACGCTCGTCCGGCGGCGGCGGCCGGGTGGAGTACCTTGTCCTCGAAGCGTGGTTGCGGTTCGCAGCCGCGGCGTTGGCGACGCGGTCCGCACGGCGAAGCCGTGCGGCGACGAGAAAGCGGGGTGGGGGCAGAGGTGCACCGTTTCGCGGTCGGCGTCAGGTAAAATTGGCAAGCCGTTGGTTTTGCGAGCTCGCCGGCATAGGGGAACCACTGTGACAGGGGAGGTGAGGAACCGGAAGCCGACGGCGGGCTCTATGGCGCCCCCCGTTTTTTGCGTTCGGCTTTCAACGCGCTTCCCCATGTCCACTTCGCTGCTCCAGGTCTCCCCTCCGGAGATTCGCGACCTCGAGGTCGTCTATCGCGGCACTTTGCAGCCGCCCTGCCGGCCAGCCGTGCCGGTGGAGTTTCACGCCGCGGTTCCTGCCGCGCCTGATGCGACGGTTCCGACTCGCGCTTTCCTGTTCGCGTTTCTCGTTCCGGCGATGCGCATGGGAACGGCGCTCCGGCTGCCGCTGCCGGTCGATCCGGTGACGCTGGCCAACGTGATGGAGTGGCAGGAGGCGATGGCGAGCTGGTGTCCGCGCACGCTGCGAGTGGTGCCGATTCTCGCCGACGTGGCGCCTGCGGCGCCGAGCGCGAATCCGATGGGCGCCGTGAGTGCGTTCTCCGGCGGGATCGACGGCTGTTTCACCGCGTTTCGTCACACGCTGGCCGGCGCCGCGGTGAGGCATCGCCGCGCCGAGCTGCGGGCTGGCGTGATGGTGCATGGCTTCGACATCCCGCTGACGGAACCGGCCGCGTTCGCGCGTGCCTGGCAGAACTCGGTGGCGCTGCTCCGCCACTTCGGGCTGCGCGCCTACCGGCTGCGCACGAATCTGCGGACACTGCGGGCGGCGTTCGGCGGCGACTGGGAGACGGAGACGCACGGCATCTGGCAGGCTGCGGCGCTCGCCTGCTTCGAGCCGTGGTTCGAGCACGTGCTGATCCCAGCGACGCAGGCGTATCCGAAGATGAGATTCCCATGGGCGTCGAACGCGGTCACCGATCCGTTGTTCTCGTCGGAGCTCGTGACCTACTGGCACGACGGCGCGGCGTTCACCAAGCTCGCCAAAGTGCAGGCGCTGGCGCGGCAGCCGCTCGTGGCGGAGCGCGTCCGGGTCTGCTGGCAGGGCGAACAGCACGATCGCAACTGCGGCGTATGCTTCACCTGCCGAGTCACGCAGGTATGCTTTTGGTTGGCGGGCGTGCCGGTGCCGGCGGCTTTCCCGCGGCGGGCGACGCTGGCCGAGGTGGCGCAGTTGCCGGTGAAAAGCGAGGAGCACGATTTCCTGGTGCGGCAGCTTCACGACGCCGCCGTGGCGCAGGGCCAGACCGAGCTGGCCGTCGCACTGGCCCGCGCCTCGCGCCGTGGGGTCTACGCGCGGGCGGTGAAGGGATTAAAACGACAACTCACCTCAGCGCTGGAACCGACCAGCGCCCGCCAGCACCGGCGATCGCGCGAAGAAGTCCGTCCGCGGCCATCGTGGCCGATCGTGCCAGCCGTCGCCCGCCTGCCGGCGCGGCAACCCGCCCCGGAACGTTCCGCGCTGCTAAGTCCGGCGAGGTCCTGAGCGGGGCGCGGCGGAGGCTCGCCAGCACGTTCGGTGGGAGGCGGCGGAAGTTGTTGGGTTTCAGCGCCCGGGTTGCGGCGGGCGTGAAGTTTGGGCGTGCGCTGGTTTGGGGAACCTGACCCACTGGAGGTGTCTACCCCGACACGCCTGCTCATCGTGACCACCAGCAGTATCCCCCTCGTAAACGATCCCATTCTCCAGCAATTCGCCGAGCGGATTGCTGTGCTCGAGGCCCGCCTCGCGGCGCTGGAGCAACCGGCGTCCACCGGCCGCATTCGCATCGCGGCGCCGTCGTCGGCACCCGTGCCGGCACGGATGGAACTCGACGAGCTGACGTGGGTGATGATCGCGGCGGCGGTGGCGGCGGCTTATCCGAAGGGCCGGATTCACGCGATCAGCGCGGTGGTGCCGGTCGAAACAGAGCCCGTGTGGGGTATCGAAGGTCGGCGGGATATTTTCCATTCCCACCGGGTGAGGTGAGGGGCGGAAGAGTTGAGAGATGAGCGTTTGAGGGTTGAGAGGGGCAGCGGAGCCGAGCGTCTAGAGCCCAGAGCTGAGAGATGGCGGAGCGAGAGCTGAGTAGGGCGGAGGCATGCTGCGCCCTTTGGAAAACGATGGCTGCGTGGGCGCAGCCGGAAAGCTGCCGCTGGCCGGCAGCCGCGAATCGGATAAGGCGGACCGCACACGGCGGCCGGCGGTGGATTCGACAGGCTCACCGCAGGCGAGCGCCGGCCCTACGCGCGGATCGTGGTGAGGAAAACCAAAAGCCCGGCTCGCGGAGGCGAGCCGGGCTTTGCGCACTCGCGCAGCTTTGGCGGATTATCGGAGGATGATCGCGCCGAACTGCGAGGTGTCTTGATAAGCGTTGCCCGACTCGTCGTTCCACGTGGCGACGCTCGTGCGGGTGCCGCCGCCCGAGTCATCGTTCACCTGCAAGTCGAAGCCCAGGGCCGAGCCGCGGACCGTTTCGCCGGCGTCGATAGCGATCGCTGCCTCGACCACGTAGCCGCCGCTCACGCGGCGCGTGGCGCTGACGATCCGGGCGACCGAGCTCGTGCCGCCGGCACTCACCTCGTTGTCGAAGTTCACGCGATATTGCGCGTCGTCCGATTGGTAGCTCGTCGTCTGCGCGTTGTTCGGATCAACGAAGATTTCGACCGAGTCTTCTTCCCAAGGATTCGGGCTGGCCTTGCTCAGCACCGGATCGGCTACCGTGGCGTAGAGGTAGACATGACCGCTGTCCCACAACAGCTTCACGTGGGCGGTCGCGCCCGAGGTGCCAAAAGCGAACCGGTTCGTCACGATCTCCGTGGCGGTGCGCCAGACGCGATCTTGTTCGCCATCGATGGTCGGCGTGCCGCGGCCCACGGTGACAATGTTTTTCTCCGGCAGCAGCGTGAAGGCCCCGAAACCGGAGTTGTCGACGTCCTGCGCGTGATGCGTGTCACTCCACGACTGCTGGCGTCCGGTGCTGCCGTCGGTGACGCGGAGGTCGAAGAGCACGTTGTCGCCGACGCTGAGCGCGGACGAAACGGGCACACTCGCCAGCAGCAGATAACCGTTGCGCGTCGGCGTGAGCAACCCCTCTGCGCCGGCCGGCCGCTGGATGCCGTAGCGGTTGAACGTGAACGTCTGCCCGCCGAGGAAAATCTCGACGCGATCGCCGGCCTGCATCCGCGTGCGGTCGGTCACCTCGACGGAGAGGTGAATCGCGTTGGCGCTCCAGACGGCCTTGAACTGGCCCCACGAAGCGGAGCCGTCGCCCGGGTCGAGTGGGACCGGTGCGAGCGCGACCCACGTCTTCAGGTTGCTGAGCAGCCCGGCCGGCTTCTGCGTGACGTTGAGCTTCTTCGGCAGCACCGGCAGCTGCGAAGGATCGACGACGCCATAGTAGGCCGGCTTGGCCTGGAGCTGTTCGTCAAACAGCAGCGGTTTGTCGTCGCGCCGGATCGGGAAGGTCTTCAGCCACGTGTTATCGTCAGCGAGACCCCAGAGTGTAACCGAGCTGATCTGGCTGCTCTTCGCGCGGAAAAGGTCGAACAGGTCCCGATAACGATAGCCCTGCCGCACGAGTGTTTCCTGCGAGACAGGTGAGGTGTCGGTGTCGTTGGAATAGGCGCTGATGTCGAGCTCGGTGATCTGGTTGTCGAGGCCCAGCGACGTGAACAAATCGATACTCTGCGCGATCCGTTCGAGCGGGGGATAGTCGATGCGGATGTGGGTCTGGTGTCCGACGCCGTCGACGCGGATGCCGCGCGCGAGCAGGCCGCGCACGACGTTGGCGAGCGCATCGCGTTTGGCGGGGTCTTCCGTGTTGAAATCGTTGATGTAGAGCCCGCCGGTCGTGGTCGCAGCAGCGGCGAACTGGAATGCGAGATCGATGTAGTCGGGCCCGATGATCTGCAGCCAGGGCGTGTTGCGGAGCCCGTTGGGTTGCGAGGGATCGATCACTTCATTCACCACGTCCCAATCGGAAACGACGTCGTTGTAGCGACTCACGACCGCATTGAGGTGCGATTGCAGGCGCTGGATGAGCAGCGCGCGATGCGCCGGGTTACCGGACTCGAGCGGATTGCCGACGGCGTCGCGGAACAGCCACGCCGGGTTCTGGTTGTGCCAAAGCAGCGTGTGACCGCGCATCTTGAGCCCATTGGCGCGCGCGAAATTCGCGATCGCGTCCGCCGGGCCCCAGTTGAAATTGCCCTCCGTCGGCTCAATCGGGCCCCACTTCATCGCGTTGCCCGCAACAATGCTGTTGAAGTGCTTCAGCAGGAGTTGCGCATGAGGGCCGCTGAGCTCCGGCGGCTCGACGGCCACGCCGATATCGAAATAGCTGGCGAGTACGCTCTTCACCGGAGTGATGTCCTGCACGGTTGGCGGCGCGATGTAGTCGAGGATGAAATCGTCGATGTAGAACGAGGCGGTGCCGGTGTCGGTCTCGACGTAGAGCTGGAGTTGCGTGGCATCGGCGCCGAAGTTGTAGACGGTCGCGAGGTCGACCCAGCCGGCGTCGGTGACGGGCGTGTTGCCGATGACGGTGAGGAAGGACGTGGACCCGTTGTTGTCGGCCTGCAGGCTGACGCGGACATTGCTGGCGGGCTCGCCCGCGAGGAGTTTCACGCGCACGCCGATCGCGTAGCGGGAGCCCTTGGAGAGCTTGCCGAGCACGTTGATCGTCGGTCCCTGCCACGACGCCGTGCGGCCAGTGACGCGCAAGCTGTAGCTGCCCGTGGCAGCGGTTTCGGTCGTGGGCGTCAGCGTGACGGGCCCGCGGGGACCCCAGCCTTCGCTCGTGCCGGTTTCAAAATCCGTCGCGAGCCCGCTGGTGTCAGGCGGGGGTCCGTCGGATCCGCCGGTGATCGTGAAGTCGTCGAGATAATAGGCGGAGGTGGCGTCGCTGCTCTCGAGGTAGAGCGTAAGATTATCGTTGCTCGCTGAGGTGAAGCTGAACGTGCCCTGCAGCTGCACCCACGCACCGTCGGTCACGGCCGTCGCGTTGTTCACCTGGACGTAGCTGTTGCTCGCCTCGCCGGCGGCACGCATCTCGACGGTGAACTTCAGATTGCTCGTGGGCTGGCCGGCGACGAGCCGCACCCAGCCGGAGATCGTGTAGGTGGTGTTGGCGGCGAGCAGCGGACGCAGGTCGAGCGCGGGGCCGTTCCACGCCGCGGTGCGGCCGGTGGTTTTCAAGCTGCGCGTGCCCGCATGCGCGACGTCGGTCGAGCTCGTCAGCGTGACCGGACCGCGTGCGGTCCAGCCCTGCGTCGTGCCGTCCTCAAAGGTGTTGGAAACGACTTGGGCGGTGGCGGGTAGCGCCGCGAAGCCGAGCGCCACGCCGGCAAGCAGGCCGAGCCGGCGGACCAGCGGGAGCATCATCCAGCGACGGAGGACGCGCGTGTTCGCAGAGCGAACAGAGGTGTGGGGGATGGGTGTCATGGGGAGAACGAGGGGGCGCCACGCGGACGCGTGGAGTCATTCAAGGGATGCGCGAGGCGGCG